>JAJPIT010000101.1 GCA_021324615.1 Terriglobia bacterium | reverse complement strand
GATTCCACTCCAGGCATTCTCTTGAGTGCCACATCCACGATGTGGGCGCACGTCATTCAATCCATGCCAAAGATTGAGAGATCGACCTCAAGCAGCTCGGCTCGCGCTGGAACCCAAGCCAGCGCCAGCGCACAGAGAATCAACGGAAGCTTCATTTTTATCTCCTTTTCAAAAGAAATATGCAAAATTAACGGCGAAGCGGTAGCGCTCTCTCGGAAACAGCGCTCCCACATCGCGATAAATCGGAACCTGGAATCCGACCTCCACCCCGATCGCGCGATAGACGCCGAGCAGGCTTGGGCCGAAGAGCATTTCGTTTGCCCGGCTTCCCGCCAGTTCGACTCCTTGCCTTTGCAGAGGGCCGGCGTGCTCGCCCGTGAACTCGCCGAAAATGCGCCAGTCCCAGCGCGGGTAATCCGTACGCCAGGAGAGCGGCCGGTAGCCGTAGACGGCTGTATAGGAAAGAAGATCCGGGCGGCGGTTGCCCGCCGATTCGGCATAGCGCTGGTAAGTTGCGCCCGCCCAAAAATATTGGCTTCGCGAAGCGATTCCGGTTACCCCGCCCATCGCATACCCGATCCCGCTGCTGATCCCACGATAGTTTCCAGCTTCCTGCTGAGGTCCGGGAACGAGAATGCCGCCAACGGCGGTGCTTTCGAACCGCTTCCCTGGATATTCCTTTTTCTGAAATCGCCACCACGCCAGACCGCTAAAATCGCCACTGATCGGGGTATTCTCCGTAACAGAGGACCTCGCATACGGGTCGGGCTCGAGCACGACCGGCCCGGACACGGCCAGCTTCAAATTTTCGGTGATGCCATAGGTGAGCACGGCTTCGAGAGCCGATGTAATGCCCGCGGCTCCATCGCGGCCGTTGACGCCGAGCTCAAAGCTCCATCCTCCTTTCGGATTTGTCGGTGTCGCCAACCCGAAGACAGGGCCGTGATCGGCTGCGTACGCATTCGCCGCTAAGAGGGCGACCGCGGCCGCCCCAACGCAACTTCTTGAATGCAGCATATAAACCTCTTCCTTTGTTGTCAGTGGGCTAGAGAATTTTTCGATAAGGCGCGAATCGCGCCGGGAAACGGCGAGAGTGTCTAAATCAGGAAGACGGAATACAAGAGATGCAAATCCGGCGGGGAAGGTTCGGCGGGATCCTGCGCGCGCCGGGGATTCAGGTCCGGTCTTTTCGCGGCGATCGGCGATTGGCGGACGAAGACGGCGGGAAGATCAAAGTGAAAATCGATACCCTGCCCTTGATCAAACGCGATCCATCTGCAATCGCCGCCGGACCCGTGCTTAACCGGAGTTTTCTTCTTACACTGCCCTTCCGGCGTACAGCAACCATGCGACTTGCCGAGCATGAAAAACTGATCGCAGGAAATACATCCGCCCCAAATCAGCGTCGCCGTCAGCAACAAACAAAGAAGCGAACTGGAAAGTACCCGCGACAATTCGGTTTAATTATAACAATCGAATGTTCTCAGATACCGCGCTTGCCCGTCGCATCGAACGAGGCGAGTCCCTCAATGCCGCCGGCTGCGGAGAATCGATCGCGGTCGCCGGCGGCTTCGCGGCCTTTTCGGGCGTGGGCTCGCCGCTCACGCGCGCCGTGGGCCTGGGACTGAACGGCCCCGTCTCCGCCGCCGACTTCGATTGCCTGGAGAGCTTCTATCGCTCCCGCGGCGCGGGCGTCAACCTCGATTTCTGCCCTCTGGCTGACCCGACGATGCTCAAGCTGCTGGGCGACCGCAGCTACCGTATCGTGGAGTGCAACAATGCGCTCGCCGGGCCCGCCGCGGGCAGCCCGGACGCGCGTGTCCGCACGATCCATCCGGGCGAAGAAGAGCTCTGGACGCGCGTCATGCTCGAAGGCTTTTTCGAGCGCGCCGAGTTCAGCGCGGTGGAGCTCGACACGGGGCGCCGTCTGCTGCGCCTGGAAGGCGCCTCCGCGTGGCTTGCCCTTGTGGACGGCGCGCCGGCCGCCGCCGCGGCGATGAACACCCGCGGGAAACTCGCGCTGCTGTTCGCCGACAGCACGGTGCGCCGATTCCGCAATCGCGGGCTGCATCTGGCTTTGATCCGGGCGCGGCTGGCCCACGCGGCGCGGCTGGGCTGCGACCTTGCCACCGCCTCCACGGCTCCCGGCAGCGCGTCCCAGCGCAACTACGAGCGCGCCGGCCTGCGCGTGGTGTACACGAAACTCAACATGCAAAAGGATTGAAATGCCGAAACCGAAAAACGCGGCGGAGCGACGGGCGCGCGTCGCCAAAATCCTGGAACTGCTCGACCAAATGTATCCCCACGCGGCATGCGCGCTTCATCACCGCAATGCCTGGGAGCTTCTGGTCGCCACCATTCTTTCGGCGCAATGCACCGATAAACGCGTCAACCAGGTGACACCGGAGCTGTTCAAAAAATATCCAACCATCCAGGATTTCGCCAACGTCAATCCGTCCGAACTCGCGCAGGATATCCGATCCACCGGTTTTTTCAACAACAAGGCGAAATCGATCGTCGGCGCGGCCCGGAAGATTCTGCGCGATTTTCACGGCGAAGTGCCCCGCAACATCGACGATCTGCTGACGGTTCCCGGCGCCGCGCGGAAAACCGCCAACGTCGTGCTGGGGACGGCGTACGGCATCGCCAGCGGCGTGGTGGTGGACACGCACGTGCGGCGCATCGCGCGGCGGCTCGATTTGACGAAGGAATCCGATCCGAAGAAAATCGAGCAGGATCTGATGAAAATCATCCCGAAGGAAAAATGGATTCTGTTTTCGCATCAGCTTATCCTGCACGGGCGCGCGCTGTGCGCCGCGCGCAATCCGCGCTGCGCCGAATGCGCGCTGGATCCGCTGTGCTACGCCAAGGACAAAACGCCGCATTCCGGGCGGACGCAGCCCGGCGCGAAGGTGGCATCGGGACGATGAAGCGGCGGGGACGCGGGTGTCGCCCTGGGGCGGTGGGGGCTCCGAGGAAGCGGGGACAAGTTGGAAGCGGCGGTGGAAGCGCGCGGCGCTCGCGCGATTCGCGATAGCCTGAAACTGTGAGTCCCGAGCCTTCCCGCCCGCCGGCCAATCGCAATCTCACGGTTCTTCTGAGCCTGACGATCGGCGTGCTGGTCGGATTGGTCGTCGTCGCGTTTATTCTGCTGACCGGGCGCCTCGCCGCGCGAATGTACCCGGCGGGCGGCTCGCCCTGGCGGCGCCTGCTGATCCCGCTGGCCGGATCGCTGGGCACCGGAGTTCTGCTGTCGCGCTACTTTCCGAACGCGCGCGGCAGCGGGATTCCGCAGACCAAATTCGCGCTGTTCATCAACAACGGCTATATTTCGCTGAAAACCGTGGTTGGAAAGTTCATTTGTTGTTCGGCCTCTCTGGCCAGCGGCATTGCGCTCGGGCGCGAAGGGCCGTCGGTGCAGATCGGCGCCGGCATCGCCAGCGTGCTGGGGCGCCGCTTTGGCCTCAGCCCGGAGCAGGTCAAACCGCTGGTGCCGGTGGGATGCTCGGCTGCGCTGGCCGCCGCTTTCAACACGCCCATCGCCGCGGTTTTGTTCTCGCTCGAGGAGATTTTGGGCGACATGCACGCTCCGGTGCTGGGCACCACGGTGATCGCCTCGGCGGCCTCCTGGATGGTGCTGCACCTGATTCTCGGCGATCAGCCCCTGTTTCACACGCCCGCCTACCAGCTTGTGCATCCGGCCGAGTTCGGCGTCTACGCGATTCTGGGCGTCGCCGGCGGGCTGGCCTCGGTGTGGTTCGTCAAGCTTCTGCTGGCGATCCGAAAAATTTTTCTCACGCTGCCGAAACGGACGCAGTGGGCGCAGCCCGCAGTGGGTGGACTTGCGGTCGGCGTCATGGGATGGTTCATGCCGCAGGTCCTTGGCGTCGGCTACGACTTCGTGGATATCGTGCTGGGCGGAGACTTCGTCCTGAAGACCGTGCTGGCGCTGGCGATTCTGAAGCTGATCGCAACGCCGGTCTGCTACGGCACCGGCAACGCCGGGGGCATCTTCGGCCCCAGCCTGTTCATCGGCGCCATGGTCGGCGGGGCGGTGGGCAGCGTGGCCCATACTTTATTCCCGGGCCTCACCGCCGGACCGGGCGCCTATGCGCTGGTCGGCATGGGCGCCTGCTTTGCGGGAATCGTCCGCACCCCGATGACGTCGGTGATCATGATTTTCGAAATGACGCGCGACTACTCGATCATTGTGCCGCTGATGATCGCCAACATGATCGCCTTCATCATTTCGCAGAAGCTGCAAGAGGAGCCCATTTATGAGGCGCTGGCGCTTCAGGAAGGGGTTTTTCTGCCCACCGGGGAGAGCCGCGACGAGCTGGCCGGCGTGCGCGTCGCGCAAATCATGCGTACCGGGCCCGAGCCTCTTCCGCCCGACCTGGATCTTGCAACTGCGATCCACCGCCTGGAGGAAATGGGACGCAACGCCTGGCCGGTGGGCGACACGCGGCATCTTTCGGGCGTGGTGGCCCTGCGCGATTTGCATGAAGCCAAGGCGCCGCGCTCGCATCTGGCGGACGTGATCGCGGGGGAGGCCGCGTTTCCCTACGTTCATCCGGATCATCCGCTGTCGCTGGCGCTGGAGCGAATGGGATCGGCCGGGGTCGATACGCTGCCTGTGGTGAGCCGCGCCAACATTCGGCAATCCTACGGCGTGGTGACGCTGCCGGACATTCTGGCGGCCTACGGCGTCGAAAAGGCGGCGCGGGACGGCACGCATGCCTCCTAGAATCGGCCTGATCGCGTCGGTTCTGGCGTCGGCGGCGGCGCTGTGGACAGCTGATCTTTTTCTGGCGCGAACCGAGCGCGCGGAGGTGCGGGCCGAAGCCCGCCACGCGGCCGAACAGGGCGGGCAACTGCTCGCCTCCGGCCATCCCGCCGAGGCCGTCGAGGCTCTCCGCAAGGCCCAGGCGCTGGACCGCGGCAACACCGGCTACGCCTTGCAACTGGCGGAAGCGCTGCTGGCGGCCGGAAAGCTGGATGAGGCGGGAACCACCCTGGCGGCGGTACTGGAGGCGTCCCCCAACGATGGCCGCGCGAATCTGCTGGAGGCGCGGCTGATGGTCCGGCGCGGCGAACCGAATCAGGCCGAGGCGTATTATCATCGCGCCATCTTCGGCATCTGGCCGGGGAACTCTCAAGTCCAGCGCATCCGTGTTCGTCTGGAGCTGGCGAATTTGCTGGCTTCGATCAAATCGAATCAGGAGCTGATCGCGGAGCTGATCCCGCTGGAGGACGAGGCGCGGCGCGATCCGGCCGTGCTCGGCCAGGTGGCGCACCTGTACGCCGCCGCGGGCGCTCCGGATCGCGCGGTGGCGGCCTATCGCGCCCTGATTCGCCAGGACCCCGGCGATGCCCGCAATTACGCGGGGCTTGGGGAAGCGGAGCTGGCTTTGGGAAATTATCGCGAGGCGCAGTCCGCTTTTCAGAACGCCGTCCGGCGCGGCGCCGATGCCGGGCCGCGTCTGGAGCTGGCGGCGCGCCTGCTGAATCTGGATCCCACGCCGCGAAGCTTAACCACCGCGGCGAAATTCGCGCGCGCCACCGAGATTTTGGAGATGGCGCGCGACGCCCTGGCGCGATGCCCGGCGGCGCCCGGTGCGCCGAAGCTGCTGGCTGGCGCCGATGCGGCGCTCGCCGCCAAGATCCGCGGCCCGGTCACCAACGAAATGGCCGAAGCCAGGCTGGCGGCGGCGCAGACGCTTTGGGAAAGTCGCGGCCCCGGGTGTCCGGCCGGGCCCGGCGACGAGGCCTTGAGCCTGATCATGAAAAAGCTCGCGGAGTGATGTTGCCCGGAGCGGTTTGATTGAATCCTCGCATCGCTGCGGTCCGCCGCGCCGGCCGCGGCGCGCAAGCTAGAATCGAATTTTATGCAATTTCTCCACGAAAGCCTGGTCGAACTGATCACGCAGACCTCCACGAATCTTCCGCCGGACGTGCGCGAGGCGATGGGCCTGGCCCTCGCTCAGGAAACGCCGGCCACGCAGGCGGCGCAGGCGCTGAGCATTATTGCCTCCAACATCGACATGGCCGCGGGCGATGAAGGGCCGATCTGCCAGGACACCGGGATGCCGACGTTTTTCGTGCACACACCGGTGGGCGTGAATCAGATCGAGCTGCGCAAGGCCATTCGCGCCGCGGTCGCCGAAGCGACCAAGCGCGGGAAACTGCGGCCCAACTCGGTGGATTCGCTGACCGGAAAAAATTCGGGGGACAATCTGGGCGTCGAGACCCCGGTGATTCATTTCGAGCAGTGGGAGCAGGATGAGATCGAAGTGAAGCTGATCCTCAAAGGCGGCGGATGCGAGAACAAGAATATTCAATATTCGCTGCCCTGCGAGCTGGACCACCTGGGCCGCGCCGATCGCACCCTGGAGGGCGTGCGGAAATGCATCCTGCACGCGGTCTGGCAGGCGCAAGGGCAGGGATGCGCGCCGGGCGCGGTGGGCGTCTGTGTGGGCAGCGACCGCGCCCACGGCTACGATCTGGCCAAGCAGCAGCTCTTCCGTACGCTGGACGACGTGAATCCGGTTCCGGAGCTGGCCCGGCTCGAATCGCAAATCATGGAGGAAGCGAATCGGATCGGCGTCGGGGCGATGGGGTTTGGCGGGAAAGTTTCGCTGATCGGATGCAAAATCACGGCGGCCAACCGGCTGCCGGCCAGTTTCTTTGTCTCGGTGGCCTACGACTGCTGGGCGTTTCGCCGCCTGGGAATCCGGCTGGATCCCGCCGGGGGTGCGATCACGCGCTGGCTCTATCGCGATCCGGCGCGGCCGGCGCGGCCAATGGCCTCCGGCGAGGGATTCCCGCTCAGCGGGCGGGAGGTCGTGCTGCGTCCGCCGCTTTCGGAAGCCGACGTGCGCGCCCTCAAGGTCGGCGACGTGGTCCTGATCAGCGGCGAATGCTTCACCGGACGCGACGCGGTGCATGCGTATCTGATGAAGAACGCCCCGCCGGTGGATTTGCGCGGAGCGGTGCTGTATCACTGCGGTCCGGTGATGCTCCAGCAGGACGGGGAGTGGATGGTGAAGGCCGCCGGTCCCACCACCAGCAGCCGCGAAGAGCCCTATCAGGCGCATGTCATCCGCAACTACGGCGTGCGCGCGGTCATCGGCAAAGGCGGCATGGGAAAGAAGACGCTGGAGGCGCTCAAGGACGCCGGCGCGGTCTATCTGAACGCGATCGGCGGGGCGGCGCAGTACTACGCCCGGTCGGTGGAGAAGGTCTTGGGCGTTTATTTGATGGAGTTCGGCATCCCGGAGGCGATGTGGCATCTGCGGGTGAAAGACTTCGTGGCCATCGTGACCATGGACGCCCGCGGCAACAGTTTGCACGCCGCGGTGGAGCAGGAAACCGGAGAGGCCCTGGCGGCGCTCAAAAGGTGAGCCGGAGCGGATGCCGCCAGCTTAGGGAGGTAAGGAAACTCTGGCGGTGAGGGTGGGATTCGAACCCACGGAACCCGTAAAGGTTCAACGGTTTTCGAGACCGCCCGATTCAACCACTCTCGCACCTCACCGAACGGCGCAGAATTTCATTGTCTCACAGCCGCCGCCGTTATTCCGTCTTGGGCAGGGCGAGGCTCAGGAAATCGCTGAAATCCTTTTTGAGCTTGCTGTGCGAGTCGCTGTCGATGTACAGCATGTGCCCGGCCGGATAAAAGTTCCACACGATGTTCTTGTGCATTTCCGGATGCAGGCCCATGTGGTTGAAGGTGTATTCGACGGCGAAATACGGCGTGGCCAGATCGTAGTAGCCGGCGCAGATCATTACCTTCATGTATGGATTCTTCTGCATCGCTTCCCTGAGCAGGCCGGTGGTGTCGCCGAAGCCGTTCTGCACCTGATAATCCCAGGGCTGAATGCCGCCGCTCGGATAATAAAACAGGTCGGTCTTGTAGCCCAGCTCGTTGCGGATATACTGGTCGAACACGGCGGTGAACGGCGGAGTGATCAGCGCGCTGGAGGGGTCGAATTCGCTGGTTTCGCCGGTATTCAGCGAGGCCGGCGCCGTCAGCCGCCCGTCATAGCGTCCGATCTGCTGATGCTCGTTGCGCAGCAACTGGCGGGTGAAGTGCCCGACGTCCCAGCGCAGATTGCTCTCGTCGATGTAATGCGGGTCCAGTCCGGTGTACCGCGCCAGCTTGTCGATCACGGCCTTGCGTTCGGCCGCCGGAAGATCGTCGCCTTTGCTGAGCGCGGCCGCGTATTCGCCCAGCGCGAACGCCTCCACTTCTTTCTGGAAGGCCTTGAAGTCCTTGCGCTGCAAGTCCGCCGCGACTTTCTTGTGATAGTAGGCGTCGTTGGCGTAGGTGGGCAGCTCCAGCTCGTACACCAGATCGTCGCTGCGGCTCCAGATGGTTTCCAGATTCAGCGTCGTTCCCACCAGCACGATGCCGTTGAACGCGATTCCCCGATTCACCAGATAACCGGCCAGTCCCGCCGCGCGGAAGGTGCCGTAGCTTTCCCCGGCGATGAACAGCGGCGACAGCTCGCGGCTGTTGCGCACGATGTACATGCGAATGAATTCGCCCACCGATTGGATATCGCCGGAGACGCTGTTCATGCGGCGCGCGATGGCGACGCTTTTCGCCCGGCTGTAGCCGGTCCCCACCGGATCGATGAACACCAGGTCCGTTTTATCGAGCCAGGTGTCCTGGTTGTCTTTGATCTGATAGGGCGGCGGCGGCATCGATCCGTTGGGCAGGAGCTTGGGGCTGCGCGGGCCCCAGCCGCCCATATGCACCCACATGGACGCCGATCCGGGACCGCCGTTGAAGGAAAAGGTCAGCGGCCGCTTGGCCGGATCCGCGCCGTCCAGCGTATATGCCATGTAAAAAATATGGGCCTCGGTCTCGCCCGAAGAGTTCTTGATCGGCATCTGCCCGACCGTCGCCGTGTAGTTCAGGGTCTTGCCGTCAACGTTAATGGAATGGTGCGTCACCACCGGCGTTTCGTCCACTTCGCCTGCGTAGATGGCCGGTCCGGGGCCGGGAATTCCGCCGCGGCCGCGTCCGCCTGGAACCGCCGCGGGAGCTTCCGGAGCCGGTGCGGGCGCCGGCGCCTGAGTCTGCGTTTGGGCTTGTCCCTGCCGGCCCTGTGCGGCCAGATAGGGTTGAGAGACGGCCAGCGACGCCGCGATCGCCAGTCCCGTTGCAAATCGAGAAGTATGCATTTGAATCAATGATATTACACGCCGCGCGCCGGTTTGTGCTCAAATAAATATTTTCCCGAAACCGATAAGAAGGAGGATCTATGCTTCGGATTTTCTGGCTGCCCTTGATCTTCGCTTCGGCCCTGGCTCCGCTGGCCCCGGCCCAGGTGGCGGACTCTCCCGCGCCGGTGGGCCAGACCGCGGCCGCCGCGCCCGATCTTCATTCGATCCGGAAGATTTTCATCGACAAGCTTCCGAACGATCTCGATCAGTATCTGCGCGCGGAGTTTTTTAAGCAGATGCCCGGGCGGATTTCGATCGTGCTCGACGAGAAAGAAGCCGACGCCATTCTCACCGGCGTCAGCGAAGAGGAAAAAGGCACGGGCGCGAAAATCACGGGGCGTTATCTCGGCCTGCACGATATCGCGACGGGAAGCCTCAGTCTGGTGGATAAGCAGCGGAAGCAGATTCTATGGTCTGGCGAGGCGGGAGACCGCAGTCTGGTCTTCGGCGTCATGCGGCGGGGCGGGGAACGCAAGGTTGCCGAAAGACTGGTGAGCAAGTTGAAGAAATCCATGGGCTATTAACCCGGCTTGCGCCGCCGGGTCGTACGACGGTCGTAAATTGATACTTAGTACCTAAATCCCACTTCGCCCCCCGTCGATCTGATGCTCCTAGGGAGATTGACTTGGAGCCTGTGACGGTATTCGCCTGCGAGTCCCAGCCGATCGTACTAGAGGGATTGATCAAAATCCTCGGTGAATGCCCCGAGTTTGAGTTTGCCGGATCGGCTCCCAACCTCGCCGAGGCGCGCGAAGCTGTGCGCCAGCGCCGGCCGGACGTCCTGCTCATCGATCAGACCGCCGGGCTCAAGATGGTGTTCCAGTTCATTGCCGACCTCAGGAACACTGCCGCCCGCTGCCAGCCCGTGTTGTGGATCAACGATCTGGCCGAAATCGACTGCTTCCGCGCCTTGCAGCTCGGCGCGCGCGGGATTCTGAAAAGGACTTTGCCGGTTCCCGCCATTCTCGATTGCCTCCGCTCGGTCGCGCGCGGCAATGTGTGGATTGAAAGCTCGCTCACCGGTCCGGTCAGCGGATCGGTCGAGCGCCGCTCCTCGCCGCGGCTGACGCCCCGTGAACGAGAGATCCTGCATCACGTCTGCGCGGGCTTGAAGAACAAAGAAATCGCCGGCGCGCTCTCGATCACGCCGGGAACGGTGAAAGTCCACCTGATGCACATCTTTGAAAAGACCGGCGTGAAGGACCGGTTTGAGCTGGCCGCGCACGGCCGCCGCCTGCTCGGCATCGAGCACCTGGAAGAGGTCGCGCAGGCCGAGCAGACCGGCTAAACCGGCGGCGCTCACGCGGCGGAAGCTGTCTCCGGACGCGCCGGACCCGTACCGGCCCCGGTCTTTTCCACGGCCGCCGCGATTTCCTCCAGATCGAAGGCGGCCAGCCGCAGCGTGGCGCCGCCGATCCATCCATCGACCTGCTCCGGCGATCGCGCGCCGACGATTGCCCCGGTGACCCCGCGCCACGCCAGCACCCAGGCGATCGCCACGGCGGAAACCGTCGCCTGATGCCGTTGCGCGATGGGGCGCAAGGCGTCGCGCAGCGCCAGATTTTGATCGAGCGCGGGCGGCCGGAACAACGGCGACTTTCTGCGCCAGTCTTCGGCCGACATTTTCCGCACCCGCTCCAGGCCGAATCCGTCGGTCAGAAGGCCGGCTTGCAGCGGGCTGTAGCAGATCACTCCGGCGCCATGCCGTTCCGCCCAGGCGATCTCCTTCGCGCCCGCGTCGCGCCGGATCAAGGAAAACGGCGGTTGAAGGGAATCCACATGACGCACCCGTTGGCAGCGCTCCAGCAGCGGCACGCTGTAGTTGGAAACTCCGGCGGCGCGGATCTTCCCCTGCTCCACCAGCCGGATCATCGCCGCCCAGGAATCCTCCACCGCGATGCCGGTCTCATCGGGCCAATGGAATTGAAACAGATCGATCCGTTCCAACCCGAGCCGCCGCAGCGACTCTTCGCACTCGCGCGGGATCGATTTTGGATCGGAGACCCGCCGGGCCTGCTGCATCGGATCTTCGGGATTCCACAGCAAGCCGCATTTGGTGAACACCAGCGGACGGTCGGCGGCGGGCAGCGTCTTCAGAAAGCGGCCCACCACTTCCTCGGAATGTCCCAGCCCGTAGACCGCGGCGGTGTCGATCCAGTTGATTCCCAGCTCGATGGCGCGGCGCATCGCGGCGATGGATTGATGATCGTCCTGCGGTCCCCAACTGAACGCCCATCCTCCGCCGCCGGCGGCCCAAGCGCCGAATCCGACGGTGGTGATCTTCATTCCCGTGCGCCCCAGTTCCCGCGTTGGTAGTGTCATCGTCTGCATCGTAGCGAATCCCGGACGCCGGACGCACGTTTTCCTGCGAGGGTCCCGAATAGGGTATCGGTGCTGAGGCTGGCCAGAGTACGGCGCGGCTTGCCAGGTCTGCTAGCGTGGGGGTATGTCGATCCGACCTGTAAAACGCCTGGTTCAATCCAAGCCGACGATTGAGGGAGCAGGCGTACGTCTTCGCCGCGCCTTTGGCTTCGGGCAAACTTCCGATTACGATCCTTTCCTTCTGCTCGACGATTTCCGCAACGACGTTCCCGCCGATTATCTCGCCGGATTCCCCTGGCATCCGCACCGCGGCATCGAGACCATTACCTATGTGCTCGCCGGAACCGTCGAACACGGCGACAGCATGGGCAATCGCGGCGCGATCGCCGCCGGCGATGTTCAGTGGATGACCGCCGGCAGCGGCATCATTCATCAGGAAATGCCCAAGGGCGACGCCAACGGCCGCATGCACGGTTTTCAGCTTTGGGCCAACCTGCCTTCCTCGCTCAAGATGACGCCTCCGCGTTATCAGGAAGTGAAGGCGGCCGAAATTCCCCACGTCATCGAAGACGATGGCACGGAGGCGCGCATCGTCTGCGGCGAGTTCTGGGGCAAAAAGGGCCCCGTCGACGGAATCGCGGCCGATCCGATTTATCTCGACGTCACCGTTCCGCCGGGACGCCGCCGCAGTCTCCCGGTCGACACGCGACGCCACGCCTTCGCTTATGTTTTTTCCGGAAGCGGCAAATTCTGCAACGCATCGGGTCCGCTGGCGGTTCCCACTGAAAGCGTCGGATGGCTCGATACGGCGCCGCCTGCCGAAGCCGAAAACCGCTCGCTGGTCCTGTTCGACTCCGGCGATGAGGTGGTGGTGCAGGCCGGTGAAGAAGGGATTCGTTTTCTGTTGTGCTCCGGCGAGCCGTTGAAGGAGCCAGTCGCCTGGTACGGTCCGATCGTGATGAACACGCAGCAGGAGCTGCGCGCGGCGTTCGAAGAGTTGGAACAGGGGACGTTTCTAAAAAAATAAGCGGGCAGATGCCGGCGCATCGCCGGAGTCCGCCCGCTTTTCACGGCATTAAAACAGCAGCTTCAGCGCGAATTGGATCTGCCGCGCCGGATACGTCGTGCGGATCTGGCCGAACGAAGACGTCGAAATATTCGTCCCCGGGATTCCGAAATTCGTATGATTGGTCAGGTTGAAAAACTCCGAGCGGAACTGCAAGCGCGCCAGCTCCCGGATGCGGAAGGTTTTATTCGCCGAAAAGTCCCACTGCTCCAGGCCCGGTGCGCGGAACGCGTTGCGGCCCAGATCGCCGTAGGGATAGTTGCCCGGCGGCGGGGCGAACGTGTAGCCCGCAAAGAAGGTGTTGATCATCTGCGATTTGGTCTGGCTCGCCGCGCTGCCCGATACGTTCGGCCGCAGGAACGGCTCGCCGCGATAATCATTTGAAAGCGAGCTGGTCTCTTGCTGCTGCGTCGGATTGTAGTAGACGTTGAGCGGCGTTCCGGTGTGCGCCGTGTTGATGGTATTCAGCTCCCATCCGCCGAGCACGCCCTCCAGCACGGGATTCAGGTTCGAAGCATACTTGCGTCCTTTGCCGAACGGAAGATCGTAGACGATGCTGGTCACGTTGTTCAGCTTCACATCGAAGCTTGACGGGCCGGCTTCGGCGGCGAGGTTGTGAATGTTCTGCGGATTCGCCTGCACGTATCCGGCGTAATATTCCAGCGCCTGCTCGGAATCGCCGATCGCCTTGCCCCAGGTGAACGAATTCAAAAAGTACAGACCGCCGGCGAAGCGATGCTCGACGCGCGCCGACAGGCCGTTGTAGTGATTATTTCCCGCCGGATCCACCCAGGTGATGGGACCGAAGGTCGGGATCGGAACGCGCTGCAAATAGGTCAGCGTTCCGCCCGGAGCGTTCGGCGCGGCCTGATTGTAGTCGGCCAGAATCGGCAGGTCCAGACTGTGATTGCCGTTGTAGGCCAGCTCGACCACGGTGTTCCTGGTGATCTCCCGCTGCACCGACACGAACCAGTTCTGCACATACGACCACGGGAAATTGGCGGGGATATAATCGACGTTGGAAACCGCCGGATTGAAATTCGCCGGGTTCGCGATGCCGGTGGAAAAACTGTTTTGCGTGGTCAGGAAGGTCGGCGGCACCGGACCGCCGGGGGGAATGGTTTGCGTCAGCACTCCGAACAGCGCCAGCGGAGCGTTGATGCCTTCAATGGCGCTGCCCACGCGATTGAAAAAGTCATAGCTGATTCCGTAGCCGCCGCGAATCACGGTCTTGGGCATCACGTTGTAGGCGACGCCGAAGCGCGGCCCGAAGTCGGCGTAGTTGGGATGCACCAGCGCCCGGTTATACATACTGCCGCCGGTGGCGCGGACCATGGTGTCAGTTGCCGGATTAAAATTCGACCAGTTGTTGTCGCGGTCGTACAACGGCGTGGCATATTCCCAGCGCAGCCCGGCGTTGACCGTGAGCTTCGGCGTGACGCGCCAGTCGTCTTGAAGATACAGCGCGTTGACGTGCTGCCTCAGATTGGCGACGAAGTTGTTGCCGAGGTTTACCTGGCTCGGCAGGCCGAAGATAAAGTCGGCCAGATTGTAGCTGGTGGCGTCGCTGGCGATAGTGCATCCGGAGGCCAGGCCGAGCTGCGCGCAAGTCGGCTTGCTGAACTGCCCGGCGTAGGTGTCCTGGCCGTAGAGCGGATTCACGTCCAGAACCTCGGTGCGGATGATGGTCAGCTCATAACCCATCTTCAAGGAATGCTCGCGAAGCTGCTTTGAAAAATTGAACTTCGGATCGAACGACTCCGGATTCTGAAACTGCGGGTTGCTGGTCTGCCGTCCCAGCGAGGTGCCGAACCCGCTGATGGTCTGCGTATTGATTCCGCCGGTGAGATTCGGCGAGGTTGGCAGTCCGGCGAATCCGCCGAACATCGCCGCCATGCTCGGGCCGCCCAGATACGGCGGGACCTTGCCCGCCAGCACGTGCGTGTATCCGAAGCGGGCTTCAAAAATCGACGTGTTGTTCACCATCCAGGTGTAGCCCACGGCGGCGTTCTGATCGATGGTGTGGATATAGCCGTTGCCGTCGCCGCCCGCCGGTCCGGTGAGGTCCGGCGAGAAATATTGCAGATCCTTGCGCTGGCTCCAGCGCAGAAACGCTGACATTTTGTCGTTGATCTGGCCGTCCAGCTTGACGTCGTATTTGTCGCTGTAATCGCGGATCAGCAGCAGCGCTTCATCGTTGCTCGACCGGCTGGTGGGCGCGCCCGCGTTCACCGGCGGAAGATTGCTCAGCGCGTAATAGGCGAACGGATTCAGTTGCTTGATCGGAATCGGCGTGTTGGCCGGATAGACTGTGCCGGTCAGCGGATCCACCACCGGCACCGGAAGGATGCCCTGGCGGTCATTCATGCTCGGAATCGAATCGTAGTTGAGGTAATTCTGCAACTGGCGGAAGCCTTCGTAATCGGCGAAGAAGAACAATTTGTTTCTGATAAACGGACCGCCGATATCCAGCCCGAACTGATTCCGGTGCAGGGTCGGCTTGAACACCAGCGGCGTGAACTGAAAGCCGTCCGCGTTCAGCGCCGTGTTGCGCAGAAATTCCCAGGCCGCGCCATGAAACTGATTGGTTCCGGACCGCATCACCGCGTTCACCACGGCTCCGCCGACGCGGCCGTATTCGGCGCTGTAGTTGGTGGTGATCACCTTGAATTCGGCGATCGCATCCGGCGACGGCTGCACGGTTTGCGAGGAGTATCCCTGGTTGCTGGTGCCGTACATGTTGTTATCGAGCCCGTCCAGCAGAAAATTGTTGTAGGTGCTGCGCATGCCGTTCACGTTGAAGGAGCCTTCGCGCGGCGTGCCGCTCGCCGAAAAGGAAATGGCGATCGGAGATTTGATGGTATTGGTCGAAAGCAGCGCCAAATCGGCGTAGTTGCGTCCATTCAGCGGCAATTCGACGATCTGCTGGGTGTTGATCACCTGGCCATGTTCGCTCGAATCGGTTTCGAGCACCGCCGCCGCGCCGGTCACCTGCACCGACGAGCTCACCTCGCCGACTTGCAGCGTCAGGTCCACGCGCTGGCGCGCGTTCACATCGACGGCGACGTCGGAAGCCACCGCCTTGGAAAAGCCCGCCGCTTCCGCGCTCACCGAATAGCGCCCGACCTTCACGTTGGCGAATTCGAAATTTCCGTTGGCGTCCGTGGTGGTCTTCACTTCAATTCCCGTATCCTGGTTGTGCAGCGTGACCGACGCCCGGGCCACCACCGATCCGGTCGCGTCACGCACTGTTCCCAGCACCGCCGCACTTTCAAACTGCGCCCGCGCCGGCGCCAGCGCCAGCGCGCAGAACATCCCTAGGCGAATGATTCGCGACATCAAACCCCCTCTCGTGTCACGTTAACACGCGGAAGTATTCGCTTCAATGAAAATTTCGTGGAATTACAGTTTCAACGGCCGGCGCGCGGGCAAGCCGGACCCCGCTTCAGGACAGCCACTCCGTACTGGTTCCCACCAGCAGCGGACCCAGCAGAAGCGCCGCGTCGCGTTCCACGCTTTGCAGAACGTGTTCGGCCTGCGCCTGGTCGGGCGAAACCGTCGCGACCGCGACCAGCCCGCGCTGCCACAGGTCCTGATAATCGATTTCCGCGACGGATACGTTAAATTTGCCGCGCAGCCGGTCTTTCAGGCTTTTCAGGTAATGCCGCTTGTCTTTGAGCGAGTGCGACTCCTCCAGTCTCAGTTCGAGGATCAGAACTCCCACAGACGGCATGAGGATCGCCTAAGCCGCGCGGCCCGTCTTTCTCCAAGCCGGCGCTCCGCTGGTTTCAAACCAGCGCTTCGCTGGCGACGCGCTCGGTCACGAAAGCTTCGATCACGTCGCCCGGCTTGATATCGTTGAAGTTCGCCAGCGAAATGCCGCACTCAAAGCCGGCCTTCACCTCGCTCGCATCGTTTTTGAAGCGCTTCAGGCCGAGGACCTTGCCGGTATAGATCACCACATTGTCGCGCAGCAGCCGGACTTCGCTGTCGCGCGTGATGGACCCATCCTGCACCATGCAGCCCGCCACCGTCCCGACCTTGCTGATGCGGAACACCTCGCGAACCTGCGCCCGGCCTTTGTACACTTCTTTGAACACCGGCTCGAGCATCCCGCTCATGGCGCGCTTGATCTCGTCCGACAGCTCGTAGATGATCGTGTGCAGGCGGATGTCCACCTTCTCCTGCTCGGCCAGCGCTTGCGCCGTGCGCTCCGGCCGCACGTTGAACCCCACGATGATCGCGTTCGACGCCGAAGCCAGCAGAACGTCGGTCTCCGTAATCGCTCCCACCCCGGAGTGGAGCACGCGGATCTTCACCTTGTCGTTGGAGAGTTTTTGCAGCGTGTCGGTGAGGACTTCGGCCGTGCCGCCGACGTCGGTCTTGAGGATAATATTCAGCTCCTTGCTCTCGCCTTCCTTGAGCTGGTCGTGCAACTGATCGAGGGTGATGCGGTTGGTCTTCGACATCGCCGCCTCCCGCGCTTTGCTCTCGCGGTAGATGACGATCTGTTTCGCCTTCGCTGTGTCCGTCACCACCTGGAAGTGATCGCCGACGTCCGGCAGCGAGTCCAGCCCGAGCACCTCGGCCGGCATCGAAGGCGGAACCTCCCGCACCGGCTGGCCGCGGTCGTCAAACATCGCGCGTACGCGCCCGAAAACCGATCCGCAAATGAAATAATCGCCGACGCGCAGCGTCCCGTTGCGCACCAGCACCGTGGCCACCGGACCCCGCCCGCGGTCCAGCTTGGCTTCGAGCACCGTTCCCATCGCCGGCCGCGCCGGGTTCGCCTTCAAGTCTTGTAGGTCGGCGACCAAAAGGATCATTTCGAGCAGCAGATCGAGGTTCGTTTTCGCCTTGGCCGAAACCGGAACCATCACCGTGTCGCCGCCCCAGTCCTCGCTCAGCAGCCCGCGGTCGGCAAGCTGCTGCTTGATCCGTTCCGGCTGCGCCTCCGGCTTGTCGATCTTGTTGATGGCGACGATAATCGGAACCTGCGCCGCTTTGGCGTGGTCGATCGCTTCCAGCGTCTGCGGCATCACGCCGTCGTCGGCCGCCACCACCAGCACGACAATATCGGTGACCTTGGCGCCGCGGGCCCGCATTCGCGTGAACGCCTCGTGGCCCGGCGTGTCGATGAAGACGATCTTCCGCCCGTTCTTTTCGACGTGATACGCGCCGATGTGCTGCGTGATCCCGCCCGCTTCCGAAGCCGCCACGTTGGCCGAGCGGATGGCGTCCAGCAGGCTGGTCTTGCCGTGGTCGACGTGCCCCATGATCGTGACCACCGGCGGCCGCCTCTCGCGGTCCTGCTCGACCTCGGTTTCCTCGATCTCCTGCCGCGTTTCCTGCTCGTAGCTGACCTTATTGGTCGAAGCGCCGAAGTCGCGGGCAACCTCTTCGGCCAGCTTCACATCCAGGGTTTGATTGATCGTCGCGAAAATCTTTTTTTCAAACAGCCGCTTGATCACCAGGTTGGCCTTGACGCCGAGCTTTTCCGAAAGCTCCTTCACCGTGATCCCCTCGGCGATGGTGATTTCGCGGTCCACCGGCGGCGGCTCGAACGCTTCGGCGCGCCGCGCCACCGGCCGTAAACGTCCTTCTTCCTCCTCGCGCCGCCGGTCCGTCCGCGCGCCGGGCTTGGTCGCGTGACGGCGGCCGGTCTCGGTGGGAACCGTCGCCGGTTCCGCGCGCAGAGGTCCCGCGGTGGGATGCATGCCGCGCCCGCGCCCGCCAGGGCCGCGCCCCAACCCGCCCGGAGCCTGCCCCGGACCGCGCGATAACGGCTGCCCCGGCCGCACCGGCCCTTGATAAATCGGCCGGCCCGGCACCGGACTCGCCGGACGATTCGCCGGCATGCCCGGCCGCGGCTGGGCAGGCGCGCTAGGGGCGCCGGGACGCTGCGTTAGTTTTGCCACTAAATCGGGCCGCGGAGGCACTACCGGCCGGGCCGCCGGTTGCCCTGCCAGGTTCGGTTTTGCCGGCGGGCGCAGCGGACCGCCTCCTCCCACCACCTGCGCACCGGGAGCCGCTGGCGGGGCTGGAGGTGCCGGCGCCGCCACCGGACGAGCCGCCGGACGCGGCGCCGGAATACTGGGAACCGGAGCCGGACGCGGCGTGCCGGGAATCGCCATCGCAGGCGGCGTCTTCGGCGCTTCGCTCATCCCCGGCGGCAGAGGCTGGCGCGGCCCCGATAAAATCTGTCCCGGACGCGGCGAAGGCACCGGCTTCGCCGGAATGCTCACAGCACGCGGCGGCGCCGAAGCCGAGGGCGGCGCAGCCGGACCCGGAGCCGGCGGCGGAGCGGCGGGGGGCGCAGGCGTTGCCGCCGGACTGCCCGCGCTCGCCAGCGGCGGGCGCACCGGATGAACCCGGGGCTGCGGCGGCGGCTCCTCGACCGCCTCCTTCTTCGTCTCCACCGGAGCCGGTTCCGCCTTGGCCGCCGGAGCAGGCGCCGCCGGAGCAGGCTCCGGCGCCGGGGGTGGCGCCGCGGGCTCGACCGCCGCCGACCCCCCGGAACTCGACTCGGCCGCGGGCGCAGAAGCCGCTCCATTCTCCGGAACCGCTCCGCCCAGCCGCCGGCGCACTTCAAGCGCCACGTCGTCATCCAGGGAGCTGGAGTGCGTCTTCTTCTCGGAAACGCCCAGTTCCGGCAGCAGCTCGAGGATCACGTTCGGCTTTACCTCCAGCTCGCGCGCCAGCTCGTTTATGCGGATTTTGCTCATACATTCACGACCCGGCTCCACAGCTTCCACAGCCGGATCATTCGATATACCTCTCCTGGAGAAGCCCCACTGGTTAACTCGCCTCGCGCGGCTCCGCTTGCTCCGTGTTTTCTATCCTAACAGATTCGCTTTCCGGCTCCGCCTTCTGTTCACTTTGGACCGAACTTTCGAACTGTCCATAATAGCCGTTCACCGCGGCCTGAAGCTGCCCCACCACCTCCGGCCCGATCTCGATCGCCTCCAGCTCCTCCGGCGTCATCGAGCCCAGCCGTTCCACCGTCGGCACGCCCGCCGCCATCAGCTTATCCACGATCGCCTCCGGCAGCCCGTGATCGATCAGCACCGAAACCGGCGCGCCCGGCACCACCAGCGCCGCCATCTGCGACTCCACTTCCTGCCGCTTCTCTTCCTCGCTCTTAATATCGATGCGCCAGCCCAGCAGCTTCGCCGCCAGCCGCACGTTCTGCCCCTTCTTGCCGATGGCGAGCGAAAGCTGCGTGTCGTCGACGATCACTTCCATGTGTTTTTCCATCGCGTCGAGAATCGTCACGCGCGAAATCTTCGCCGGACTCAAAGCGTGCGTGGCGAACACCACCGGATCATCGTTGTATTCGATAATATCGATCTTCTCGCCGCGCAATTCGCGGATAATCGACTGCACGCGCATGCCTTTCATGCCCACGCAGGCGCCCACGCTGTCCACATCCCGGTCGCGGCTCGACACCGCGATCTTGGTCCGCTCGCCGGCCTCCCGCGCGCAGCCTTTAATCACCACCGTGTTGTCGTAAATTTCGGGAACTTCCTGCTCAAACAGCCGCATCACCAGCTCCGGCGCCGCGCGCGAAACGATCACCCCCGCGTTCTTGCCGGTCTTTTCCACACTTTTGATCACGCAGCGGATCCGGTCGCCCACGCTGAAGCTCTCCAGCTTGGACTGTTCCTTTTTGGGCAACCGGGCTTCCGTCTTTCCGAGGTCGGCGATCAGATCCTGGCCTTCCACCCGCTTGATCACGCAGGTCACCAGCTCGCCCACGCGGCCGGAGTACTCCGAATAGATGTTTTCCCGCTCCGCTTCCCGGACCTTCTGCAAAATCACCTGCTTGGCGGTCTGCGCCGATATACGCCCCAGCGCGTCGGTCGGCTTGGCAAAGCGGATCTCGCTGTTGATCTCCGCCGCGGGGTTGATGGCGCGGGCCTCTTCGAGCGAAATCTCCTTGTCCGGATCGGCGACCTCGGCCACCACGCGCCGCACGCCGTAGATCTGAATCGCTCCGGTCTGTTCATCCAGGTCCGCGACCAAATCTTCCGTGGTGCGGAAATGTTTCCGCGCCGCCACCAGCATCGCGTCTTTGACCGCGTCCAGGATGATCTTCGGATCGATCCCCTTTTCCTTGCTCAGTATCTCGATGGACTGATAAATCGTTCCCAGGCTCATAGAAATTCCGTTTGTCGTTTGATTCCGACCTTACCACTCGAACTTGAGGTTCGCCCGCTCCACCTGTTCGAAAGGGATCTGGATATCCCGCCCCGGCGACGCCTCGAGCGTGATGATTCCTTGCGCGAAGCCCTTCAGATGGCCGACCCAATGGCGTTGATTCTCCACCGGCTGGCGCAGCACCACGTTCACCTTTCGCCCCACGAAGCGCTCGAACTCCCCCGGTTTTTTGAGCTTCCGCTCCAGCCCGGGCGAGCTGACCTCCAGCGTGTATCCCGCCCCCGGCACCACGTCTTCGACGTCCAGAATCGTGCCGACGTTCTGCGAAATATATTCGCAGTCGGCGTGCGTTACCCCCGCCGGCTTGTCGATAAAGATACGCAAAACACGGCGATTGCCGGCGCCGACGAACTCCACCTCGACCACTTCGAGGCCCACGTCGCCCGCGACGCGCTCGGCAATTTGCTGTACTCTTTCGACGATCGACGCCCGGTCCGTCATGGTATTTTCCTCACGAGCAATAAAAAAGTGGGCTTTCGCCCACTCCGTAAGCTCGCCACCTGCTCCCAGTATAGCACCTGCGGCGGAAGACTCAGGCCTTCTTGTGGCCGTTGGCGCCATTTCTCGCCTCCAGCCACCGGCGCAGCGCCACTTCGGTGCGCATCTGGGCATCCACCAGAGCGTCGATCTTTTTGTCGAGATTGCGGTGATCCTGGGCGATCTTGACCATCCAGTGCATTCCGGTCTTGACCAGCGCCTGCATCCCCTTCATTTGGCGGTCCAGCCGGTCCATGCGGGCCTCGGCGCGATCCATGCGGGCCTCGGCGCGGTCCATGCGGGCATTGGCGCGATCCATGCGGGCCTCGGCGCGGTCCATGCGGGCATTGGCGCGCCGTTCGGCGTCGCGCACGATGGCGGCGGTCTCCTGCAACGTGTCCCAGACGCGCTTGAACTGGCGGTCAAAATCCCCCATCGACCAGAGAATACCATGATAAACTCGACCCTCAATGCTCATCCTCGCGGCCATTCTCGCGATCTTCGTCTACGGCATGATCGCCGCCATGCTCGGCACCATCCTGCCCGATCTTTCGGCGCGATTTATGCTCACCCCGAAGCAGAACGGCGCGATTGCCGCGACGCAGGCGCTGGGGCTCATCGTCGCCTCGGTCGGTGTGGGCCCGCTGATCGATCACGAAGGAAAGAAAGCCGGCCTGATCCTGGGCCTCGCGCTCGTCACCATTGCGCTATTTCTGCTTCCGAAATCGGCCGGCTACGCGAGCATCATTTTCTATCTCTTCCTGCTCGGCCTGGGCGGCGGGATCATCGTCACCGGCGCCAACGCTCTGGCCGGCGGCGTGGACGAATCGCATCGCGCCATCACGCTCAACTTTCTGAACCTGTTCTTTGGGCTCGGCGGGCTGCTCACGCCATTTCTTTCCGCGAATCTCCTGAAGCGAAACTCTTTCCGGCTCTGCTACACGGCCGCGACTTGCGCCGCGATCGCGCTCGCCGTACAGATCGCCACGCCGATGCCGCCCCCGTCCGGCGGCAGCTTCGCCTTTGCGAATATCGGAGCCGTTCTCGGCCGGCCCGCGCTTTTTCTCCTGGCGCTGATGCTGTTTCTTTACGTCGCCTGCGAAGTCGGCGTTTGGAACTGGCTGGCGCAGCATCTGATCGCGCAGGGCGTGCCGGAATCGAAGGCCCTCAATATTCTGTCGCTCGGCTTCGCGCTCGGCCTGTTGATCGGACGCCTGGCCGTTTCTCAAATCCTTCGCTCCGTCTCGCCCGAAAATGTGACTCTCGCCGCCGCCGTTCTGATGGCGGTCACCACTTTCTGGATGCTGCGCGCCGTCCGTTTCGCCGGAATCGCCGTGTTTCTGGCCGGAATCGCCATGGCCCCGATGTTCCCGACGGTTCTTGCCATGGTGGGCGATCGTTTCCCCACCTACACCGCAACCGCGCAGGGATTCGCGATCAGCTCCGGCTGGCTTGGCCTGGCGATCAGCTCGCGCGTTATCGGATCGATCGCCGGCGGCGACCCTAAGCGCCTCAAGACCGCGCTGCTGGTGATTCCCGCAGCATCGCTGCTGATCACAGCCGTAAATCTCTCGCTGCGCTGACGTTTTATTCTGAAGAATTGATCGATGACTCCCGAAGAATTCCGTAAAGCCGGCCACGAGCTGATCGACTGGATCGCCGACTACCGCGGCCGCATCGCCGAATTTCCGGTCATGTCCCGCAGCGCTCCCGGCGAAATCAAATTGCAGCTCCCGCGGGAGCCGCCGCGGGAACCGCAGCCCTTCGAAGCCATTCTGCGCGATCTCGAAAACATCGTCCTGCCCGGCCTTTCTCACTGGCAATCGCCGAAATTTTTCGGCTACTTTCCTTCCAACGGTCTGCTGGCGAGCGTCCTGGGCGATTTCGCCAGCACCGGCCTCGGCGTCCTCGGCCTCTCCTGGCAATCCAGCCCCGCGCTCACCGAAGTCGAGGAGGTGGTCACCGATTGGGTGCGCCAGATGACCGGCCTCTCGGAAAACTGGAGCGGCGTCATCCAGGACACGGCCTCCACCTGCACGCTGCTGGCTCTGCTTTGCGCCCGCGAGCGAACCACCGGCTACAGCCTCGCCCACGGCGGACTGCAATCGCAGCCGCGGCCGCTGATCGTCTATGTCTCCGCGCACAGCCATAGCTCGGCCGATAAAGCTGCGCTGCTCGCGGGCTTCGGACGCCAAAACGTGCGCCTGATCGCTCACGACGAAAACTACGCCATGCGAGCTTCCGCGCTTGAAGAAACCGTCCGCCGCGATATCGCCGCGGGCTATCTCCCCTGCGCCGTCGTCGCCACCGCCGGCACCACCGCGACCACCGCGCTTGACCCCATCGACTCCATCGCGAAGATCGCGGCGGAGCACAAACTCTGGCTGCACGTGGACGCCGCCATGGCCGGCTCCGCCATGATTCTTCCCGAATGCCGCTGGATGTGGCAAGGCATCGAAGGCGCCGATTCGCTGGTCCTCAATGCCCACAAATGGCTCGGGGCCGCTTTCGATTGCTCCCTTTATTACGTCCGCGATCCCGAGCACCTGATCCGCGTCATGTCCACGCACCCCAGTTTTCTGCGCTCTTCGGTCGACGGCCAGGTGAAAAATTTTCGCGACTGGGGCCTGCCTCTCGGCCGCCGTTTCCGGGCCCTCAAGCTCTGGTTTCTGATCCGCGAACAAGGCGTAACAGCGCTTCAGAACCGCCTTCGCCGCGATCTCGCCAACGCCCAATGGTTCGCCGATCAGGTCCGCGCGGCTCCGCACTGGCGAGTGCTTGCTCCAGTTCCGCTGCAAACCGTCTGCATCCGCCATGAGCCGCCGGGTCTTGAAGGCGAGGCGCTCGACCGCTACACGCAAGCCTGGTGCGACCGCGTCAATAAATCCGGTGAAGCCTACCTCACGCCCGCGATTCTCGATGGCCGCTGGATGGTGAGGGTATCGATCGGCTCCGCGGCGACCGAACGCGAGCATGTCGAGGCGCTGTGGCGTGTGATCCGCAATGAGGCGGCCCCGCCTTCGCTCGCCACCGGGCGGTGACGACCATCGGTCTACAATGAGATTGTTTGACCGCCCTGCTCCGCCGCATCCGCCTGACGCTCGAAATGATCAAGTTCGAGCACTCCGTCTTCGCGCTGCCTTTTGCGCTGACCGGCGCTCTTCTGGCCTGGCGCGACGACCACTTCAGGCGCGAACACCTGCTGTGGCGGCTGGGCTGGATCGTCGTCTGCATGGTCGCTGCGCGATCCGTCGCCATGGCGTTCAACCGGGTGCTCGACGCGGAAATTGATGCGCGCAATCCCCGCACCAGAATGCGCCATCTGCCCGCGGGCCTCCTCACCACGCGCTTCGCCTGGGGATTTATCGCCGCCTGGGCCTTCATTTTTATCTTCGCCGCGCGCGAGCTGAATCCGCTGTGCTTCAAACTCGCCCCGCTCGCGCTGGCGATCCCAACGTTTTACTCCTACACCAAGCGCTTCACGTCTTTATCGCACCTGGTCCTGGGATTCTCCCTCGGCATCGCTCCCGCGGCGGCCTGGATCGCCATGCGCGGCTCGCTCGACGTCCGGATTCTCTGGCTCACCGCCGCCGTCACGCTCTGGACCGCCGGCTTCGATATCATCTATGGCTGCCAGGACTACGCCTTCGACATTCAGGCCGGCCTGTTCAGCATCCCCAAAAAATTCGGCATTGCGGGCGCGCTGTGGATTTCCCGCGCGCTGCATCTGGGGATGCTGCTGTGCCTGGCGATGCTGGTTCAAGCCTTCGCTCTCGGGCCCGTGGCGGTGGCCGGAATCGCCGCCGTCTCCGCGCTGCTCGCCTGGGAGCATCGCCTGGTTCGCGCCGACGATCTCTCGCGCGTCGACGCTGCCTTCTTCACCATGAACGGCTACGTCAGCGTCGTCTTTTTCCTGTTCTGGGCCGCCGATATTTTTCTAAAGAAGTGAGGCGGAGCGGCCGCCGCGCCGCGCGGCGAAAAAATCGCGCAGCAGTTCCGCGCATTCGGCGCCCAGCACGCCCTCGGTGATTTCCGCGCGATGATTCAACACGGCGGCGTCGGCAATCTGAAATTTGCTGCGGACTCCGCCGAACCGCAGATCGCGCGCGCCGAAAATCAGGCGGGAAACGCGCGCGGCGACCAAGGCCCCAGCGCACATCACGCAGGGCTCGAGCGTCGAATAAAGGGCCGAGCCTTCGATCCGGTAATTGGCGACCGCGGCGGCGGCTTCCCGCAGCGCCAGAATTTCGGCGTGCGCCGTGGGATCGCGCAACGAAATCGGCGAATTTCTGCCCCGTCCGATCACCTTGCCGCCGGCAACGATCACCGCGCCCACCGGCACTTCCCCCGCGCCCGCCGCTTCACGGGCGAGTTCCAAGGCCAATCGCATGTACGATTCGTCGGAGGGCACTCAATTCAGAATAATCATCGGCCAGCAGCCAGTGGCGAGCGGACGGCCCTTTGTCGTTCCCGGCCCCCGATCCCCAACCACCGGCCACGGAGCGGAAAAATGGCGATCAAAAACGTTTCTCCGGCGCATCTAATGGAGTGGTGCCGCCAACGCGCGAGCGCGAACCGCGATTCAGCAGCGCCTCGATCTTTTCGATCAGGCGCGGCAGTTCCACCGGCTTGGTTTCGTACTCGTTGCAGCCGGCGGCGAGCGCCCGCTGGCGATCGCCCGGCAGCGTGTG
>JAJPIT010000069.1 GCA_021324615.1 Terriglobia bacterium | reverse complement strand
GTTGCCGGCGCCGGCAACACCTTCGCGGCGCTGAAGCTGATCCCGCTGGCGCTCTTCGCCGCCGCGGGATTTTTTTTCGTCGACAGTCATCGCTTCACCGGACCCGCGCCCGCCTATCACTCCTTCGCGCAATCCGTGCTGCTGGCGAGCTACGCGTTCACAGGATTTGAAATGGCTGTGATCCCGGCCGGGGAGTCTCGCAACCCGGAGCGCGATCTGCCGTTTGCGCTGATCGCCGGCATGACCATCATCGTCGCGCTGTACCTGGGCATTCAAATCGTCTCCATCGGAACGCTGCCCGGCCTGGCATCCTCCGGGCGTCCGCTGGCCGACGCCGCCGCGCGATTTTTCGGCGCGCAAGGAGCGCTGATCATCACCCTTGGCATTATTTTTTCGCTGGCCGGGAACCTGAACGTACTCATTCTTTCCGGATCGCGGCTCATCTACGCGATGGCGCAGCGGGGCGAGCTGCCGCCGGCGCTGGCCTTCGTTCATCCGCGATTCCGGACGCCCGCCGCGGCGGTCGCCTCCACCACCGCGCTGATGCTGGCGCTGACGCTTTCCGGATCGTTCGTCTATCTGGTCACGCTGAGCGTGATCACGCGCATGCTCGGGTATCTGGCCACCTGCGCGGCTGTCATCGCGCTGCGGCGCGCCGGCGATCGGGCCAGGTTTCATCTGCGCGGCGGCATTGTGATTCCGGCGGCCGGATGCGCCGTCATCCTGTGGATGCTTTCCAGTTCCACCTGG
This sequence comes from Terriglobia bacterium, assembly GCA_021324615.1. Classification (GTDB taxonomy): domain Bacteria; phylum Acidobacteriota; class Terriglobia; order Bryobacterales; family Bryobacteraceae; genus Palsa-187. The sequence goes on along the minus strand of JAJPIT010000069.1, from coordinate 9,901 downwards.
CGCGAAGCGGCGGCGGTCGCCCTGGCGGCGGCGGCCGGATGGTGCGCTTACTTTGCCTCGCGCGCCGCGCGCAAGACCGCCGCCGTGCGAGACTGAAAACGTGGGGGAACAGTGTACTTGCGGCGCCGTCCTGGTGGAGGGCGCGCTCTTCTGTCATAAGTGCGGCAAGCCGCAGCGGGACATCCTTCCCGAAGAGCCCGGGCCAGTCCACGCTGCGACCGAACCGCCGCCGCTGCCGGCGCCAACGGCGCCCGCGATCGGATTCCATAACGGCCTCGCCGTGCGCATCGCCTCCGTCGCAGGAATCCTCTCCGTCGCTCTTTCCGCACTCACCGGGCAGGTGGCCGCCGCGCTGGGACCCTTGTGGTTGATCGCCGGCGGATTCTGGGCCGTCTTCGTTTACCGCCGCCGGACCGGCGAGCGCCTCACCGCAATGAACGGAGCCCACCTCGGCTGGATCTGCGGCGTCTTCAATTTTGTGATCGTCGCGATCATGATGGCGGTTCTGGTGATGGCTCTGTCGAACTCGGCGGCGGTGGAGACCGTGCGCGATCAGTGGCGGCAGCATGGACGGCCAGAGGCGGACCTGGACCAGCTTCTGGCCGCGGTTCGCAATCCGCTGAACGTGCTGGCGGCGATGCCGCTGATTTTCGTGCTGTTCACCCTCTTGCCAGCCTTCGGCGGCGCGATCGGCGCCAAGCTCCTGGACCGGCGCGACTGACCCCTATCCTTCTTTTTCGGCCGCGGCCCTTACGGCTTTATCGCCCGAGGCGGCCCGCTTGACCAGCGCGATGCCGGCGAAAATTATCGCCATCGCGGCCGCTTCGTGCGCGCCGAACGGCTCGCGATACACCAGCCAGCCGAGCAGGACCGCGATCATCGGATTCACGTAGGTATAAATGGAAGCGATCGCCACCGGCAGGCGGTCCATCGCGTAGACGTACGCGCTATAGCCGACAATGCTGCCGAAGATCATCAGGTAAATCACCGCGCCGACGCCGCGCGCGCTCCAGCGGATTGGCTGCGGATGAAGAATCACGGGAACCGTATAGACGATTCCCGTGGCGAGCTGCTGCACCGCTCCGCTGACGAAGGGATGGGCGCGCGCCGCAATTTTCCGTTGCGCGATGGAGCCGGCCGCCCACGACGCGCATCCGAACTGGAGCAGCAGGAACGCGCCGAGAACAGCCCGATTGGCCGAGACATTGCCGATTTCCGGAGCGACGAGAAATGCGATTCCGGCCGCGCCCACCAGCATCCCGCGCACCGCGGGCCAGTGCAGCGGCTCGCCGCGCGGCGCCAGCGCTTCGATTCCCACCAGCCAGAACGGCGATGTGGCGGCGAACAGCGCCGCCAGCCCGCTGGGGATCCAATCCTCGGAGAAAGCCAGAGCGCCGTTGCCGATGCCGAGCACAATCAGCCCGCAGGCCGCCGTCGCCCACAGCTCGCGGCCACGCGGCAGGTGGGCGCCCGCGGCTTTGGCCACCGCCAGCAGCAGCGATCCGGAGATCAGATAGCGGAAGCACAGCAGCTCCGGCGGCGAAAACGTTTCCAGCGCCATGCGGATGCCCAGGTACGTGGTGCCCCACAGAACGCACACGCAAGCCAGAGCGAAATAAGCAGGGAAGAGCGGATGTCGCCGGCGGCTCAGGTTACTATGGTATCAGCGCGTGAACCGGCCTGCGGCGCGCGCTCAAATTATAGACTTGATTCTCACGTTAACAATTAATCCGGCCATCGACCGCACGGTGAGCGTCGACCGGCTGGTGTTCGAAGACCGCGCCTATATTCTGGACCGCACCGAAGCCGCCGGCGGGCGCGGCATCAACGCGTCGCTGGTGGTGCACCGGCTCGGCGGCAAAACGCTGGCGCTGCTGGCCGCCGGCGGCGCGGCCGGGGAGCGGATCGAAAGAATGCTCGCCGGCGTCGGCTTCCCCTTCGAAGTGGTGCGCGTGCGCAGTGAAAGCCGCACCAATTTCACCATCTCCGATAAGCAGGGGTTGACGATCAAGCTCAACGAAGTGGGCCAGCCCATCGCGGTGGCGGAGCTCGCCGAGATCCGCGCGCGCGTCGAGGCGCGGCTGTCGAAAGCGTCGTGGCTGATGATCTGCGGCAGCATTCCTCCCGGAGTCTCCGCTGAATTTTATTGCGAGATTATCCAGCTCGCCAAAAAGCGCGGGGTCAAGACCCTGGTGGACACCGAAGGCGACGCCCTGCTGCATTCGCTGGAGGCGCGGCCCACCGTGATCACGCCCAATCAGCACGAAGGCGAGCGGCTGCTGGGCCGCGCGCTGGTGACGCGCAGCCAGATCCTGGAGGCGGTCGGCCGCATTCAGAAAATGGGTCCGGAGTCGGTGATCTTATCGCTGGGCAGCCGCGGCGCCGTCGGCTCCAGCCGCGAAGGCGTCTTCGAAGCGACGCCGCCGCACATCGACGCGCTCTGCCCCATCGGCGCCGGCGACGCCATGGCGGCCGCCTTCACCTGGAGCATGGGGAAGAAAAAATCTTTCTCCGAATCGCTGCGTTGGGGCGTTGCCGCCGGCACCGCGAAAGCCAAGCTGCCGGGCATGACCTTTCCCTCCATCGAGCAGGTCAAAGCGGTTTATAAACAAGTCGAAGTGCGGGCGGTCTGAAGACCCGCAGCGTCCAGTCGCCGGACGAGGGTGTGTTTCAGATCGATCGCCGCAAAAACTACCGGCTGGCGCCGGAGGCTTTCGCGGGGCCGAGGTTTTCGTACCACTTGATGTTGTGCGTGGCGCCGCCGATCATCACGATATCCGGGCGGCCGTCGCCGTTGAGGTCCGCAACCTGGCAGCCGGAAGCGGACATTTGCAAATGATCCAGTTCTTCATGCCTCCAGTCCGCGCCCGTTTCATCGGTCGAATAGAACAGATGCGAGCTGGCGATCTTGCCGCGCGCGCGGTCTCCGGCGACAATCTCGTCGCGGCCGTCGCCGTTGAAATCGCCGACGCAAATTTCGTGCCCTTCGGTGAGCTGGTTGTAGATCACCTTGCGATTCCATCCGCCCCTGCCGTTATCGGTGTAGACGACGACTTCATTTCCATGCCAGGGTTCGACGGCGGCGAGAAAACGCTTCTTGCCGAGATGCGCGATCTTCAAATCGCTCGCGCCCAGCCGCGGCGCCGGCTCGGAATCGTGGCCGGCGACGATCCGCTTCTTCTGCCACTTGATGTTGTCGCCCTTACCCTCGGCGGTGTAAAGCGTCGCGCCTTCAAAGCTGGTGAGCAGCACCTGTTCCTTCTTGCCCTTCGTATCCCATTGAACGATGCGGACGCGATGGGCGATTCCGTTGATCTCGTCATCGATGGTTTCGCGTTCCCATGGGCCGGACCAATCCTTCGGAACGCGGTACCAGAACAGCGGCGTTTTCCCTTCGTATTTCGGGGCGGCGTTGGTGGGGCCGACCAGCGGCGACATGATCAGCGCCTTGCGGCCGCTGCCGTCGATATCGGCCCAGGCGATGTGATGCGCGGTCGGGTATTCATCGATTTTGATCATCTTCCAGGGCTCGCGCGGGTCGCCCTGATGCGCCAGCAGCCACACCAGGCCGGGACTTTTCGCCTGCTGCATCGCGAATCCGGATTCCAGCGCGATTTCGGGGATGCCGTCGCCGTCGATGTCGTAAGCCGCGAGATTCACGATGCCGGGAACATCCTCGACCATGGTGTGCGGCGTCCACGAGGGATTTTCGTACCAGGCAAGTTTGTGAACCTGCTGGCTCACGCCGATCACGTCGGGTTTGCCGTCGTGATTGACATCGGCGACGATGACGGCGTATCCGCCGGGTTCATGCTCCTCGATGACGTGGGCCTGGAATTGGACGATCTGCTGTCCCGCGGCGAGCAGCGCGGCGGATAGCAGCAGCGGAAGGCGTCGGGTCATGTGGGTATGATTTCACAAACCGGGCAGGTTTGGGCGCGGCAGGGCCGGAGCGGGCCGGTCAATTCCCACGAAGGCGGACCCGCAGATACACATTAATGCCGGCGGGATGATCGCTATAAATGGGTTTGAGAGACTCCGGGATCGAATAGAAAGAAATGTTGGCGCCGACGCCGGTTTCGAAACTGCGCACCAGATCGATATCGCGCGTGTAGCCGGCGGTGTAGGCCCGGATGCGATAGACGCCGGGCACCGATAATTCATCTTTGTCGGCGACTTCGATCCGGCCGGTCACGAAATTCTTGCGCGCGACGGACGCCACCGATTCCGCAAGATACGAATTGAGATTCGCGCGGGTCGCGGCGACACGCACGCGCCCCCAGATCAGGCTCGAGGACCAGCGGCCTTTGGTGTATGCGACGGAAGCGCTCGAGCGGAACTGATCGCCGGGCTCGAGCGCTTCGGGATGATGGAGACGGCCGGCGGAAACCTGCGCGGCCCAGTTTGCCGATGGAAAATACCAGACGCGGGCGGACCAGGAATCGATCGCGCCGGTTTGAATGGTCCAGCGGTTTTCGCCGGGCTCGGCGCCGTGGAAGCCGCTTGCCTCGAGCTTGACTTTTTTGCGCTGGATCCCGGCGGTGAGGACCTCGTCGGAGATGTGCGTCGAGTCCTGAAGGTGATGCGAGATCGGCGCCTGCGGGATCTCCAGCGCGGAGGCGCGGTGGGGAAAGGCAACGGGGCCGAGCGCGGGGTCGCCGACGGGAGCGAAGTAAAGATCAAGGAACGTCTGCTCGGCGACTTCGTTGGTGTAGTGAAATCCCAGGGCCATGATGAAATTGTGAGGATGCTGCGCGTCGATGAGCGGTTTGCCGTACGCGGTCTCGCCTGTTTGAAACAAAAGCGGGTAGCTGCGATTTGTGACCGTGGCGGGCTCCAGGCTCAGCATCAGCACGGCTTGAAACGCCCCGCGCGAGCCGAGGCGATGTTCGGCGGAGCCCATAATCCAGTTGGTGGAATAAAGCTTGTCGTGGCCGCGCGGCCCGGTTTGCTGGGTATCGACCAGAAAGCCGTTGCCCATCCACATCGTGTTCCACCGGCCCAGAGGAGCCATTCGCATCGGCATGGGCCATGCATCCGGGTTGACCGACGTACCGCTGGCGAGATTGGACAGATACATGGAAGACGGGTTCATATCGACCATGTTCATGCCGCCGCTCTGGGCGTGAACGAGAGCGCACGCAAGAATAGAAATGCTCAAAATACGCACAAATTGTGTCCTTTTCGTCCCGAAAAAATGAAGAAAAGCGGGATTTATCCCGCGCGATCGAACAGGGCGAAAGCCCTGCTAGATCCGGAGGACGAGCGAGGTGAACGGGACCGCGCGCGCGGTGAATTCGAAAACGGGAGCGAGGTGGGCGACCGGCCGCGCCGGGACCTCCATTGCCGAAATCGCGGAGACGGCGGCGGGCCGCGGAGCAGGCTGCGGCGATTTTACAAGTACCGCCCGCTGCGCCTGATGCGCGCACGGGTTGCTATGGGAATGCGCGTGGCAGGGCGGAGTACAGACCTCATCGACGCAGGCCGTGGCGCATTGATACGCGCCCATTGCGAGCACCGCGGAGATCAGGATTGCGAGCGACAGAAAAATTGCGCGCGCCATCAACCGGTCATTTTCCCACAACGATGATCGAGAACGAATCGGGAAGCATCTGGCCGCGTCCGGCCCGGCCGCCGGGCTGCGCGGGAGCCGCCGGCGGGCCGAATTCCGCGGCGATCAAGAGAATATGGCCGGTTTTGCTGTCGAGCGTGAGCGTTTTCGCGGTCTTCATGGTTTCCAGCGTCTGCTCGACGGCGAAGCTGGTGGGACTGTTTTCTTTGATGATGGTGAGCGTGCCGTCGCCTTGCGAGCTGAACGCTTCCTTCGTTTTCGGATTGAAAACGGCGCCGTCGGTGCCCTGGCCGATGGGAAGCGCGTTGAGAATTTTTCCATCGCGCGCGCTCAGAATGACCATCGTCTGCGGATTGCGGCAGGAGGCGAACAGAAGCTCGTTTTTCACGTCCATGGCGAGGCCGGCGCACACGCCGCCTTTGCCTTGAAGGTCGTAGTGCGTGATGACGCTCATCGATTTGGCATCGACCACGGCGATATTGCCTTTGTCCTCGATATCGACGTAGATTTTGCCCTTGCCGTCGCTGACCGCCTGTTCCGGCGCGCCGCCGAGGTCGATCGTGCCCTTGACCGTTCCATCGGCGGCGTCGATGACGGTGGCGTTAGGAGCGCGGTGGCTGAAGATGTAGACGCGATCGTTGAAGGGATCGTACAGGATGCCGTCGGGATTGCCTTCGACGTCGATGGTTTTGATGGTGCGCAGCGTCTTGGCGTCCCACATCACGACGGGTTTGCTGGTGGCGAATCCGTGATTCGACTTCTGGGAGACGGCGGCGCCGTGGGCGCTGGCGTTGGGGATTTCGCCGGCGCTCTCCAGCGTATCCAGATTAAAGACGGTGATGCGCGGCGAAGGTCCGGTGCGCGGAATGTAGAGCTTGCGGCCGGCCGAATCGGCATAGACGTAATCGAATCCGCCGGCGCCGCCGACTTTGGTGATTTTGACGACTTTGTACGGTCCATCGGCGAGAACGAGAAGAGGAAGAGAGAGGAGCGCAACCGCGAGACATTTCATCGACAGATAGTATAGCCCTTTAGGCGGGCGGGACGGCGCGCCGGCTCACAACTGGTCTTCGACGAGGAACTGTTCGTATCTGCCATCCTCCAGAAGGTAGATGTTCAGGAGCAAAGTTTTTTTGGCGAAGACGGCGCGATAGGAGCGGTGGATCATGCCGCCTCTCAAATTTTCCGAAACCGGCTCGACCGACTCCAGTTTGCCGAGCGGGGCGAGAGAATTTTTGCAGTCCTGGAGCGCGGTTTCGGTGAAATAACTGTTGGCATTGGCCGTGAACAAACTGCGATTGATCTTTCCGTTTTGAAGCGACGCGAGGATTTGTTCGACTTGGGCTGTCGCGGAGGGCGGCGGCGCGGCGGGTTCGGTGACGAAGGCGATCCGCGCAAGGCGATTGGCGAGCGGTCCGACGAGATTGACGACATCCTGGTTTGAAAGGACGATAATTGCGCCATTTCGCGTCGGAAAGATGCGATTTGAGGACAGAAAGCCGGAAACTTCGCCGCCGTGCTCGATGGTGGGCATGCGGGCGATTTCGCCGAGCTGGAGGCCGAGCGCGTAATGAGTGGAGTCGCCATTGGCGAGCTTCACTTCACGGGTGAACTCCTGGTAGGAAGCGGGGGAAAGAATTTTCTTTTCGAGGAACGCGATGTCCCATTTGGCGAGATCGGAGGCGGTCATGGCGAGCTCGCCGGCGGCGAAATACCAGCCGGGTCCTTCGCGCCTGGCGGGGCGCGGCGGACCCAAGGCGTAACGCGTATAGGCTGTCGCGTCGGTGGTTTGCGCGGGAGGCCAGTCCGAGGCGGATTGCATTCCGAGGGGCTCGAAGATGTTTTTTCGCAGGAAATCGACGAGTCCCTGGCCGGAGACTTTTTCGAAGATGGCGCCGGCGAGGACGTAGTTGGTGTTGCTGTATTGCCATTTCGTTCCGGGATCGAAATTGAGGGGTTTTTTGGCCCAGCGATCGAGGATGGCGAGCGGGGTGGTGGGCTCGGTCCATTCGGGAATCAGGTAGTCCTGCGGGGCGTAGTCCTCGTAGCCGGAGGTGTGCGAAAGAAGCTGGCGGATGGTGATTTCGTTGGCTCGGGTGAGATCGGGGAAATATTTGGAGACGCGATCGTCGAGAGAAAGCTTGCCTTGCTCCTGGAGGAGGAGCAGAGCGGCGGCGGTAAATTCCTTGGAGATGGAGCCGACGGCGTAGCGGGTGTTGGCGCTGGCCGGGCGATTGGCGGCGAGGTCGGCGAAGCCGAAGGCTTTAGCGTAGACGAGGCGTCCGTTTTCGACGACGGCGACGGAGACGCTGGGCGCGCCGGTTTCTTTGAGAGAGGCGGAGATGGCGCTGTCCAGGGATTTTTCGAGGTTGGGCTGCGCTTGGAGGAGGGACAGGGTGGCGAGGATCAGGAGGAATTTCATTTGCTTTTTAGTTTAATGCGAAGCCGGCGCGCGTCAGTAGTTTGGCCAGCAGCCGGGGGTCAGGAGTTCGACCAAATGGTGATCGGGATCGCGGAAATAGAGGCTGGCGCCGCCGCGCGGCCAATCGACGCGGCTTTCGATGAGGATACCTTGAGACTGGAGTTCGGCGGCGCAGGAATCGAGGGCATCGCGGGAGATTTTGAAGGCGAAGTGGCTTTCGCCGGCGGAGCCGTGCGGGGGAATCAGGCCGCCGGGAGTGTGCACGGCCTGGCGGCGGGAGTCTCTCTGAAAGATGAGGAAGACGGCGCTGCCGGGGAGTTCGAGGGCACAGAAATGCTCGTCGCCCTGGAGCTTGCGGAGGCCGAAGAGGCGCTGGTAGAAATCGGCGGAGCGGGCCACGTTTTCGACGTCGATGGCGGTTTCGGCGACTCCGTGGATCCGCATGTCAGTGGGTGAGGGCGTAAATCACGTAGTTTACTCCGATGCGGATGGCGAGGCCGGAGAATTTTTCCGGGTAATAGGGGTCGTCGGCGTACTCCCAGGCGTCGCCGAGGTCGGAGTTGTAGGAGATGGCGACCATGATGCGGCCCTTGTCGTCGTAGATGCCGCGCCAGTGGGCGCCGATGCTGTCGGGTCCGTTGGCTTTGTAGCCGAGGCGGAGATGGGCCTGGCCGGGGACCTGAAAACGGTCGGAGAGGTCGTAGACGGTGTGGAAGATGGGGTCGTTATCGGGGATATCGACGATGGGACGATCGGGGAAGGCGAACTGGATTCGTTTTTGAAATTCGCCCCATTCGGCGGCGCCGTGAAAATCGTCGGCCATGAAGAATCCGCCGCGCAGAAGATACTCACGCAGGATGCGGCCTTCGTCCTCGTTCAATCCCCATTCGCCGACTTGGACGGCGTAGAGCCAGGGCCAGTTGAAAACTTCGGAGTCATCTTCGAGCTCGACGGGCTGCTCGACGCTGCGCACGCTTAAGCGGGTGAGGCGGCGCAGGGCTTGGGAGAAATGGCGGTCGGCGCGGGGATAATCCTGAGTCCAGAGCGAGAGGCCTTTGTGCCAGTCGCCCTGAAAGCGCGGGTAGTAGCCGTCGAGGGGGCCAGGGGGAAACATGAGGCGGGCGAAGGCGAATTCGGCGGGCTGCTGATAGTCGGGCGGGAGCTCGAACTGGAAATATTCGACGCCGGGATATTGGTGGAAGGGGCGTTGGAAGGCGATGGCGGCGCTGGCGAGAGCGCCGAGGGCCGCGAGCGTCCGGATGGCGTTGCGCGCAAGCATCGGCTCTGAGACCGAGGATAGCGCATTGGGGATTTTCCGGCGCCAGGGCGCGGGTTCGGGCGCCGGTCACGGGGCGGTTCAGGGAGACAATTTTGTTCGTTTTGTTTGGGTTCGAGGATTCTGTGGAGGGGAGTTGCGGGGTGGGGAACATAAGCTCGGGCCGTGAGGAAACGAGTCACAACGCGGCGGAGGGCGGCGAAGGCTGGTGCGAAGAAGGCTGGTGCGAAGAAGCCTAGCGCGAAAAAAGCGGTCTCCGGCGAGGAGGCGGCGGCGCCGAAGAGGCGGGGGCGGTCGAAGGCGGCCGCGGTGAAGAAGATTCTCAAAAAAGTGGAGGCGAAGCTGAAGAGCGATGAGGTGAAGGCGACGTTGGGGGACTACATCCGGCTGGTGCAGCTTGAAAAGGAGCTGACGGAGGAGGAGCCTCGGGACATTAAGGTGACATGGGTCGAACCAGCGACAGAATCCGAGAGATAGAGTATCAGGCGCTGCCGTCGCAGCAGAAATTTCATGAATTGCGGGCGCGATTTAAGGGATTTTCGGGGCCGATCGGGTCGGGAAAGAGCCAGGCGCTGTGCCACGAGGCGATCAAGCTGGCGTATTTGAACGCGGGGCGTACGGGGTTGATTGG
>JAJPIT010000088.1 GCA_021324615.1 Terriglobia bacterium | reverse complement strand
TCGACATTTTCGACGCCCGCCTTGCGCTGGTTTTCCCGCGCGAGCGCCAGCATCTCATCGGTCATATCGAGCCCGTAGGCTTTGCCGGATGGTCCGACGCGCCGCGCCGAAAGCAGCACGTCGATGCCGCCGCCCGATCCCAGATCGAGAACCGTTTCGCCCGGATTCAGCCGGGCCAGAGCCGTCGGATTGCCGCAGCCGAGCGAAGCCAGCACGGCCTCTTCGGGAACGGCGCTGGTTTCGGCCGGATCGTAGAGATTCGACGTGACCGGATCCGCACCGCGGGCCGAAGCCGGCGCCGAGCCGCAACAGGAGCTTCCTCCGGATTTCGCCCGGAGCGCCGCCTGCCCATATTTTTCACGTACCTGATCCTTTATATCCATGTTGATTTGCTTTCCACCCGCGGATCTGAGTAATCATTGCGGGCTTGATCGCCTTGTTGCGAGTGCAGCACTCGGCATACAGGAATCCGAGCAGTTCCTGGAGAACAGGCGTGTTGGCGCGGTAGCGCAGGAACGTACTCTCGCGGCGAACGGCGATGAGATCCTCGTTCTTGAGCTTTTCCAGGTGATGCGACAGCGTGGAGGGAGCGATACCGAGTTCGCTCTGGATCTCGCCGACCACCATTCCCTCCGGATGCGCGGCCAGCAGCGCGCGCAGGATGCGCAGCCGCGGTTCGGCGCCAAGAGCGGCGAACATATCGGCGTAGGCGGCCGTCCGGTCCGGTTCGGAGGCGGGCTTGATCTGTGTCGATTCCATATTTCTATAATATAGAAATTATGGAAATCGTCAAGAGCCGTCCGCTACTTGCTTTGCTTCTGACGCCGACCATCGCCGTTCCCGGGACCGTTTTCCGCGCCTTCGCGGGGATCACGGGCGGCACGGAGTGAATGACGCCCTGCCCAGTTCCTTCGGGTTGCGCAGCGGGAATAGATTTGGCCGCCTCCGGGGCGGCTTTCCTCTATCTTTTTTCCGGATCGCGCGTCTAACAAGCTGACTCGAAGCTGCACTGGCGGGGAAAAGGGAGGGCCCGCATTATGAAAATGTTTGCTGTTGCCGCTGTTTTTGGGATTTCCGTCGCATCCGCGCAGACGCCGGATGAAAAAATCGCCCGCGCCTTAGCCGCCGCCCCGCGCCAGATGCGCGAAGGCGCCACCGTCATCCAGTGGAAGGCCGATGGCACCTATGAAACCCTGAAAAAGGGCTCCAACCGCCTGGTCTGCTATGACCGGTCCGGCGAGCCGGGGCGGCAGCCGTTCGCGGTGCAGTGCACCAGCATCGGAAATCTGGAGCGTGTGGCGCAAAACCGGAAGTTCGAGGCGATTGCGGACCGCGAGGCCCGGAAGAAAGCGCTGGATGCGGCAGAAGCCGACGGGACGCGGGTCAAGCCGGAGTTCGGCTCGGTGTGGTACGACATGAACGGGCCGGATCAGGAGCACGCCAGAATCCACGTCACGATCGCGGTTCCGGGAGCCACGACGCAGTCCACCGGTCTTCCCGATAATCCGAAAAACGGCGGCGCCTGGATCATGAACGCAGGCACCACCACCGCGCACATCATGACGCCGGGCAGCTAGACCGCTACTTCGGCAGCGCCGCGCGGCCCTGGTAGGCTTCCAAGACATCCTCGATTTTGCCGCACATCACCACCTCGCCGTGGTCCAGCCAGACCGCGCGGTCGCACAGCTCCAAAAGCACCTGTTTGTTGTGCGACACGCACAGGAAGGTTTTTCCGGCGCGGCGGAAGTTGCGGATGCGGTCGTGGCATTTGGCCTGAAAGTCCTGATCTCCCACCGCCAGCACCTCGTCCACGATGAGCACATCCGGATCGACGTTGACCGCCACGGAGAAGGCGAGCCGCACGCCCATGCCGCTCGAATAGGTGCGCAGCGGCTCATCGATGAAGTCCTTGACGCCCGAAAAATCGACGATGGCGTCGAACATCCCGCGGGTCTGTTTTTCGGTGAAACCCAGCAGGGCCGCATTTAAGAAGATGTTTTCGCGGCCGGTCAGGTCGGGGTGGAACCCCGAGCCGAGCTCCAGCAGCGCGGCCACGCGGCCGCGGATCCGGATGCTTCCCCGGTCGGGCTGGGTCAGCCCGGTCACCAGGGAAAGCAGCGTGCTTTTGCCCGCGCCGTTGCTGCCGATGACCGCGACGCTTTCTCCGTCGGCCACCTGGAAGGAAACGCCCTTCAGGGCGTGAAATGCGTGAGGGCCGCCGCCTCCGCCGCCGAACCAGGAAGCCAGATGATCGCGAAACAGCTTTTGCCCGGTGCGCCGGTGGAACGTCTTCCAGACGTTTTCGCAGGTGATTACGTTCATGTCAGAGGTAATCGTAGAAGCGGTTTTTCAGCCGGTGGAAAACCATCCAGCCGAGGCTGAAGGAAAGCAGCGACACGGCCGCCAGCTTTTCCAGCAGGACATGGGACGGCGGCCGGGCCGAGAGCAGGATTTCGCGCATGGCGAGAATCAGCGCGGCCAGCGGGTTGTACTGGTAAATATCGCGATATTGCGGCGGAATCATCGAAAAATCGTAGATAATCGGAACCAGCCAGAACAGCACCAGGGTCGCCGATTCCACCACGTAGCGCGTATCGCGTACATAAACGTTCACCGCGGCAAAAAACAGGGCGAGCCCGCAAACGAAGATGACTTCCAGAATCCACACCACCGGCAGCCAGATCCAGGTCAGGTTCGCGGTGATGCCGCTGAGCATCGCCACCAGCAGCAGCAGCGCGATCTGGATCAGCAGATGCAGGCAGTTGGATAAGACGCTGGTGATGGGCACGATCTCGCGCGGGACCGGGACGCGCTTGATCAGGCTGGCGTTGTCGATCATCGAGGTGGTTCCCGCGCTCCAGGCCAGAGCGAAAAAATTAAACGGGACCATGCCGCAGAGGATGAACACCGCCCAATGAGGCGTCGACGTGGTGAAGATCCTGGTGAACACGAAGGTATACACGCCGAGCATGATCAGCGGATTGAGCAGCGACCAGAACACGCCCAGGGACATGTTGCGGTAACGCACGCGAAAGTCCTTGAGGATCAGGTTTTTTAGCAGGAACCGGTACTCTCCCCGCCACACGGCGTCACTCCTTCCAGCCCAATCCCGCCATTGTAGCCCACAAGGAGGGATTTCCCAACCGGCGGCGCGCGGGAACCATCTGATAGCATAAGATTTTCAACGCTTCTCCCGCTATGCTCCGTTCTTTTCAAGGAAGGATGCCGCGTGTCGCCGCCTCGGCCTATATCGATCCGAGCGCGGTGCTGATCGGCGATGTTACGGTAGGCGAACGATCGAGCATCTGGCCCAACACCTCGCTGCGCGGCGATACCGGGCCGATCGTGATCGGCTCGGAAACGAGCATTCAGGATAATTGCGCGCTGCATCTGGATGAAGGATTTCCGCTGACGGTGGGGGATCGCGTGACGGTGGGACATTCGGTGACGCTGCACGGATGCACGGTAGAAGACGAGGCGCTGATCGGCATCGGCGCGACGGTTTTAAACGGCGCGCGGATCGGCAAAGGCGCGGTGGTGGCCGCCGGGTCGCTGGTGCCGGAGGGGATGCAGGTGCCGCCGGCGACGCTGGTGATGGGCGTTCCGGCCAAACCGCGCCGCCCGGTATCGGCCGAGGAGCAGGCGCGGTTTGCCGAAGGCGTAAAGCACTACGTCGAGAAGGCGCGGCTCTACCGCCTGGAGCTGGAGCGCGCTTCGGCCCGCCAGGCAACAAAATGATTTCGGCGGTGAAAGGCACGCGCGATATTCTCCCGCCGGCGAGCGCGGTGTGGAATCACGTGGAGGCCGCCTCGCGCGAAGTCTTCCGGGTTTTCAATTATCAGGAAATCCGCACGCCGATTTTCGAGGAGACGGCGCTTTTTGTGCGCGGCGTCGGCTCCGATACCGACGTGGTTTCGAAAGAGATGTACACCTTCGAGGACCGCGACGGAACTTCGCTGACGCTGCGGCCGGAAGCGACCGCTTCGGTGATGCGCGCCTACATCGAACACCGGCTGGATCAGATTCCGGGCGTGAAGAAGTATTACTACATGGGCCCGATGTTCCGGCGGGAACGGCCGCAGAAGGGGCGTTTCCGGCAGTTTTCACAGATCGGCGCCGAGGCGATCGGGTCGGAATCGCCGCTGGTGGACGCGGAAGTAATCGAGCTGGTGATCGAGATTTTAAAGCGCGCGGGAATCAGCGGATTCACGCTGCTGCTGAATTCGATCGGCGACGCGAACTGCCGCCCGGCTTATCTGGAGCAGTTGAAAGAGCGGCTGCGCGATGTGGCGCCGCGGATGTGCGGCGATTGCCAGCGGCGCGCGGCGACCAATCCGCTGCGCGTGCTCGATTGCAAGACGCCGGAGGATCAGCCGATTATCGCCGGCCTGCCTTCGATCGCCGATCATCTGTGCGGGCCCTGCGCGGAACATTTCGCCGCGGTTCGAAAGCAACTGGACGCGCGCGGCATCGGCTATGAGGTGACGCCGCGGCTGGTGCGCGGTCTGGATTACTACATGCGCACCACCTTTGAGATCACGCACGGCGCCTTGGGCGCGCAAAATGCGGTCCTCGGCGGCGGGCGCTACGACGGATTGGCGGAATCGATCGGCTCGCGCATCGCCGCGCCGGGGATCGGCTTTTCGATCGGCGAGGACCGCCTGGTGATGAGCGTCGAGGCGGCCCATCCGGGCGCGTTTCAACCGGTGATCGACGTATTTCTGGCGCCCTTGGGAGAGGCGGCGGAGCTGGCTTCGGGATCGATCGCGGCGCAGTTGCGGGCGGCCGGGCTGGTGGTGGAGCGGTCGGTGGAGCGCAAACTGAAGCGCGCCCTGGAGGTGGCGAACAAAACCGGGGCGCGCTTCGCCCTGATCGTGGGCGACGATGAGCTGGCCTCGGGAAGCTTTCAGTTGAAAAATATGGCGACCGGCGAGCAGCGCCAGGTGAAGCTTGCGGAGGCCGCCGGGCTGTGTTCAGACCGCCGCGGCGCCGCTGACCGTTGATCCGTCCGCAGCCCGGCGGCTGAGCGGCATGGAGCGGATGCGCTCGCCCGTGGCGGAATAGATGGCGTTGGCTGCCGCCGGCGCGAGCGTCATGATCGGCGTCTCTCCGGCGCCGGCCGGCGCCAGATCCCGGCGATTGAGGAGCACCACCTCGATTTTGGGAAGGTCGCGGAAGCGGGGCACGCGGTATTTGGAAAATCTCGCGTCGAGGATGCGGCCGTTTTCGAATTCGACGGCTTCAAACAGCGCTCCGCCCAATCCCTGCACCACCGCGCCCTCCACCTGATTCTTGAGCATGTCCGGATTGAGGATGGCGCCGCACTCGAACGCTTCCACCACGCGGACGATGCGCGGCGCCTGCCCCGATTCGCAGTGAACTTCGGCGCAGGTGGCCACGTAGGATCCTTTTTCGAATCCGCCGGCGATGCCGTAGCCTACGCCCGCGCCGGCCTTGCGCTTGCCCCAGCCGAAGCGGTCCGCGGCAGCCTGAAGCACGGCGCGGAACCGTTCGTCCTTCAAATTGCGGAGGCGGAATTCGAGCGGCTCGCTTTGCGACAGCGCCGCCAGCTCATCCATGTGGGATTCGCGGGCGAAATGGTTGGCGGTCGCCGCCAGTCCCCGGTAGGAGCCCTGGCGCAACGGATATTGGGTTGGATGAAACTCCTCGCGCTTGTTGGGGATGTCGTACATCGTGTTCAATCCCGAGGCGCCGGCGTTGTAGTTATGAAACTCCCAGGCGACGATCCGGCCGTTGCTGACCCCGCTGCGCACCTCGATCACGCCGGCCGGGCGGAAATAGGCCCAGGTGAACTCTTCCTCGCGGGTCCAGACGATCTTGACCGGCTTGCCCGCGGCTTTGGCCAGCCGTGCGGCTTCAATGGCCGCTTCGCCGGTGTGCTTGCCGCCGTAAGCCGCGCCGGTGTCGGGCACCATCACGCGGATGTTTGATTCGGGGAGGTGAAAGGCCTGGGCCAGCTCGCTTTGCACGCCGAAGGGGCGCTGCGTGCCGGTCCACACGGTGAGCCGGTCGCCGTTCCATTCGGCGACGGCGGCGCGAGGCTCCAGGGGCGCGTGGGCGATGTAGGCGATGGTGTAGGTGGCCTGGTGCTTGCGCTCGGCTTCGGCCAGTCCCTTTTCGATGGATCCGGCGCCGCGCTCGCGTCCGGCTTCGGCGGTTCGCTTGAGCTCGGAAAAGAGGGTTTTCGACGACCATTGCGTTTCGGGCGCGGTCCACCGTGCCTGAATCGCGGCCAGGGCCAGTTGCGCCTGGTGCGGGGTCGGGGCGGCCACGCCGGTGAAATCGCCGTCGCGGACCACGGTGACCCCCGGCATCGCCTGGGCGGCGCTGGTCTCGGCGGCAACCAGTTTGGCGTCGAAGCGCTCCGGACGAAGCACGCGCCCGTAGAGCATTCCCGGCAGTTTGATATCCGAGGTGTAGCGATGCGAGCCGGTGACGATCTCGCGTCCATGGACTTTGGAGACTGACGTACCGAGCACTTTCCACTCCGATGTTGGCTTGGGATGGCCGGAAGTGGTCACTCCGGAGGCGAGTTTTTTATCGGCGTTGGCGAAATCGAGGGTCTCCCAGGCTCCCGGTCCGAGGATTTCGCGCGCGGCCGCGGCGGCGCGCCGGATCTGCGGGACCATCTGCGGAGTGGTCATGCTGCCGAAGGTGCCCATATCGAACGGTGTGCGGGCCGTATCGCCCATCACCAGCTCGATGGCGCCCGCCGGCGCTCCCAGCTCCTCGGCGGCCGCCTGGGTGAGCGAGGTGCGCGCGTTCTGGCCCACTTCGACCTTGCCGGTATAGACGGTGACGGCGCCTTGCGCATCGATGTGCAGCCACGCCGCGATCTGTTGCGGCAGGGAGCGCCCGAACCGCGCGCGTCCTCCGCCCGACTCCTGGGCCTGGCTTTTCGCCAGGAACGAAACGACGACGATTCCGCCGCCGAGGGTTTTAAAAAATCCCCGCCGCCCGAACGAAAAGTCGTACGCCGGAGCGGCCATCAGCTCATAGCGTTCCGGTTCGTAGCTCATGCCGCGCTCCTTTTCATTTTGCTGGCGGCCAGCCGGATGGCGGCCAGGATGCGCGGATAGGTTCCGCAGCGGCACAGATTGCCTTGCAGGGCGGAAACGATTTCCTCCTCGCTGGGATTGGAATTTTTGGCAAGCAGGGCCGCGCCGGATACGATCATTCCCGGCGTGCAATAGCCGCATTGCATCGCGCCGGCTTCCAGGAACGCTTCTTGCAGCGGATGAAGGCGGCCGTTGTGCTGGAGCCCTTCGATGGTAGTGATCCGCCGGCCGGCAACCGCGGCCGCGCCGGTCTGGCAGGATCGCGCGGCGACGCCATCGATCATGACGGTGCAGGCGCCGCACTGGCCCTCGCCGCAGCCGTATTTGGTGCCGGTGAGGTCCAGTTCATCGCGCAGGACGGTGAGCAAGGTTCGCGGGGGGTCGGCGGCGATGGTGTGCCGGGTCCCGTTCACTACGAGGTCAAGGGTTGGCGCCATAATCTCTCCCGAGTTTGAGTATATCGTGCAATATTGCTACCCTGGTAGGGCGAAAAACACGAAATGCGCGGTTCGCCGGAACGTCTAATTTTCGTTGTAACGGCTAAGCGGCACCATGTCTGACCACGTATATCACCTTCTGTTGGTTGAAGATTCGCAAGCCGAAGCGCACCTGTTCAAGGAAGTGCTCCGCACCTGGGCCGTGCGCCATCTGCTGAGCGTAGTGCGCGACGGCTGGGAGGCGATGGCGTTCCTGCACAACCACGGTTACTACAGCGAATCGCCGCGTCCCGATCTGATCTTTCTCGATCTGACCATGCCGGGGCTGGACGGCTTTGAAACCCTGCGGCAGATCCGCCAGGACGAGGACGTGGAAGTTTCCAGCATCCCGGTGATTGTGTTAACCAACTCTTCGGCGCCGTCCGATGTCAAGCGGGCCTATCAGGCGGGCGCCAACTGCTACATCATCAAGCCGCAGAGCCTGGAGCAATCCTACGAGCTGATGGCCGCGGTGGAGTGGTTCTGGTTCGAGATCAACAAACTTCCTCCGCCCTGCGTGCCGCCGGTGCGGGAAGCCAGCGGGCAGTGATCGCCGCGTGTTAAAATAGGTGAGATTCGGGGCGTGGCTCAGCCTGGCTAGAGCGCCTGGTTCGGGACCAGGAGGTCGGTGGTTCGAATCCACTCGCCCCGACCACTGCTTTCGGTGTCCGGTCCGGACCCATGAGTGACCCCTCGTTTCCGGGACATATCCGACAGGCGACGGTCATCTGAGCGGTTTCGCGAGAATTTGTATCAAATGCGCGCCGGCGCGCCCGTTCTGGCGCGAAGCTGCCCGCAGATGGTCTTGGGGTTCCTGCCAAAAGCTCAGAAGCTCAAAGGAATCAAAAGGATAGTTGGTAGCGCTAACGGGAATCGAAAGCGAAGAGCGGCATTCCGCCCAGTGCCATCCCGTGCTAAACGTTTGATTCCACGTGTTTCTGGTTCGGCCCGTGATGGCCAGT
>JAJPIT010000024.1 GCA_021324615.1 Terriglobia bacterium | reverse complement strand
TCCGCGTCCAGGATCGCCACCAGCGACACCTCCGGCAGATCCAGCCCCTCGCGCAGCAGATTTACGCCGATCAAAACGTCGTAGGTCCCGCGCCGCAGATCGCGCAGAATCTTCACGCGGTCCAGCGTCGATACCTCCGAGTGCAGATAGGCGCACTTCACTCCCGCCTCGCTGTAGTGCTCGGCGAGATCCTCCGCCATCCGCTTGGTCAGCGTCGTCACCAGCACCCGCTCATTGCGCTCGGCGCGCAGCCGGATCTCGTGCAGCAGATCGTCCACCTGGCCGCGAATCGGCTTCACCTCGATCTCCGGATCCACCAGCCCCGTCGGCCGGATGATCTGCTCCACCACCACGCCGGACGTTTTCGTCAGCTCGTAGGGGCCCGGCGTCGCCGACACGTAAACCACCTGGTGCACCCGGTTTTCAAACTCCTCAAATGTCAGCGGCCGGTTATCCAGCGCGCTCGGCAGCCGGAACCCGTATTTCACCAGCGTCTCCTTGCGCGAGCGGTCCCCGTGATACATGCCTTGCAGTTGCGGAATCGTCTGGTGGCTTTCGTCGATGAACAGCAGCGCGTCGTGCGGCAGATAGTCGAGCAGCGTCGGCGGCGCCTGTCCCGGCAGGCGCCCGGAAAAGTGCCGCGAGTAATTTTCAATTCCGTGGCAATATCCGATATTCCGGATCATTTCCAGGTCGAACATGGTCCGCTGGTACAGCCGCTGCGCCTCGATCCGTTTGCCTTCCTTTTCAAGCTCGCCCTTCCACCAGGCCAGCTCATTTTCGATGCTGCGCAGCGCATTCGACCGCGTCTCGGCCGACATCACGTAGTGCGTCTTGGGATAAATTGGCAGCCGCAGGTAGGTCTGTTTCACCTGCCCGGTCAGCGGATCGATCTGTTCGAGCGATTCGATCTCATCGCCCCACAAGCTGATGCGATAGGCGCTGTCATCGTAAGTCGGAAAAACCTCGATCACGTCGCCGCGGACCCGAAAAGTCCCGCGCCGGAAATCTCCCTCGTGCCGCTCGTAAAGAATGTCCACCAGCCGCGAGGTGATCTCGGACCGCGGAATTCTCTGCCCCTTTTCGAGCATCAGCAGCATCCCATAATAAGCCTCCGGCGAGCCGAGGCCGTAGATGCAGCTTACGCTCGCCACGATCACGCAGTCCCGGCGCTCAAACAGCGATCGCGTCGCCGAGAGCCGCAGCTTGTCCAGCTCATCGTTGATGGTCGCCTCTTTTTCGATGTACACGTCGCCCGA
Organism: Terriglobia bacterium; assembly: GCA_021324615.1. Taxonomy (GTDB): domain Bacteria; phylum Acidobacteriota; class Terriglobia; order Bryobacterales; family Bryobacteraceae; genus Palsa-187. The sequence continues at coordinate 20,921 of JAJPIT010000024.1, read as the reverse complement.
GGGAATGTAGGCTTCCGGCTGATAATAATCGTAGTAGCTGACGAAATATTCGACAGCATTTCCCGGAAAAAATGTCTTGAATTCCTGGAACAACTGCGCCGCCAGGGTTTTGTTGTGCGCTAAAACCAGCGCCGGCCGGCCCAGGGCTTCGATCACCTTGGCCATGGTAAAGGTCTTGCCCGATCCGGTGACGCCCAGCAGCACCTGATGCTGGTCGCCGTCCTTGATCCCGCGCACCAGCGCCTCGATCGCCGCCGCCTGATCGCCGCGGGGCTGATAGTCGATGCCCAGCCGGAAAGACACTCCCTTTCAGTATAAAGGTTAAGATTGATAGGGGCCGGAAGGTGTGACCGCGGGCAAACGTTTTGAGCGGGAAATGGTTCGAGGCTGGCTGCACGAGCCGGCCGCACCCGCCTCCGGCGCGCTGGTATTAACGCACGGCGCCGCGGGAAACTGCGAGGCTCCGCTGCTTCGGGCCGCCGCCCAGGCGTTCTCCCAAAAAGGCTGGATGGTGCTGCGTTTCGATCTTCCTTTCCGCCAATCGCGCCCGCACGGCCCGCCCTTGCCGGCGCAGGCGGCGCGCGACCGCGAAGGCATCGCGCGGGCCGCCGATGCCCTGCGCGGGCTCTCCGGCGCCGGCGTCTGCCTCGGCGGCCACTCCTACGGAGGACGCCAGGCAACGATGGCGGCGGCGGAAAATCCCGCGCTCGCCGCCGCGCTCCTGCTGCTCTCCTATCCCCTGCATCCGCCGGGCAAACCGGATCGGGCGCGCACAGAACACTTCGCCCGGCTGGGCGCGCCCGCCCTGTTTGTCCACGGCACGCGCGATCCCTTCGGTTCGATCGCCGAAATGGAGCAGGCTCTGCGGCTCATTCCCGCCCGCGCGGAGCTCCAGATCATCGACGGCGCCCCGCACGGCGTGCCCGCCTCCGCCTCCGATCAAATCGCGCGCCGTTTTCTCGAATTCTGCGAAAAATCGCGATGAGCCGCTATCTCCGCCTTCAGGATTTCGTCTGGCTGGTGCTGTTCGCCGCCATCGCCGTGTTCAGCCCGGTGCATGATCCGGTGGTGATCGCCTGCCTGATCGCCATCGGCTTGGTGCAGGTGCTGGAGTCGCGCATCGGCCCCAAGTTCGCCATCGTCTTCAACCTCGCGCTGTGCTACCCCCTGATGTATTTCAGCCAGCCCTTCCCCATCGAAATCAACTCCAGCTACTGGTACCTGCTGTTCCTCCCGGTGGTCTCCGCCGCCAGCAACTTCGATTTTCTGGGAAGCGCGCTGGTGGCGGTCCTCGCCGCCGCCGAAAACGCTTCGCTGCTCATCTGGGTCTGGGAGTATAACCGCATCTCGCCCGACGCCCCCGTGATCTTCGACCGCGATAACCAACTGGAACTGGTGCTTCGCCTGCTGTCCCTGTTTCTGGTCAGCTACGCCACCCATCAGCTCGCCAGGGCCAAGCGCGAGGAGGCCGCGAAATATCAGCGCGCGGCCGAGCAGCTCGCCGCCGCCAACCGCAGCCTGAAGGAAGCCGAACAACAGGTCCGGCGGTCGGAGCGGCTGGCGGCCCTCGGCCAGCTCACCGCCGGCCTGGCGCACGAGCTCCGCAACCCCCTGGGCACCATGAAAACTTCAGCCGAGCTGCTGGCCCGCAACGTCGAAAAGGAAAACGAAATCGCCCGCGAAATGGCGGCCTTCATCCGGGACGAAGTCGACCGCACCAACTCCCTGATCACGCGCTTTCTCGACTTCGCCAAGCCGCGCAGCCTCAAGCCGCAGCCGGTGGACCTGGCGGCCATGCTCGATCACGTCATTCAAAAATTCGAGCGCGAAAACCGCTGGAACATCTCCGTCTACAAAAACTACTCCCCCGAAATTCCTCCCGTCCCCCTGGATGCCGAGTTGATGGAACGCGTCATCCTGAATCTGATGACCAACGCGGCGCAGGCCAGCCCGCCCTCCGGCGCCATCACCGTCAAGACGCGTCTGGCCGGCGACATGGCCGACATCGCCGTGATCGACCGCGGCTCGGGCATCGATCCCAAGGATCTGGAGAGCATCTTTAACCCGTTCTTCACCACCAAATCCGACGGCGTCGGCCTCGGTTTGGCCATCTGCTCCAAGATCGTGGACGAGCACGGCGGCCAGATCAAGGTCGAAAGCGCCCCCGGCGAAGGCAGCGTGTTTCACGTCTTTCTCCCCGTTCGCCGACAATAGAATTCTATGAATCGCAGATCGATTCTGGTGGTCGAGGACGAGGAAAAACTGCGCCGCGTGCTGGGAATGCACCTCTCCGCGGCCGGTTACGAGGTCAGGGCGGCCGGAACCGCCGAGGAAGCCATCAAGTACGCCGGCGACGCCGACCTGATCCTGACCGATCTGCGCCTTCCGGGCATGGACGGGCTGGCGCTCATCGAAAAACTGAACGCGCAAAACTCCCAGGCGCCGGTGATCGTCATGTCGGCGTTCGGCACCGTCGAAAACGCGGTGGAGGCGATGAAAAAGGGCGCCGTCGATTTCCTGCCCAAGCCTTTTTCGCTCGATCACCTCAGCGTGGTGGTGCAAAAGGCGCTCGAAGTGAGCAAGCTGCGCGATGAAAACCGCCAGTTGCGCGAGGCGCTCGGAAAAAAATATCAGTTTGAGAACATCATCGGCCGCAGCCCGGCCATGCAGGAGATTTTCGCCACCGTCGAACGGGTCGCCGGCACCCGCGCCACGGTGCTGCTATGCGGGGAAAGCGGCGTCGGAAAGGATATGATCGCGCGCGCCATCCATCAGCACTCCCCCCGCCGGGACCGCCCCTTCGTCAAGATCAACTGCACCGCGATCCCGGAAAACTTAATGGAAAGCGAGCTTTTCGGCTACGAAAAAGGCGCTTTTACCGGCGCCAACACCTCCAAGCCCGGCAAATTCGAGCAGGCCGACACCGGCACCGTTTTCCTCGACGAGATCGGCGACGTGCCGGCCTCCATCCAGGTCAAGCTGCTGCGCGTGCTTCAGGACCGCGAGTTCGAGCGCCTCGGCAGCAACAAGGTCCTGCACGCCGATGTGCGGGTCATCGCCGCCACCAATGTCGATTTGCGCGCCGCGCTCGAGCAGGGAACCTTTCGCGAGGATCTGTACTACCGCCTGAACGTGGTCCCCCTGAACATCCCGCCGCTGCGCGAGCGCAAGGAGGATATTCCGTTTCTGGCCGACCATTTCGCCAAAAAATTCGGCGGCGAACTGAGCGAGAGCGCCATCGAGCGCCTGATGAGCTACCACTGGCCCGGCAACGTCCGCGAGCTGGAGAACGTCGTCGAGCGCAGTATCCTGCTGGCGCGCGCTCCCCGCGTCGAAGCCGCGGATATCCGCATCGACGCCGCCGCGGCCCGCTCGCGTCCGGCCGGCGCGGGCGATCACTTCCTGCCGGAAGGCATGACCCTGGACGAGTACGAGCAGTCCATCATCCGCGAGGCCTTGAAGCGCGCCAACGGCAACAAGAGCCAGGCGGCAAGATTGCTCGGGTTGACGCGCAACGCGCTGCGCTACCGGCTGGCGCAGATGGGAATCGAGTAGCCCGGTTTAACCGATCTTGGGCCGGATCACGTCGATTAATTCTTGCACCGACGCCGCGCTCTTTTTGAGCATCGCCAGCTCGCTCTCCTCCAGGCGGATCTCGTAAATCTTTTCGATTCCGCCGCGCCCCATCTTCACCGGTACGCCGACGAACAGCCCGCGAATGCCATACTCGCCTTCCAGGTACGCCGCGCACGGCAGGACTTTTTTCTTGTCCTTGAGGATCGATTCCACCATCTCCGCCGCGGCAGCCGCCGGAGCGTAATAGGCGCTGCCGCTCTTGAGATATTTCACGATCTCCGCTCCGCCGTTGCGCGTGCGCTCGACAATTTTATCGAGCGTCTCCTTCGGCATCAGCTCCGAAAGCGGAATCCCCGAAACGCTCGAAAGCCGCACCACCGGAACCATGGTGTCGCCGTGGCCGCCCAGCACCACCGCCGTCACGTTCTCCACTGAAACGTTCAGCTCCGCGGCGATAAACGTCCGGAAGCGCGCCGAATCGAGCACCCCCGCCATTCCGATCACGCGATTCTTGGCGAACTTCGAAACTTTATAGGCCACCCAGCACATCGCATCCAGCGGATTGGTCACCAGCACCAGAATGGCGTTGGGCGAATGCTCCACCACCTGCTCCGTAACGGACTTGACAACTTCATAATTCGCCAGCAGCAGATCGTCGCGGCTCATTCCCGGCTTGCGCGCCAGGCCCGCGGTGATCACCACCACGTCCGAGTTCGCCGTCGGCCCGTAATCGTTGGCGCCGGTGACGCGCACGTCGTAGCCTTCGATCGGCCCGGTTTGCAGCATGTCGAGCGCCTTTCCCACCGGCACTCCCTCCACCACGTCGACCAGAACGATGTCGGCGATTTCTTTGAAGGCGAGTGTCAGAGCGCAGCTTGCGCCGACATTCCCGCCGCCCACTACCGTGACTTTATTTCGCATAGAAGTGCGATTATAACCTACTTAGGGAGGACGGCTTGTATTTTGAAGATTACGTGCCCGGCAGCGTCGCAATTTCCCGCGGGCGCACCATCACCGAATCCGATATCGTGAACTTCGCGGGCCTTTCCGGCGACTTCGTCGAGCTGCACATGAACGAGGAGTACGCCAAAAAAGGCCCATTCGGGCGGCGCATCGCGCACGGCGCGCTCATTTTCAGCATCTCCACCGGCCTGCTGATGCAGATGACCGGCGACTGGGAGGCGGTGGTGGCCTTCTACGGCGTCGATAAGCTTCGCTTCACCGCCCCGGTGTTTATCGGCGATACCGTGCGCGTTTCGCGCCGCGTGTCCGAAAAGCAGCTCAAGAACGCCGAGCGCGGAGTGGTCGCGCTGGAAAACACGGTGCTCAATCAGCACGGCAAACCGGTGATCGTCTACACCGCGCTGATGATGGTGAAGACCCGCAGATGAGCGCTCTCGAAGGGATCACGGTGCTGGATCTGACGCGCCTGCTGCCCGGCGCCTTCGCCACCCAATGGCTGGCCGATTTCGGCGCGGAGGTGATCAAAGTCGAGCAGCCCGGCGCCGGCGATTACGCCCGCTCGGCCTTTCCGGAGGTTTTTGAATTCACCAACCGCGGCAAAAAAAGCGTCGAAATCGACCTGAAAGACGCCAAAAACCGCGAAAAGATGATGCGGCTCGCCGCGCGCGCCGACGTGCTGATCGAAGGCTTTCGTCCGGGCGTGATGGAGCGCCTCGGATTCGGCTACGAGGCTCTGCGCGCCGTCAATCCCCGCCTGATCTACGCCTCGCTGACCGGCTACGGCCGCCAGGGCGAGTTTGCACATCTGGCCGGGCACGATATCAATTATCTTGCGCTCTCCGGCGTGCTCGATCTGATCGGCGCCAAAGACGGCCCGCCGGTGCTGGCCGGGATTCAGATCGCCGATCTGGCGGGCGGCTCGATGCAGGCGGTGATCGGAATCCTGCTCGCGCTGGAGGCGCGTCACCGCACCGGCCGCGGCCAGCGCGTGGATGTTTCGATGTTCGACGGCTCGGCCGCGCTGATGGCGGTTCCGCTCTCGGTTTGGCGCGCGGCGGGCCAACCGCCAAGGCGTGGCGACGATCCGCTGAGCGGCCGCTACGCCTGCTACCAGATTTACGCCGCCGCCGGCGGATCTTACCTGGCCGTCGGCGCGCTGGAGCCGAAGTTCTGGTCGAATCTCTGCCGCGAGCTGGGCCGCGAAGATTTCATCGCCGATCAATATGCCGGCCAGGCGCGGCAATCGGAGATCAAGCGCGCGCTGGCCGAAAAATTCGCAGCCGCGACGGCCGAAGAGTGGTTCGCGCGCCTTGGCGGAAAGGATTGCTGTGTCGCTCCGGTGCGAAATCTCAAGGATGCGGTCCGCCATTATCCCGCCGCGCCGATTCCCGCCCTCAGCGACACGCCGGGCCGGAGCCAAACGCGCCCTCCCGCGCTGGGGGAGCACAACCGCATCCTGCCGTAGATCCGCCGCGCGGAGATTCGCTCGCGACGGCTCCGGGTGCGGGCCGCCGGATTATTGTGACGCTGGCCGGAGCGCCGCGTCCGCGATTACGCGTCTTTTCGGCGTCTTCACATCGCCGCCCTACTTCGCGTCGGCCTCCGGCAGATTCGCCGGCAGCTTCGACTCCGTCTCGACCACGCCCCGCAGCGCCTGATCGACGGAAACATGATAGGTCTCCAGCGTCGTTCCCAGCGTCTGATCCAGGCCGATCCGCGCCCGCGCGTAGGCGGTCCGCGCGTCGAGCTCGGCGTACTGCGCGCTGATGAGCGCGCGTCCCGCCGCGATCACCAGATCGATGGTCGAGCTGCCCAGCCGGAACTTCTGCTCTTCTTTATCGAGCAGGTCCTGTTGCAGCTCGCGCGTGGCCACGGCGTTGTGGTAGCGCAGCGCGGCCTGCCGCACGGCGATGGCGCCGTTGGAGATCGCCACCACCATATCGTTGTGATTTTTCATCTCAATCAGATCGCCCTGGCGAAGCTGGAGCTGATCGATTCCGAAGTCGGCCTGCTGCGAGCGGTTGTGGATGACGCCGCGGAAATTCGCGCCGGCATAGCGCGATTTGTAGTCGCCGCCGAACAGTTGCCCGAGCGCGGTGAGGTTTCCGCCGATCTGGCTGGGGGCGGCCGCGTACTTCGAGATGGGGCTCTGAAATCCCGCCAGGCCGCGGTTCAAGACATAGCCGTAGGAGGTCAGCGACGGCAGAATCGAGTTTTGCGTTCCCAGCGCGCTGATCTGGCTGACTTCATCGTTGATTTTATCGAGCTGGACGTCGGGCCGGTGGGCCATCGCCGTGGCCACCAGTTGGCGCAGCGGCGGCAGCTCTTCATTGGCCGGAACCTCCAGCCGGTCGAGCAGCACGATCTCGGCCGAGTCGAGTCCCGGATCGCCCAGGCCGTTGCGGCTGATGAGATTCTTCAAGGCAATCTCCTGCTGGCTGACGGTCTGCTGCGCCACCGCCAGGTCCTGCCGGCGCGTGGTCACCTCGGCTTCGGCGCGGTAAATGTCCACGCCGGCCGCCGCGCCCAGCTCGATCTGGCGCCGGGTGTCCTCATAGAACCGCTGCGCGAACTCGAGCGCGCTGTGCCGGGCGGCCAGATCCGCCTGTCCTCCGGAGAGGTCCCAATACGCGTTGACCACCGCCGCCACCAGGTTCAGCAGTTGCGAGCGGAAGGTGAGGCGCGCCCCGATGGCCTGCTTTTGCGCGATGTGGATGAAGCGCGCGTTCACCGCCACGCCGCGCCCGGAAAGCAGCGGCTGTTGCGCGAAAATATAGCCGGCCGGCAGGAACGAGGGCCGCAGCACATTGCCCGGCGAATTTTCGTTTTGATAATTGTATTGAAGCTGCGCCTGCACCGCGCCTCCCGTGAGGAAACCCTGCTGGAAGGACGGGTAAATGTTGCGGTCGTTATCGACCAGCGCCTGCACTCCGCTGATCGCCAGACTGGCCTGCGGGGTGGTGATATGGGAAAAGCGGAAGGTGTTGGCGTAAACCGTGGGATCCAGATTGGGCGTCACGGTTCCGATCTGGGTGATGGTGCCGCCGTTTTGCGAAGCGCCGCCGCCGCCGCTGGCGGTGCTCAGCCCGGCCGCGCTCAGCGCGCCGTTGACGCCCTGGCCGGATACCGTAATGCCGACGCTGCCCGGGTTCTGCGTGGAGCCGCGCAGCGGCCCGCCGCCCATTTGCCGGGTGATGTACCAATCGGCGCGCAGCGGCCCGTAGCGGTCCACCTGCAAATCCAGATTATTTTCAACCGCCGCGGCGATGGCGTCCTGAAGCGTAAGATAAAGCCGCCCGGCGCGCATCAGCCCGCGCAGCCGTCCGGAGTTGGCGGTGACCGCCGGGGAAACCTTGGGCGGCTCCAGGTTGAAAATTCCGATCACCGGCGGCTGCCGGTTTTCCACCACCGGCTGCTGGGCCTGGAGCAGAGCCCCGCCGGCCAGCAGCGCGATCAGCGGGCGGGCGGAGGTGACTTTGTGCTTCATCGCAGCCACCCCGGTTTGGCCGGATCGGGCGGCGGCGCTTCCGGCAGCTTGGACTCCCGCGCCACATGGCCGGAAACCGCTTCGGCGATGGAGACGTGATTCACCTCCAGTGTCCGGCCCAGCGCCTCGTCAAAGCTGATCTTGGCGTGCGTGTAGTTGGCCATGGCCTGAATCTCCTGGGTCTGATCGTTGATCAGGTCGCGCTGCGCCTGCACCACCGTGGCGATGGTGGATTCGCCGAACTTGAAGCGCATCTGTTCGGCCTCCAGGGTCTGTTCGGCCAGCTTGCGGGTGGCCACGGCGTTTTCATAACGCGCGCGCGCCTGCTGCAAGCTGATGATCGCGTTCTTCACCTGCACCCGGACGTCGTTGATGGTTTTTTGATATTGCAGTTCGGTCTGCCGCTCGGTCAACAGGTCGTCCACATAGTCCGCCTGCGCGACGCGGTTGCGGAAAGGGATGCTGACAGAGATGCCGGCCGAATAGTTCGGATAGTTGCGCCGGAAGATCTCGCCGAGCACTGTTCCGCCGCCGCCGACGAAGGCCGGAAGCGGCACGCAGAAGGAAATTCCGGCCGGACACAGGGCGTTGGGCTGTCCGGCCAGGCCCTGATTGTTGATATCGGCGAAGCCGGTGAGCGTGGGCCGCAGGTTGCTGCGCGTGCCCTCCGTGCTGATCTTCTGGCTTTCCAGATTGATTTTCGAGAGCTGGATCTCCGGGCGCGCGGCCAGCGCCTCCTCGATGAGCTGCGCGGCCGGCGGCAAATCCTCCTTTTCCGGAATCACGATGTGATCGAGCGGCACGATGTGCACGTCGTCCAGCCAGGAATCCACCGAATTATTGCGGCTGAGCATGTTCTTGAGCACAATTTCCTGCTGGGCGACGTTGGTTTGCGCAATCAGCAGGTCTTCCCTGGCCTGGGAAACCTGCGCTTCGGCCTGGGTCACCACGATGGCCGGCTGCTGGCCCAGTTCGACCTCGTGCTTGTTGTCCTCCAGCAGTTGCTCGGCGGTTTCCAGCGCCTTTTGCTTATTGCGCAGATCGTCGTCGAAGCTCACCAGGTCCCAGTACAGGTTCAACACGCCGGCGATGGTGGTGATCACCTGCTCTTTGAAGTTCAGGTCGTTGACCTTCATGTTGTTCTTGGCGATCCGGATGTAGCGGTTGTTGACGCCCCGGCCGAAGCCTTGCAGCAGGTTTTGGGTGATGTTGAAATCCAGCGTTCCGTAGATGTACGGATTCACCGCGTTGGCCGGGCTGTTCACCCGGCTGTGCGAACCCTGATAGTCGAACTGGATGGTGGTTCCCGGCGTGAAGGACTGGGTGTAGGCGAAGGAGAACTGCTGGGTGGAGCTCACCAGATACGGCACCAGGCTGACGATGGTCAGCGTTTCGGGAACGGTGGAGTGGGAAAATTGCGCCGACGCGGTGAACACCGGATCGAGCTGGACCGGCGTCGCGCCGATGGTCGCCACCAGTCCGCCGCCGGAGTTGACGCCGCCTCCTCCGCCCGCCAGGGTCACGCTCGCCGCGGTGATTCCCGCCGTCGAGACGCTGCTCGGCGCGCTGTAGATGGGAACGTTGAAGGCCCGCGGCGCGTTGCCTGATTCGGTGCGGCGCAGAACCTCCCGCGCCAGATACGATCCGTAGCGCTGGATGGCGATATCGAGATTGTTCTCCAGCGTGAGCGCGATCACGTCGTCCACGCTCAGGTACAAATTCCCGGCGCGGACCAGTTGCTGAAGCCGCGGAGAGTTGCTCAGCTTGGCCGGCGAGACGTAGCGGCGCTGCACGTTGAACGGGCTGAGCAGCGGCTGAATCACGGGGATGCGCTTGCGCCCTTCAATGGTGACCTCCGGCGAGCCCGCGTCCACCAGCTTTTGCGACAAACACGGCACCGCCGCGAGAAAAACAACGGTCGAGCAAAGGGTGAAGAATCTCATTTTGGCGATTCGAAGTCAGGGACCAATGGCAGCAATTCATCTTCCACTTACGAAATCCGGCGGCGCGTGGTTCCAGGAGTGTTTCCCCCCGCCGGCGGCGCCGCTCTGTCCGATTTTGTGACCGGGTGTCCGCTTTCGAGCAGCAACCTAACTCCGGATGGTCGTCCAGATCATCCCGGCCGTCAGCGCGATCATCACCAGCGCGGTGGACCAGGCCACGGCGTTCTGCCACAGGTTGTTGGTGAACTCCTGCATGATGCGCCTCCGATTGATCAGCACCAGCATGTAGAACAGCACAAAGGGCAGCAGGATGCCGTTGAGCACCTGCGAGAACAGAATCACTTTGAGCAGCGGAAGCCGCGGCGCGAGCACGAATCCGGCGCCGCAGACGATGAGCAGCGTGTACAGCCAGTAAAACAGAGGCGCTTCTGAAAAACGTTTTTCGATCCCCGATTCAAAGCCCAGCCCCTCGCAAATGTTGTAGGCGGTGGCCAGCGGAAGAATCGCGGCGGAAAGCAGCGAAGCGTTGATCAGCCCGATGGCGAACAGAAGGCTTGCGAACTGGCCCGCGAACGGGCGCAGCGCCAGCGCCGCTTCGCCGACGTCGCTGATGTCGCCGTGGCCGGTTTTATAGATCGTCGCCGCGCAGGCGACCACGATGAAAAAGGCGATCACGTCGGTGACGATGCAGCCCAGGATCACGTCCCAGCGGCTCAGGGCGTAGTGGCGCTGATCGACCCCCTTTTCGACGATCGAGGCTTGCAGGTAAAACTGCATCCACGGCGTGATGGTGGTGCCGATCAGGCCGACGATGGCCACCAGATAGCCGGGATCGCTGCTCCACTGCGGCACCAGCGTGTCGTGCAGCGCCAGCTTCCAGTCGGGTTTGGCCAGAAAGGCCGAGACCGGATAGGTGAAATAAATCAGCGAGAAGAGAATCAGCAGCCGCTCCACCGGCTTGTAGCGGCCGCGGACGACGACGATCCAGACCAGCGCGGCTCCCACCGGCACGGCGATAAATTTGCTGACGTGCAAGATGGCCATGCCGGAGGCGAGCCCGGCGAATTCGGCGGCGATGTTGCCGAAGTCCGCCAGGCTGAGGATGGCCATGGTGAAAAACGTGGCGCGCAGGCCGAACTCCTCCCGGATCAGATCGGAAAGGCCTTTTCCCGTCACCGCGCCCATGCGCGCGGCCATTTCCTGGACGACGATGAGCGCGATGGTGGTGGGGATCAGCGTCCACAGCAGCAGATAGCCGAACTTGGCGCCGGCCAGCGAATAGGTGAGGATGCCGCCCGGATCGTTATCGACGTTGGCGGTGATGAATCCCGGACCGAGCACCGCCAAAAAGGCGAGGATTTTGTAGCGGAGCGCCGACAGATTCGCCGTGCGCCGCGCCAGCGGACGCGGAATGGGGTGTTCGCCTCGCAATTTATGAGGCTACAACATCAGGCGCGAATTCGCCAAAAACCGCCCCGAACGGACGGCCGGGGCGCCGGCCATCAGTAAGCCTTGGCGATCACCACCCGCCGGTCGACCGGCTCGCCGGTGATGACGCACTTTCCGGGGCCGTCATATTCGTCCTTCAGCGGAATGTTGCGCACGGTGGCTTTAAACTCCTTGAGCCGGGCGTCGCACTGCGGATCGTCCTTGAGGTGCGCCATGACGAACTTTCCTCCGCCTCTTTCGGCGGTGGCGTCTTTGAGAATCGACTCCACCTCGGCGAGCGAGTTGGCCAGCACGGTGTTTTCCTGAAGCCGCCGCCGGGCGGCCTGGTAAAGATCGAGCTGCATCTGGGCGAGCGCCGACTGCAGGCGGCCGGGCAGCTCCTGTTGCGGGATCGTTTCCTTCGCGCCGGTGTCGCGGCGCTTCAACACGGCGTTTCCGGCGGCGACCTCGCGCGGGCCTAACTCCACAACGACGGGGACGCCGCGCCGCTCCCAGTGAAAAAACTTCGCGCCCGGGGATTGGCCTTCGCGGTCGTCGACCTTGGCCTGGCAGTCCGCCGCCAGCCGGTGCGCGGTTTCAAGCACCCGCGATTTTTCGTCTTCCCTGCGGTAGATTGGCACAATTACGCACTTTACGGGCGCCAGTTTCGGCGGGAGCACCAGCCCTTTATCGTCGGAGTGGCTCATGATCAGGCCGCCGATCAGGCGCGTGGAAACGCCCCAGCTCGTCTGCCAGACGTAATCGAGGCGGCCTTCGCTTGACTGGAACTGGACGTTGAAGGCTTTGCCGAAGTTCTGGCCCAGATCGTGGCTGGTGCCGGCCTGCAGCGCCAGGCCGTTCTGCATCATGGCTTCGATCGAGTAGCTGCGCAGCGCGCCCGCGAATTTTTCCGAGGCGGTCTTTACGCCCTTGATCACCGGCATGGCCATGACGTTTTCGGCGACGTCGGCGTAAATATCGAGGATGCGCAGAACCTCCTCGACCGCTTCCTGATGATTGGAGTGCGCGGTGTGGCCCTCCTGCCAGAGGAACTCGGTGGTGCGCAGGAACATGCGGGTGCGCAGCTCCCAGCGCATCACGTTGGCCCACTGATTCAGCAGCAGGGGAAGATCGCGATAGCTTTGAATCCAGCGCGAGAAGAAGTAGCCGATGATGGTCTCGGACGTAGGACGGATCACGTAAGGCTCTTCCAGGCGCTTGCCGCCGGCGTGGGTGACCACGGCCAGCTCCGGCGAAAACCCTTCGACGTGCTCGGCTTCCTTTTTGAGAAAACTTTCGGGAATCAGGAGCGGAAAATAGACGTTTTGATGTCCGCAGGCTTTAAAACGCTCGTCGAGCTCGCGCTGGAGCAGCTCCCAGACGGCGTAACCGTTGGCTTTGATGACCATGCAGCCCTTGACGATCTCGGCTGGTTCGGCCATATCGCCTTGCAGGACGACATCCTGATACCAGGCGGCGAAGTCCCGCGCGCGGGGAGTTATGGGGGATTCGGGCATGTTTTCTTAGGTTAACAGGGTAGCGAAAACAGGCGCACGGAAGCGGGCGCTGGTAAAAGTTCCAGGTACGCTTAGGACGGGTTTAGAACAGGGACATATTGGCAACAATCTTCGTAGTACTTAGAATGTGGCCATGGGAATTAAGGTTTTCGCCGGATTGGTTTTGTCCGTCGCGGGCCTGCCGGCGCAGACGGTGACGCCGGAAGCGGCCGGGCTGCCCGCGCTGCGCGGGGTTTATCTCCACTCGCCTGCCGGATGGCTCGGCCTGCCGGATCAACCGCTGATGCCGTTTGAGAACGGCACGGCGAAGTGGCTGCTGGGATTCGGCAAAAGCGACGCGATCGCGGATTTTCCGGGACCGCACGCCGCCGTGCAGACCTCCCAGGTGAAGCCGACGTTCTACCTGCGCGGATTCCCGCCCACCAGCGGGATCTACCTGATTCGCGAGGTGCAAAAGGCCGGGCATCGCGAAGTTCACATGCCGGTGAGCCGCGATTTCATCGAGTGGGCGCATTTAAAGTCCAGCGATCTGGTGGCCATCGAGACGCGCCATGCCGGCGATAACGTGACGGCCTTGACGCCGCGCGAAAATTTGAAGCCGGGCGAGTATGGAATCGTGACGGCGTTCGACCCCAACGTCGATCTGATCCGCGTGATTTTCGACTTCGGAGTGAATCCCTGAGCCGCGGCGGGCCTTCCGCTCGCCGCTTTTTTTGCGATCCATACGAAGAACCCGCGCCAAAGGTGCGAAAATAGGCTCGGCGTGAGGATTTTGGGCATCGAATCGTCGTGCGACGAAACGGCGGCGGCGGTGGTCGAGGACGGATCGAGCATCCTTTCCTCCATCGTTTCCTCGCAGATGGCGACACACGCGAAATACGGCGGTGTGGTGCCGGAGCTGGCTTCGCGCGAACATCTGCGCGCCATCGTGCCGGCGGTGCGGCTGGCGCTGGAAACCGCGGCGACGCGCCTCGATCAACTGGCGGCCATCGCGGTGACCCAGGGGCCCGGCCTGGTGGGCTCGCTGCTGGTCGGGATCACCTATGCCAAGGCGCTGAGCGCCGTGGAGAAGATTCCGCTCATCGCGGTGAATCATATCGAAGGGCATATTCACGCCGTGGCGAGCCAGTTCCCGGTGGAATATCCGGCGGTGGCCCTGATCGCCAGCGGCGGGCATACGCACCTGTATGAAGTGCGCGGGGGATTTCAATACCGGCTGCTCGGCAAGACGCGCGACGACGCCGCAGGCGAGGCCTTCGATAAAGTGGCGAAGCTGCTCGGCTTCGGATATCCGGGCGGGCCGGTGATCGACCGTCTGGCGCCCTACGGCGATCCGCGAGCGGTGCGCTTCACGCTGGCCAAGATGAAAGGCAACGCTCTGGATTTCAGTTTCAGCGGGATCAAAACCGCGGTCCTTCGATGGGTGGAAGAGCGCGGGATGGAGCAGGAGATCGCCGCGCGGCGGGCGCTGCTGTGCTCCCGGCAGGCGCCGTCGATCGAGGACTGGCTGAAAGTGACGCCGCCGGCGACGCTCGATCTGCTGGCGTCGTTTCAGCGGACGGTGATCGAAGAACTGCTGCGGCGCGCCGGGCGCAGCGCGGAAGAGATTGGAGCCCGGGCGCTGATTGTATCCGGCGGAGTGGCCTGCAACAGCGGTCTGCGGCGCGCGGCGGCGGAAATGCGCCTTCCCTACCCGATCTATTTTCCCAGCCCGGCGCTGTCCACCGACAACGCCGCGATGATCGCCGCGGCGGCGTTCGTGAAGCTGCGGCGCGGCGAGTTTGCGGATGCGGGCTTAAAAGCCGATGCCAATCTGCGGATCGCCTGACCCCGGCAGGACCGCGGCGCTTAAAGCTGGAGTTTGTACACGTACAGTCCCAGATCGCTGCCCGCCAGCAGGTATCCGCCAGTGGTGGCCACCATTGCCCCCAATCCGAATTGCGATTGCACCGGATACAGGATCAGATTCGAGGGCGTGCGGGCGTCGACGATCATCAGCGACGGCGGGCCGTTGTAATCGGAAACGGGCGCGTTGTTGACAATGGCGAAAACGCCGTTGTTGAAGGCCGTGGTATAGAACGTACCGTTGACTTGAAGATTGGTTTGGATGCTATTGACAATCAATGGTGTTTCCACCGCAGAAACGTTCATCGCCGTCAGCGTGAGATAGCCGGTAAAGCCGAAGTTCGGAATGCCGGGATTCCGGTTTTCGGTGGTGTTGCCACAGGCCAGTAGCGTGTTGCCGGAGATATCGAAGCTGAGCAGGATCGCGGCCGGGCTGGCCGGAACCTGCTCGACCCCGAACATCGCCGTCGGCGTGGCGATGCTCACCACATCGATCACGCCCGTGCCGCCGGTATTGCTCCCGGTCCCGGTGCTGCTGGCGATGTAGGCGAATCCGGTGGAATCGACCGCGGCGGCGTACGGTTTCAGCTCCTGATCGCTGAGAGAACTCGGCGACAGAACGGAGAGAAGCTGCGGCTGGGACGGATTGGTGAAATCGAAAGCCGCAAATTCGCCGGTCTGGCCGAAGATCGAGAAGCTGTTCGTATAGAAACTGAAATAACTGGTGGTGACAAAACCGGCGGTGCCGGAAAAGCTGAGGCTGACGATGTAAGGATAGGGCGTCGCGGCGACCGTGAGCAGCGCCGGCGATTGATTATTCGCGAGGCTGTAAACCGCGAACGCCATATTGCTGTTCAGCGCATAGGCGCCCACCACGTCCACCAGGATCGGCGGGCTGGTGTTCGGATTGATCGCGCAAATCGTCCCCTGGCCGTTCAACTGCGCGCCGCCGAACGATCCGGCGACCCTGGGCTGTGTGGGGTCGCTCACGTCGACCATGGTGATCTGGTCCGATCCGCAGACGTAAACCGTATTGTTCAGCAGTGCGGTGCCCGCTGTGTTGGCGCTGGCGAACGGCGCGAATCCGGCAAGGGCGAGCGGGCTGGTGAACGAGCCCTGACCGGAAACCGAAACCATCGCCGACGTGCTGACGATTCCCCCGATATTGATCACCAGCGGATAGTCCCCGGTGGCCAGCGCGGGGACGACAAGGTTCGCCTGGGCGAGGCCGGCGTAGCCCGGAGCCAGACCGAGAAATTGTACGCTTGCCTGGGCCGGCCCGATGGCCGCGCTATAGTTGGCGGTGGAATTGGAGAGCGGCGAGCCGGGCGCGGCGGCTCCATCGGGCACGGCATTGGTGACCGGTCCCTGGCCGGTGAAATAAATGGTCAGTACGGAGCCGGCGGGGGCGCGGTTGGCATCGCTGTTGGTGGATCCATCGCTGTTCTGGGCCACGGCGCGGTTGAGGCCGCTTTGAAAGATCGCCGGCGCCTGGGCCAGCACGGTGAAGGTAAAGGCGGCGCTGGTCCCGCCGGGAGCCTGCACGATGAGCGTGGCCGATCCGGTGGGGGTCGACGAAGGGACCTGAAAATTGATCACGCCGCTCGAGACGTAAAACAGCGGCGCCGCGACGCCTTCCACCATGACGGTGGTTCCCCCGAGCGAAGTGGGTAGCGGATAGCCGGAGGCCTGAATACTGGTGGCGGCCAGATTGGTTCCAAAAATGGTAGCGATCGAGCCGGGAGCGACGCGCGGCCCGAAAGCGGCGGCGTCGGTGACGGCTTGAACCGTGACCTGGGCGAAGGCGGGAAGCGAAAGAACAACAAACCAAGCGCGCGGCAGCAACACGAACCAGCCCTTAGCGATCCTCGAACATCTCCAACTGATCTTCTTTTTTCTTCTCGGCCTTCTTGCCGGCACGCCGGCGAAGCGGGCTTCCGATCACTCCCAGAACCTGGACGTGTTCGAGGGCCCAGCGTGGAACAAAGATTCGCTGGTTCTGAAAGGTCGGGTCGGGCGGGACCAGGCTAAAGCCGGAGGAATCGATTTGCATGAGATCGTTGGGAAGGACCCCTTCCAGGGAATCGCCGTCGCGAAAACGCAGGCGCACCCACAGACCGGCTGATTTCGGGCGGCTGGAAAAGGCGCGGTGCTGGCGCCAGGTCTCGCCGGCGGCGAAATCGCGAACAAAACAAACCACTTTGGTTTCCGAATAGGGGATTTTTACCAGTTCGCCTCCGGGCGTGAGAAGCTCAATCTGGTCGGCGGTCAATCCGCCGGGGGACTGCACGAAACCGCGCAGCGTCTCCCGGTCGAAACGGGACACCAGGACCTTTTTGTGGGCGCTTCCAGCCACTTATCACCTTTTCTTCCAGGATTTCCTTTCAAACAATTTCGCAAGTATTGTATCATTAGCTCTAATGAACGGGTTTGCCCGCGATTCGGCGCGGTTCGAATCTTTCCTGAACTTCTGCCGGGTAGAAAAGGGGTTGGCGGACAACTCGATTGCATCCTACCGGTTTGATTTAGAGAGGTTTAGCGCAGAAAGCAAAGTTCCGGCGAAAGAGGTGTCCGCCGAGCAGCTTTCCGCATATATCGATTCTTTATACCACGCGGGACTGTCGGCGCGGTCGGTTGCGCGGCACATCACGACCCTGCGGAATTTCTATCGATTTTTAGTTCGGGAGGGCGAAATCGACCGCGACCCGACCGAGTTTCTGAGCAGTCCCAGGCAGTGGTCCACGCTGCCCAAATATTTGAATCAAGAGGAAATTCATCGTCTCTTGCAGGCGCCCGGTGAGGATCGGCCAGCCGGCCTGCGCGACCGGGCGATGCTGGAGCTGCTCTATGCCGCCGGTCTGCGCGTCAGCGAGCTGTGCAGGTTGGAGCTGGCTGCGGTGGAAGCCGGCCTGGGCGTGCTGCGGGTGACCGGCAAGGGGAACAAACAGCGTCTGGTTCCTTTTGGCCAGTCGGCGCGGCGGGCGATCGAGGAATATCTCGCAAATGGCCGGCCGGCGTTGCTGAAGGGCCGGGCCAGCCGGTTTCTGTTCGTTACCGCGCGGGGCCGGGCCATAAGCCGGCAGGGATTTTGGAAACTGCTCCGGCGGCATGGACGCCGGGCGGGGATCTATCGCCATTTGACGCCGCACCTGGTGCGGCACAGTTTTGCGACGCACTTGGTGGAAGGCGGAGCCGATCTGCGCAGCGTGCAGGTCATGCTCGGGCACGCCGACATATCCACCACGCAGGTTTACACGCACGTGGCGCGGCGCCGGCTTCGGGAAACAGTCGATCAACATCATCCGCGGGCGTAGAGGGCCGGCTGGCGGTTAGGGCTGAGGACGGGATCGAATGAGCGATTACATGTTCATGCTGGAAAGCCACCTGAGTACGGAACAGTTCCGCGTGGTGGGCGAAATGCAGAAGCTCGCGGCCGGGTCGAATCTGTTTCTGACCGGCGGCGCGCTGCGCGACATGATCGGCGGCTTTCCGGTGCGGGATCTGGATTTTACGGTCGAAGCCAACCCGTTGAAGCTGGCCAAAGCGATCGAGAAGGCGGGGGCCAAAATCACCGGCGCCGACGACCTTCGAAAGTGCCTGGAGCTGGAGTTTCCGCCCGGAGTGACGGCGTCGATCGGCATGGCGCATTCGGAGAAGTTCGCCAAATCGGGCGGAAAACCACAGGTGACGCCGGCCACCATTCACGAGGATCTGCGCTCGCGGGATTTTACGATCAACGCCATCGCGTTATCGCTCAACCGGGCGTCGCTCGGGCTGCCGATCGATCCGACCAATGGCGTGGGCGATATCGAGCGGAAGGAGCTGCGGGCCATTCACAACTACGTGTTCTGGGACGATCCGTCGCGGATGCTGCGGCTGATCCGCTTCAAGGTGCGGCTGGGCTACGCCATCGACGAACGGACGCGGCTGCAATAC
Organism: Terriglobia bacterium; assembly: GCA_021324615.1. Taxonomy (GTDB): domain Bacteria; phylum Acidobacteriota; class Terriglobia; order Bryobacterales; family Bryobacteraceae; genus Palsa-187. Next base: position 2,226 of record JAJPIT010000024.1, on the reverse strand, counting down.
GAAAACGCGCGGGAAGCCGGGATGCTGGCCAGGATCACGCCGGAAGCGCTGGGCGCCGAGCTCCGGCGCATCGCGGCCGAGCCGCTGATCGGGGACCTGCTCCGCGCGCTGGAGGAGGAAAAGCTGATCACGCTGTATTCGCCCGCACTGGCAGGCGGCAAGCTGAATCTGGCGACGTTCCTCAAGCTGCAAAAGGCCCGGCAGACAGCGCCGGCCGATTACCGCGTGAACGCGATGCCGCTGTTTCTGGCGATCCTGATGGAGGAGCTGAACGCGAAGGAACGGTCCGCCCTGATCAAGGCCGCCGGGCTGACCAAGGCCGAGGCGGCCGCCGGGCAGAAGCTGGAGGCGGCAGCGAAAAAGTTCGAGAAGGAGATGCGCAGCCCCAAACTGCAAAAACCGTCCCAGCTTTACCAAGTGTTGTCGAAGGCGCCGGGCGAAGTGGTCTTGTACCTGATGGTGTATTCCGAGCAGCGGCTGGTGCAGGACCGCATCCGGAACTACTTCCAGAAGTATCTGCCGGCATCGCAGGAGATCACCGATGAAATGGCCGCGGCGACGGGAGCCCAGCCGGGCACGCCGAAGTTCGCCCGCGTCAAAGAAGAGATGATTCTGACCCGGCTCGATTCGCGCCCGAAGAAAACCGCGCCCGAGCCGGAACCCGTTGCGCCGCCGCCGATGTCGAGTTTCGCCCGGGGGCCGGGACCGAGAGTGCAGCGGTAGCCGTTCCTCGACGCGCTGCTAGCCGCCGCGCAGCAGGCGCATCGTTTCGTTGATTGCCGCCGGTTCCTTGGGCGATCCGCCGGCGCTCTCTTCCACCCGGTCGCCTTCGCCGGGAGCGAGGAAAAGATTCGATTCGACCCCGTGCTGGCGCGTGTACAGATCCCAGTAGCGGCCGCCCAGGGCGTACAGCGATTCGTGCGTGCCGCGCTCGACGATGCGGCCCGCCTCCACCACCAGGATCTGATCGGCGCGGCGGATGGTGGAAAGCCGGCGCGCGATGACGAAGGTGGTGCGTCCTTTCATCAGGTACTTCAAGCCTTCCTGGATGAGCGCCTCCGACTCCGAGTCGAGACTTGAGGTGGCTTCATCCAGAATTAGAATCCGCGGATTGGCGAGGATGGCGCGGGCGATGGAGACGCGTTGACGTTGTCCTCCGGACAATTTCACGCCCCGTTCGCCGACGATGGTATCGTACTTTTTTTCGAAGTTTTCGGCAAATTCATCCACGCGGGCGATGCGGCAGGCCTCCAGAATCTCCTCTTTCGAGGCGCCCGGCCGCGCGAAGGCGATGTTTTCCTGGATCGTTCCATCGAACAGGAACGTATCCTGAAGCACCACCCCGAGCTGGGTGCGGTAACTGTCCAGGCGGACGGTGGAAAGATCGACGCCATCGACCAGAATCCGACCCTGGTTGGGCGTGTGGAAGGCGCTGATGAGGCTGATAATGGTCGATTTGCCGGAGCCCGAGGGGCCGACCAGCGCGGTGACAGTCCCCGGATCGGAGCGGAAGCTGACGTCGTAGAGGACCTGCTTGGAGGCTTCGTAGGAGAAACCCACATTTTCGAAAACCACTTCGCCGCGGATCGGCCCGATGGCCACCACGCGGCGCGGATCGCTGGTTTCGCGGCTTTCTGAAAGAACCTCGCGGGTGCGGTCCAGGCCGGCGAGCGCTTCGGTCAACTGCGTTCCGATGCTGACCACCTGGATCACGGGCGCGATCAGAAACGCCAGGAACGCGATGAAGGTCATCAGGTCGCCGAGAGTCAGGGTTCCGTTGAAGATCTGCCGCGCGCCGATGAACCACACGATCGCGCCGACGATGCCCATCAGAACCGTGGCCGAAAGGCTCATCAGGGAAGTGGCGGTGAGCGACTTCAAAACGTTTTGCAGCAGCCGCTCGACGCCGCCCGAAAAAACCTGTGCTTCGCTTTCTTCGGCGTGATATCCCTTGACCACGCGCACGCCGCCCAGCGATTCGGTGAGCCGCCCGGTGACTTCGGCGTTGATCTTTCCGCGCTCGCGGAAAATGGGGCGGATCCTGGTGAACGCCTGCTTCATGACGAAGGAAAAAATCACCACGAAAAGGAACGTGATCGCCGTCATCAGGGGGCTGATGCGGATCAGCACCACCAGCGCGAACAGCGCGGTCATCAGGCCGCCGACGAAATCCACCAGGCCGGTGCCGATCAGGTTGCGCACGCCTTCGACGTCGCTCATGATGCG
>JAJPIT010000110.1 GCA_021324615.1 Terriglobia bacterium | reverse complement strand
CGGCAGGCGAGGGCGAAATCGGTCCTTTAGTGAGCAGCCCATCCGCGGCCCCCGCCCCGCCCAAGGATGAAACCTCGCGATCGAAATTTCTGGTGCTGTTCACCGATGCCGGCGAAAATTCGTCGGCGCACTCCTGGCCGGAGATCGCCTCCACCATGCTGGGCCGCGGCATCACCGTGTATGCCATCGCTTTCGACTCCGGCTCCCCCGACAGCGATTTTTCGATGCTGTCAAAGATCACCGCGCAGTCCGGAGGCCAGATGCTGCGCGCCGGAGCCGGCCAGCTTCAGCGCGTTTACGCCGAAATCGCGCGCGATATCCGCACGCATTATCAGCTCACCTTCGCGGCCACCGGGATTACAAACACGCGAATGTGGCGCAGCCTGCATGTTGCGGTGAACCGCCCCGGCGTCACAGTCTATGCGCGCGCCGGCTACTGTCCGGAAACGCCGTGCCAGAAGGAAGACGGCACGTTTGTCGGGCCCCGGCCGGCCCGTTGGAGCGACGTGCTTTCGCTCAGCCGGGACCCCGTTCTTCTGGACGCGCTCCGCCGCCGCTTGGCCGCGCTGAGGTTTGAGCCCACGCCCGAAACGGAGAGTGTCTTGACCACTCTGGCTTCGCGCCCGCTGCTGATCGAGAAAACCTGGACCGGGAAACACTCCGCGCCGCAGCTTGTTTCCCACTCTGGAAGCGCCCAGGTGGGCATGGACGCCGAGGTGTGTGGCATCTCCTCCGACCAGCCGCCGCCGCCCGGGGAGTTGGCCGTGGCCGATCCGGAGATTCGCCTGGCCCGCCGCCCCGGCGCATCCCCGGGCGACGACGGGCCGTACTTTCAATCGCAGGCGGTATTTTATCTGCAAGCGGCGAGCGGCGGCAGAATTCGCGTGCAGTGCAACCGCCCCAACTTCCTGGTCGGCGACGGGCTGGTCGATTTCGCCGCGCAAGCCGTATCGGCGGGGCTGAAAGTGCGGCTGCTTCCGCCGCCTTAGGGATTTGTCCCGATTACTCCGCCCGCAGCGCGATCGCCGGATCGATCCGCGTCGCGCCGCGGGCCGGCACATAACAGGCGATCAGCGCCACCGTGCTCAGCAGCAGCGCGGCTCCGATGAAGGCCAGCGGGTCCGGCGGCATCGCGCCCACCAGAACGGACTTCAGCCAGAACATCATCGATACAGATCCGGCGCACCCGAGCGCGATCCCGATCACCGTCGGCAGCAGCCCGCGCCAGATCACCTCGCGCAGGACGTCGCGCCGGCTCGCGCCCAGCGCCATCCGCAGCCCGATCTCGCCGCGGCGCTGGGCGACCGAGTAGGCGTTCACGCCATAAATTCCGATCGCGGCGAGCAGCAGCGACAGCCCGGCAAAAGAGCCCATCAGCCGCGCCTCAAAGCGCGGTTCGGCGAACAGGTTGGCCAACAGTTGATCGAGCATGGCCACCTGCTCCACCGGCTGCTCGGCATCCAAGGAGGCGAACGCCGCGCGAACCGCCGGCGCCAGGGCCGCGGAATTTCCTTGGGCGCGCACGGCGAACTGAACCGTGCGCGAAAACGGATTCTGCGCGAACGGCACGTAAATCATGCTCCTGGTATCCGCGGAAAAGGTGCTGAGATCGATGTCTCCCACCACTCCCACGATGGCGATCGTGGCGCGCTCCTCGCCCGCGGGCCGGATCGGGCGATACACCACCAGCTCCTCTCCGGTCGGGTCCTGCTGCGGAAAATAGCGGGACGCAAAGTCCTCGCTCACCACCGCGACCGGCTTGGAGCGCTCGTTATCGGTTTCCTCCAGCAGCCGGCCGCGCTTGAGCGGAATCTTCAGCGTGCGGAAATAGTCCAGCCCGACCGCATTGTAGGCCGCGCTGGGCTGCTGCGCCTCCTCGCGCGGCGAATCCCGGCGGTCAAAGCGCACCCGCATGCCGTTGGTCGCATTGGGCAGCGAAGTTCCCAGGGTGGCCGATTCCACGCCGGGAAGGCCGGCAATGCGCTCGCGCGCCTGGGCGAAAAATCTCGCCTCCTGCGGGCCGTCGTATTTGGCATTGGGAACCACCACCCGCAGCGTGAGCACATTGCTGGGATCGAATCCCGGATCCAGCCGGGTGAGCGCGCGCAGGCTCCCCACCATCAGCCACGCGCTGGCCAGCAGCATCATGGCGACGGCAATCTCGCCCGCCACCAGCGCCTGCCGGAGATGCTGCGGCGCGCGCCCCGGACCGGTGGTGCGCGCGGATCTTAACGTCGTCTGCGTCCCCGGCTGGCTTACCGCCAGCGCCGGCGCCAGTCCGACCAGAAGACAGGTGACCGCCGAGGCGGCCAGGCAAAAGAAGATCACGGCGCCGTTCAGCTCGATCGAGCCGGTGGGAATCACCGCCGAGGGAACCAGCGCCGGAATGGCCCGGATCAGCACCCAGGCGATCGCCAGCCCCGCAATCCCGCCGGCCAGAGCCAGCAGCGCGGCTTCGCTCAGCAGTTGCCGCCCCAGCCGCCATCCGCTGGCGCCCAGCGAGACGCGAATGGCGAACTCCTGGCTGCGGGCCGCCGAGCGGGCCAGCAGTAATCCCGTGACATTGGCGCAGGCGATCAGCAAAACCAGTCCCACCGCCGCCGAAGCGAGAAGCAGGCGCAGCCGGAACGTGCGGTTGAAAAAACGCTCTTCCAGCCCCTCCACCAGCACCGTCCATCCTTTATCGCTCTTCGGATAGGCGTCGGCCAGCGCGCGCGCCAGCACGTTCATCTCGGCTTTGACCGCAGATCGCGGCGCCCGGATCCGCGCGACCAGGGTCAAGTTGCGGTAATCCCGCTCGTTCGGATCAAGCGAGACGGGAATCCAAAGGTCGTGCGGCCGCCACCAGAACTGAAAATTGGGCGGCATCACTCCGATGATGGTGTAGGGCGTCGCCTCGATGTGCACGGTGCGGCCCAGAATGTTGGGGTCGGCGCCCAGGTCCTCCTGCCATAGCCGGTAGCTGATCACCACCGAGCGAGCCGCGTTGGCCGGATTATCGATGCCATCCTCATCGGGAAGAAACGTGCGGCCGAGAATCGGCTTTACGCGAAGCGTCCGGAAAAAATTTGCGGTGACGCGCGCGCCGCCGAGCTGGCGCGGCCGCTCCCCGCCCCGGAAGACCAGCGAAGTCGAACTCCACGCTGCGGCATCGGCAAGAGTTTTTGCTTTTCTTCGAAAGTCAAGATAATCGGCGGCCGATACGTTGCTCAGAGCGCCCTGCGCGTCGACGCTCCAGACAAATACCAGTTTCTGCGGATCCGGATAATGAACGGAATGCAGCAAAAGGCCGTCCAGTATGCCGAACATCGCGGAATTGGCGCCAATTCCCAGCCCGAGCACCGCGATGATGGAGATCGCCACCAGCGGGCTCCGCCGCAGTACCCGTAAGCCGAAACGAAAATCCTGGAGGATCGTTTCCATCGATTCAGAAATTCTACGATGATTCTTGGGAAACTGGTGAAATCATGCCGCGTGGCGCCCGGTTTACACGGAAGAAACGGGGGATTTCACGGCCTCCTGGGTTTTCGCCGCAGGCCAGAAAGCGCGGCACCAGACCAGCCATCCGAGCAGTTGGCTAAGGTTCATGATGAGGTAGCCCACCGCTTTGAACTCCTGGTTCCCGATCAAGTGGCGCACGCCATAAGCCATTGCGGTGCCCGTTACCACGATGCCAAGCCCGAGGCTCACCAGCACGATTTGCGGATCGCGCTGCCGTGAAGCCAGCAATCGAGTCCACAGAATTAAATTCATAATAGCAGCGCCAAAATTGAGCAGCTCGCTGGTGCTCTGGAACCAGAGTGTGGTGGGAAACGGGAGGCGCATCGCCCCAACCTCGATCATCCGGATGTTTCGATCAAACAGCGCGAACGGAAGAACGAGCGCCGCCAAAACGATCGTTCCCAAAACGAAGCCAGAAACACGTTTCGAGCCTTCCGAAGCCATGTAAATTAGCAGAATAATCAGTACAAACCGGAAAAGATCAACCAGCACGTCATTGGTCCAGTACAGGCGAGCATAAAGTAACTGCGCTGTCGTGTAGCGCTGCGCCGACCAACTCCCATGATAAAGGATATCGGCGACCGTGAACGCCAAATTGGCTACGATCTCCCAAACAACATAAGCGAGCACGGCCCAATACCTGTAAAACCGGCCCGAGATGAGAAAAACCAGAACGAGCACAAGAATGCCCACTATTCCCATTTCGAGCAGGGGAGCGGCGAGTTCATAAAATCTGCTCATAGACCTAGCGCCGCTTAGCTAAAAATTTAAAAGGCCAGCATATACAATGCTGGCCTGAGATTTTCCAGTTTGAATTAAAATTCAACAGCTCAAACTCTGCATTAGTACAGCGCGGGACCGCAGAAGAGCTTACGTTAAAGCCAGGACTCTTAGGAGGAGAACCCGTCTGCGGCAGGCCCGGGGCCAGAGAACCCGTCTGCGGCAGGTCCAGGACCAGAGAACCCGTCTGCGGCAGGCCCGGGGCCAGAGAACCCGTCTGCGGCAGGTCCAGGGCCAGAAACCATCGCCGTGAAACCATCGGCTGCTGGTCCAGGGCCGGAGGCAAGAACCGACTTCGCATAATTCCCAGCGCCAATCGACAAGGGGATTGTAGCACACAGTAGAGCTACTTTTTTAATCTTCAACATTGTTCACACCCGTTCCACTCAAATTTATGCGTTCCCGCGCTAGTACTTTCGGCAGACTCGCGCTAAGAGCGACACCTTATCGTATCTGAGGGACCCTTAGCGATCTTCCTAAGAAAAATCCGTAGTACCAAAGGATGCCCGCCGCACGGCGATTCCCCATGCCAGCGAAAGCCTGCTCCGGCGATTCCCCTGACCCGCCCGCCACAATGAGGCTAAGGCATTTCACTTCAGATGACTGGAGAAATGGATCCCCTTCAGCGAGCCGCCCGCCGGGTGCGCGCAAAAGAACCCAGAAGTCCCAAAGCAGGAACCATTACCGCAGCGGGTGTTGACAATTTTTTGCACTGCAAAGTATCCTTTGAGACTGCACCGAGCCGTCTTGCGTCTTAAAAATGGGCACCCCGCAACTATCCCGTCCGCCGCATAGCTTATCCGCTCTCCTCGCACCGGAGCCGGAGGCACGCTTTCTTGAAAAGTATCTCGGGGAGGAATTTCTCTCGATTCCCGGGCATCGGCAAAAGTTCCGTGAGCTTCTGGGCTGGCGCGAGCTGAACAATATACTTTCTTATCAGGCGGTTGCGCCGCATCTGCGGATGTCGAAGGAGGGGACGCAACTGCCGCTTGCGTCGTTTTTAAAAACCAAGTACACGGTTTCCGGGCATTCGATCCAGTCGCCCCACTCTTCCGCAGTCGTGGCCCACCTGCGGGATGGCGCCAGCTTGATTCTGAATGAGATCGACGCCTTGCACCCGCCCATCCGGGCGCTGGCCGAAGGCCTGGAAGCCGCCACCCGCAGCGTCGTGCAGGTGAATCTGTACGCGAGCTGGCGGTCTTCACCCGGATTCGACCTCCACTACGACGCCCACGACGTCTTCATCCTTCAGATCGAAGGCCCCAAGCACTGGAAAGTCTTCCGCCCCACGGACCGTTATCCGGTCACCTACAAGACCGAACGAAAGCCCGACCTGCTGTCGCTCGATCCGGTCTTCGACGGAGTTTTAAAGCCCGGGGATGTGTTGTACATCCCGCGGGGATGGTGGCACATCGTCACTCCGCTCGATGAGCCCACGATGCATTTGACCGCCGGTCTGCATCCGCCGACGGGCATCAAGCTGGTTGAATGGGCGATGCGGGACCTGGCCGCCAACGAGCTGCTGCGAATGGATTTACCGAGATTCTGGGATCAGGAAAATCAGCGCAAATATCTGGCCGCGGTGCGGGAAATCATCGCGAATCTGCTGGGCGGCGAGGATCTGATCGAAAGATTTCTCGATCATCTGGAGGCCACCTCGGACCGCCGCCCCCGCTTCAGCCTTCCCGCCAGCGCGACGCCAGAAGTCCTGCCCGATTCGGACGATTCGATCATTACGCTCGGCTCGCCGTCGGGCTTTCGCCCCAAACCGGGCGCTGAACCGGGCGATATCAGGATCGCTTTTGCCGGCAAGGAATTGACGTTCAGCGACGCGACCCTTCCCTTGTTCGATCATCTCTCGCAATCCGCGCCGCTATCGGTCGCCGACTTTTGCCGCCGCTTTGAACACCAGTTCCCGGCTGCCGAGCTGAAGGAGTTTCTGGCGGAGTTGGCCCGCCACGGAGCCATTCTCGTTTCCGAGCCTGAAATCGAACGGGGCTGAAGCTCCACGCGCAGGAGGAAACCCGCCCTCCACATCGGACGAAGAGGACGGGCTTCCACCGGCGGGCCCGCCTGGCTCTGGAATGGAACTGGAGGATAGATACCGGTGGAAGCCCGGACGTTTCAATTCCGGCGAAGAAGGCGGATCACTTCCTGGCAGGCGATGTAAATATTTACGAATCCCAGGCCGGTCAGTGCGCCGCGGAAATACGGATCGTCCCAGACGCTTTGCAGGGCGGGAACCACCGAGTTGAAGTAGTTCAGGTCCCAGGTGTCGTCCATCCAGGGAAAAATGACCAGAAACAGGCCGATTTCGAAGCTAAAAATGGCGAAACAGATCCCCAGAAGGCGTTTCTGCCACTTGCGGGCCGTTTTGGGAGACTGCTCGGCGACCGCATCGGGCGGCGAAAGTTGCGGGACATTCTCCGGGCTTAAGGACATGCGAACAGCTCACGTTGTTCCGGCGCCGGTTGCGGATAGCCGGTCCAGACAGGGTAGCGGCTCACGGCGCGAACCGGCTCGAAACTGAAGCGGTGCAAGGTGGTGGGGCCGAGACGGGCCAGCGCGGCGAGGTGATCCGGCGTCGAATATCCCTTGTTGTTCTTCAAGTTGTACTCGGGAAAAACTTCATCCCAGGCCCTGAGCGCCGCGTCGCGGTGGACCTTGGCCAGAATCGACGCGGCGGCGATCGAAAAGCAGAGCGAATCGCCGTGAATCAGCGATTTCTGCGCGAGGGGAACGTTGAGCGTGACGGCGTCGAGCAGAAGATAATCGCACTGTGCCGGCAGCGCCTCGAGCGCGCGCCGCATGGCCAGCAGCGAAGCCTGGTAAATGTTGAGGCGATCGATTTCGAAAGGGTCGGCCGCGCCCACAGCCCAGGCCAAGGCCCGCTCGCGGATACGCCCGGCCAGCACTTCGCGCCGCGCCGGCTCGAGCGCCTTGCTATCGTCCAGACCGCGCACCGGCCGCTCCGGATCGAGCACGACGGCCGCGGCCAGGACCGGTCCAAACAGCGATCCCCGCCCGGCCTCGTCGAGTCCGGCGATTACCCGGTAGCCCTGCCTGCGGGCGGCGCGCTCGTAATAGCTGGTGGGCATGGTCAGGCTCAAAGAATCCTTTCCGCCGTGTGCCGGGGGGAAGGACCGGCGCTACTCGCGCTCGCGCAGGCGGGCGGCCTTGCCCTTCAACCCGCGCAGATAGTAGAGCTTGGCGCGGCGGACGCGGCCCGTCCGGACCACGTCGATGTGGTCGATCACCGGGGCGTGCACCGGGAAGATGCGCTCGACGCCCTGGCCGAAGCTGATCTTGCGGACGGTGATGGTCTCGCCCATGCCGGTGTTGTGGCGGGCGATCACCGTGCCCTCGAAGGCTTGCAGCCGCTCTTTATCGCCTTCTTTGATCTTGACGTGCACGCGAATGGTGTCGCCGGGACGAAACTCGGGGTGGTTCGCCTTCTTATGCTTGTTGACGACTTTGGTCAGTACCGCGTTATTCATTTCCGTTCCCTTTCTAATAAATCGGGCCGAAGCCGCGCGGTCTTGCGCCGCGCCGCCTCGTCTCTCCATCGCCGGATCTCCTGGTGGTTTCCCCCCATCAGCACCTCCGGCACTTTCCAGCCGCGAAAATCCGCCGGCCGCGTCCACTGCGGGCAGTCGAGCAGGCCGTTTTCAAATGATTCGGCGGCAGCCGAGCGCTCATTGCCCAGCACGCCGGCACCGAGCCGCGCCACCGCGTCGACCACCACCGCCGCCGCCAGCTCCCCGCCGCTTAACACATAATCGCCGATCGAGATTTCGTCGTCGGCCAGATGCTCGGCGACGCGCTCATCGACGCCCTCGTAGCGGCCGCAGATGAGCAGCAGCCCGTCGAGCGCGGAGTACTGGCGCGCCATCGCCTGGTCAAACCTGCGGCCCTGCGCCGAAAGCAGCGCCACCCGCTGCCGGGCGTTTCGAGCCGGCCAGATCGCTTCCACCGCTTCAAAGATCGGCTCCGGTTTCAGCAGCATCCCCTCTCCGCCGCCGAAAGGCCGGTCGTCGACCGTGCGATGACGGTCATGAGTCCAGTTTCGCAGATCGTGGATACAAATTTCGACCAGCCCCGCCTGCCGGGCGCGCTGCACCACGCCGTGCTCGAATGGCCCGCGGAAAAATTCCGGAAAGATCGTCAGGATGTGAAACTTCATCTTCAAGCCAAAGCCGGCGTTTGGCGGCTGCCGGCGGCGTCGTTCCCTACAAATCCAGCAAGCCCTCCGGCGGATCGATGCGGATCGTCTTCGCCGCCACATCGATTTCGCGGCAGATCGCGCGCGCGAAGGGAATCAAAATTTCGCGCCCGCCGCCGGTTTCTACGCGCAGCAGCGGAGCGCCGCCATAATCCTCCACTCCGGTCACCTTCCCCACTTCGGATCCGGCCACAATCCGGCAGCCGATCAGATCAGCGTGGGAAAATTCGCCTTCCCGCGGCCGGGCGCGCTCCGGCTCCGGGACCAGAAGATCGGCGCCGGTCCAGGGTTCGGCGTCGCCGATCGAATCGATCCCGGAGAATTTCAGCACCGGCCGGCCCTGGTGATACCAAACCTGCTCCAGGCGGGCGGGCAACCGGCGCTCTCCGAGCTGTAGCACCACCTGCTCCAGATGGTCCGCCCGGCCCGGATGGGAGCTATAAATTTCCGCCAGAAACTCGCCGCGCCGGCCGCGCGGGCGAAGCAACCTGCCGACCGCGACTTCTATTCCAAAATCTCCAGCGTGAACCGCCGGTTGAGCTTCATCCCCGCCGCTCCGAGCAGCGTGCGAATCGACCGGGCGGTGCGTCCCTGCTTGCCGATCACCTTACCTAAATCGCTCGGCGCCACGCGCAGCTCGAGAACCGTGACCTGTTCGCCTTCCACTTCGCGAACCGATACCTGCTCCGGAATATCCACCAGCGCCCTGGCGATTTCGGTCACTAACTCTTTCACCCGTTTTCACCCTCCTGTTGCGTCGATTGTACCAAGGAACGCTCAAGCGGCGGGTGTCGGATTCGACTTGAGAAGACGGGCGACTGTATCGGAAGGACGGGCCCCGTTTTTCATCCAGTGCGCGATGCGCTCGTGATTCAGCTTCACCACGGCGGGCTTGGCCACGGGATTGTAGGTTCCCACCACTTCCACCGCACGGCTGTCGCGCGCCCGTTCCTTTTCGATCACCACCACGCGATAGGCCGGCTTCTTCTTTCCGCCGAATCGCGCCAAACGAATCATCAGCATTTCTGTTAAGCTCCTAGGCTGGCCAGCGGCCGCTTCTCTATTGTGGTCCAAATCCCATAGGCAACTTCAGCTTCCCCAGACGTTTTCCGAGAAAACCTCCGCCCCCGGTAAAACTCTTCATCATCTTGCGCGCCTGCGAATACTGCTTGAGCAGATTATTGACTTCCTGCACCGTGGTGCCCGAGCCCCGGGCGATGCGCCGGCGCCGCGCGCCGTTGATGATCATGTGATTGGCGCGCTCCTGTGGGGTCATCGAGTCGATGATGGCCACCAGATGGGTGATCTCCTTCTCATCCACCTTCAGGTTCTTCAGATCCTTGATCGGCCCGATCTGCGGCATCATGCCAAGCAGTGATTCGAGCGGGCCCAGCTTGCGCAACTGCCGGATCTGGTCGCGGAAATCGCCCAGCGTGAAATCGTCTTCCAGCAGCTTCCGCTGCATCTCCTCGGCCTGCTTCTGATCGATCGTCTCCTCGACCTTTTCGATCAGGCTGAGCACGTCGCCCATGCCCAGAATGCGCTGCGCGACGCGATCGGGATGGAACGGCTCGAGCGCATCCGGTTTTTCGCCGACGCCGACGAACTTCAGCGGCTGGCCGGTGACGGCGCGGATGGAGAGCGCAGCGCCGCCGCGCGCGTCGCCGTCCATCTTGGTGAGAATCACGCCGGTGATGCCGAGCCGCTTGTGGAATTCGTCGGCCGATTTGACCGCGTCCTGGCCGGTCATGGCGTCGGCGACGAACAGAATCTCGGACGGATTCAGCAGTTGCTTGAGTTCGCTCAGCTCCGCCATCAGTTCGTCGTCGATGTGCAGGCGCCCAGCGGTATCCACCAGCAGAACATCGCGTCCGGTCTGCATCGCTTCCTTCCGCGCCGAGCGGGCCAGTTCGGCCGGCCGGGTCTGTTCCGGCGTCCCTTCGTAAACGGGCAGCTTGAGATCGCGCGCCAGCACGCTCAGTTGCTGGCGGGCCGCGGGACGATAGACGTCGACGGAAACCATCATCGGCGAGCTGCCGTTTTTGGAAAGCCACCGCGCCAGCTTCGCGGTGGAGGTCGTTTTGCCGGAGCCTTGCAGGCCCACGATCATCATGACGCTGGGCGGCTCGTTGGCGGTGCGCAGCTTGGCCTGATGCTGGCCGAGCATCTTGACCATCTCGTCGCGCACGATCTTGACCACCTGCTGGCTGGGGGAGAGCGCGGTGAGCACTTCGGCGCCCATCGCCTTTTCCTTCACGGCTTCGATAAACTGCCGGGCGACGCGGAAATGGACGTCGGCCTCAAGCAGCGCGAGGCGGATCTCGCGCAGCGCCGATTCCATATTTTCGGCCGTCAACTTTCCTTCTCCGCGCAGATTCTTGAAGACGCGCTGGAGTTTCTCGCTTAAATTCTCAAACATGGTTGGCCCCGTATGGGCAGACGCCTGCGGCGGGCAGTTGCTTTTTTATTCTAGCGCAGACAACGTTTTGAAGTGGCCGCCGGTTCCGGCGCCTGTTCCGTTCCCGGCGCGGAAGTATACTTGTATCCATGATTTGGGCACGCCTGCTGATTCTTCTGGCCCCGCTCGCCTCCGCGCAGTCGCTCGATTTCGAGGTTTATCGAACCAAAGTCGAGCCGATTTTTTTGAAGAAGCGGCCGACGCATGCCCGCTGCGTGGCCTGTCATGTGGATGCGAACACCGCCTTCCGGCTCCAACCGCTGCCCGAAGGCGCCAGGAGCTGGAGCGAAGAGGCCTCGCGCAAGAACTTCGCGGTGGTTTCCAATCTGGTGGTGCCCGGCGACCCCGATAAGAGCCGGCTATTGCACCATCCGCTGGCGCCTGACGCCGGCGGCGACGTCTTTCACGGCGGCGGCCGGCAGTTCCATTCAAAAGACGATCCGGACTATAAGACGATCGCGGACTGGATTCGGGCGGCGAAACCGTCTCATTAAACTTACGCCGTTCCCTCAAGGCGTAACCACCGTTCCATTGCGCTTGGGAACCTCGCCGACCGGAATGCGCGCGATCTCCTTGCGCGACGCCGTATCGATCACCGACACCGAGTTCGATCCGGAATTGGCCACGTAGATCCGCTTGCCGTCGGGCGTAAACGTCACCCAATCCGGCACTTCTCCCGTTTTCACGTAGCCGAGCACCTTCAAATCCGGCAGCGAATAGATGAAAATTCCGTTATTGGGCGAACTGTTCACCCACAGCTCTTTTCCTCCGGGCATCACGCCGATGCCATGCGACGGCGCTCCGCCTTCGGCGTGTCCTCCTCCGGGTTGGCTGGGATTCTGCACGCGCCGCTCTTCTTCGTGCGTGGCGAAATTCAGAACGGCGAATCCGTCGAAGCCGGAGAGCTGGACGAACAGGCGGCGCGTCGAACCATCCGGGTTCTGCTCAAAGGCGATCGGGCGCACGCCGCGGTCAAACGGCTTCTCCCAGGCGATCTCCAGCGTGTTGGGATCAATCACGGTCAGCATCTTGCCGACGATGGATCCGGCGATGACCCATTTTCCATCCGGCGTGACGTAAGTGTTATGCACGCCGCCTTGGGTGCGGATGGTTTTGACGCGGGTCATATTCGCGGTGTCGATGACGTCGACCGCGCCGGGCTGGGTGACGATCGCCACGAAGACGTGCCTGCCGTCCTTGGAAATGGAGATGTTGTTGGGATGTCCGCTCAGCGGCGCTTTGCCGAGTAGCTTGCCGGTCCGGGCATCCGCCGCCCAGAGCGTTTTTTCCGCTTCGCAACTGATATAGGCGCGCGTGCCGTCGGGGGAAAACGCGACGCCGTGCGGCACCTCGATATCCTTCACCTTGAGAACGATTTTGTTGCTCGCCGCATCGATCACGTCGACTTCATCACCAGCGCTGTTGGTTTGCCAGACGCGGACCGAACCGGCCATCAACGGAAGCGCAAGCAGGAGCAGTCTGGGAATCATAGCCGATATCCTATCGCTTTCGACCTGCCGGCGCGAGCCCCGCCCCGCCGGGGATGGGAGGGCAATCTTGCCGCGTCCGGCTGCGTGTTCATCGCATCGAAAGCAATAGCGGCAAGCCGGGGTGGCGCCAGCCGTGTAACGATACGGCGCATCTGATACACTGGAGTTGACTTTGATGATTTCAAGAAGGGTGTTCGGCGGGGCGGCGGTTCTTGCGTGCGCGTATGTGGCGCTGGCGGGCGCCTTGGTGAGCGCGTCGGAAGCGGGCGGGGACCAGGAAGGCCAGGAGATCATCAACAAGTACCTGGCGGCGCGCCAGACCCAAAAAGAGGCGCTGCTCGGCGCGCAGATGCGGGTGAACATCGACGCGAAACTGCCCCGGCTGGAAAAACAGGGAACGCTTACCGCGCTCCGGCGCATCTCAAGGCTGGGGAAGATCACCTACAAGGCTTTGGGATTTTCCGGTGACAACACGATTAAAAATGAGGTGATCACGCGTTATCTGGCGGCGGAGGCCGAAGCCCCGGAAAACGCCATCGTTCCGGCCAATTACAAGTTCAAATACAAGGGCGTGGCGCAGCGGGACGGACAAAACGTGCATATTTTCCAGGTGACGCCGCGCCAGAAGCGCATCGGAATGTTCAAAGGGGAGCTGTGGCTGGACGAGGCGACCGCAATGCCGGTGCGCGAGGCGGGACGGCTGGTGAAGACGCCTTCCATCTTTCTGAAGAAAGTGGTTTTTGTCAACGAGTACGAGATTCAGAACGGGATCGCCATCCCGAAGCGTTTTCAGAGTACCGCCGAGGTGCGGATTTTCGGCCGTGCGGAGCTTAACGTCGATTTCAGCAACTTCACCAGGCAGGAAAAGGCGGAGGATCTGGCCTCCGATTCCAACCGCTAGCGTTTTAGAAGACAAGGAGACTCCAAAAGCGCCGTGCCGATGAGAACTCTGTTTCTGAATCCGCCTTCTTTTGAAGGTTTTGACGGCGGGGCTGGTTCGCGATGGCCGTCGACCCGCGAGATCGAATCCTACTGGTATCCGGTGTGGCTGTGCTATCCCGCCGGAATGCTGGAGAACAGCAAGGTTCTGGACGCCCCGCCGCATGGCGTTTCCATCGAGGAGACGGTGGCGCAGGCCAAAGACTTCGAGTTGATGGTGCTGTTCACCTCCTCGCCCGGTTTTCACGTCGATGTGAAGATCGCGGAGATGATGAAGGATTGCAATCCGAAGCTGAAGGTCGCCTTTGTGGGGCCGCCGGTGACGATCGAGCCGGATAAGGTCTTGAACGCCTCCAAGGCGATCGACTTCATCGCGCGCCGCGAGTTCGACTATCCGATCGCGAACTATGCCAAGGGCGCCGCGCTCGAAGATCTGGCCGGCGTGAGTTTCCGCAAAAACGGGGTAAACGTCCACAATCCCGAGGGCGGATACATTGAAAATCTGGACGAGCTGCCATGGGTGACCAAGGTCTATAAGCGCGACCTCGATTTTCGCCGGTATAACGTTCCGTTTCTGCTGAACCCCTACGTTTCCTTTTACACCACCCGCGGATGCCCGGCGATGTGCACCTTCTGCCTGTGGCCGCAGACGCATTCTGGCCACCGGTGGCGGCTGCGCTCGACGCAGGACGTCGCCAACGAGTGCCGCTATGTGCTGGAGAATTTTCCGGGATTGAAGGAGATTTTCTTCGACGACGACACCTTCAACTATCGCAAGGCGCGGACGCTGGAGCTTTGCGCGGAGTTGAAGAAATTGAAGTTCACCTGGAGCTGCACTTCGCGCGTCACCACCGATTACGAAACGCTGAAGGCGATGAAAGAGGCGGGCTGCCGGCTGCTGATCGTCGGCTACGAGTCGGGCGACGAGCAGATCCTGCGCAACATCAAGAAAGGCGCGACCATCGAAATGGCCAAGCGCTTCACCGAAAACTGCCACAAGCTGGGCCTGGTCATTCACGGCGATTTCATCGTGGGACTTCCGGGGGAGACGCGCGAGACGCTCCGCAACACCATCGAGTTCGCCAAACGCCTGGACGTGGAGACGATCCAGGTTTCCATCGCCCACGCCTTTCCGGGCACCGAGTTTTACGACTACGCCAAAAAGAACAACCTGGTGCAGATCAACATGGCCGACGAGGAGGGCCACCAGTTGCCCAACGTCGTTTATCCGGGGATTCTGGAGCGGGAGGAGCTGGTGGACTGGGTGGAGCGATTCTACGGCGAGTATTATTTCCGGCCCAAGGCCGCCTGGCGCATCGTGCGCAAGGCCATCTTCGACGGGCACGAACGCAGGCGCCTGTACAAGGAAGCCAAGGATTATCTTTACCTGCGCAACAAGCGCAAGAAATACGTGGCCGAGCACCGCGCCACCCGCGTTCTGAACCAGGAACAAGCCGGGTAAACAGGATTGCGGCGGGAGCAGAGGAACCGGCCGCGGGCCGGGGAGCGTGGGGGGATGAAAACTTCCGACCGCCTCCGCCTGAAGACGCGGGTATTCACGATCGTAGTGGTGTTGTCGAACGCGCTGGGAAATTTCGCGCTGGCCACGGGAATGCGCAACCGCGCGACGGCGAGCGCGCTGGATTACCTTGCCGCGATCTTCAGCCCCTGGGTCGGTACCGGAATTGTTCTGTTGATCGTCTGGCTGCTGTCGCGCATGGCGCTGCTCAGTTGGGCGGATCTGAGCTATGTTCTGCCGGTGACCTCGCTCGGCTATGTGGCCAACGCGCTGATCGGACGCTGGTTTCTAAATGAACAGATCACGCCGTCGCGCTGGGCGGGCACGCTGCTGATCGTCGCCGGAACCGTGCTGGTCGGCCTGGGCGTGCCGCGGAGCCAGCGGCCATGAGGACCTGGTTCCTGCTGGCGGCGATGGTCTTTAGCACCGTACTGGGCGATCTGCTGCAAAGCGTCGAGATGAAGCGGCACGGCGAGATCAAGGAATTTCATCCCAGGCGATTGGCGCGCGTTCTGGCGGCGCTGGCGCGGAAGAAGTTTCTGATTCTGGCGGTCGCGCTGATGGCGGTTTCGTTTTTCGCGTTCATGACGCTGCTGGAAACGGCCGATCTGAGCTTCGCGGTGCCGGCTTCGGCGGCGACGCTGGTGTTTGAAACAATCCTGGCCAAGGTTGTCTTGAAAGAGGAAGTGGATTCGCGGCGCTGGGCGGGAGCATGCCTGGTCGCCTTCGGCGTGGTGCTGCTCGCCCGGTGATCTTTCTCATCGCGATCGCGGCGATTTCCGGCCTTTATCAGATCCTTGCGATCTTCGCCTGCCTGCGGCGAACCCGGCGGCAATCCGCAAGCCATGGCCATCCGCCGGTTTCGATTCTAAAACCGGTTCGCGGCGTCGACTCGGGCTTCCGGGAGGCGATCGCCTCTCACGCCGGGTTGCCGGGCGAATACGAGCTGCTCTGCGGCGTCGGATCGCCGGATGATCCGGCGGTGGCGGTGCTGCGGGAGTTCCCGCGGGCGCGCATCCTCGAGTGCCGGACCAGAAAGCCGAACGGAAAGGCCGGCGTGCTGATGGATCTCGCCGCAGAGGCGCGTTACCCGATTCTGGTGGTCAACGACGCCGACATTTGCGTTCCTTCCGATTACCTGGCGCGGGTCACGGCGCCGCTTCAGGACCCTTCGGTCGGCCTGGTGACCTGCCTGTATCGCGCCCGCGGCGGCACGTTCGCGGCGCGATTTGAAGGACTTGGCATTTCCACCGACTTCGCGCCCTCGACGCTGGTGGCCAGACTGGCCGGCGTGGATGAATTCGCGCTGGGCTCGACGATGGCGATTCGCCGCCAAGATCTGGACCGCATCGGCGGATTTGCTTCGGTTGCCGACTATCTCGCCGACGATTATCAACTGGGGCGGCGAATCCGCTCGCTTGGGTTGAAGTGCGTGATTTCCGATCTGATCGTCGACACGCACCTGGGCGGCGGATGGAGCGAGGTATGGCGGCACCAGGTCCGCTGGGCGCGAACCATCCGCGTTTCCAAGTTCGGCGGATTCCTGGGATTGCCATTGACTTTCGCGACGTTGTGGGCGATCCTCTGCGCGGCGGCGGGAGAGTGGACAATTGCGGCCGCGGTGCTGGGCGCGCGAATGCTGATGGCGATCGAATCGGGATGGTTTGTTATGCGCAGCCGCGACGCTTTGAAGCTGTGGTGGGCGGTTCCGTTGCGCGATCTCTTCGCGGCGGCGGTGTGGGCGGCGGCGCTATTCGGAAACACGGTGATCTGGCGCGGCGAGCGGATCCGGCTGGACCGGCAAGGACGGATCGCCGCCCGCTTCGCGGCCAAGCGCGCGGATTAGCACCGCTTCAACGTCGCCGAAGTCGCCCAAATTGCGCGCCGACCACTGCGAAAATTGGGGATGCGCCAGATACCAATTCTGCCAGAAACGCACGTTCTGCGCGCCGCCATAGATTGCAAACCGCCTTGCGGTTAGCAGCGTGGGAATCAACTTTTCCGCGTAGTCTTCCGATTCCACCGAGGCGCGGAACGGAAACAGAAGCGCCGGCTGATGCAGAGCATAGACGCTCAGGTGCGCGTAGAGGAAGCCGGGGAGCGGATAATCGGGCCGCCAGACGGGCCACATCCCCTCGATGAACGGGCTTGGCGTAATCACCGGAGTTCCCGCGGGCAGCGTATTTACGGCCGCGGCCGCGGCGCGCCAATCCGAACCGGGCCACCGCTCCGGATGCACTCCGTACCAGGCCAGCACCACCGCCGCCAGCAGTGCCGCCGCGTGTTTCCACCGCCGTTTGGGAACGAAATAGGCGGCAATCATGGTGACCAGCAGCGCTGTTCCGGGGAGCGCGATCGAATAATACCGCCGGACGAAAACGCTATTTCCGGTGTACTGCGAAAACAGATAGAGCGCCAGCGGCGGGATCAGCCACCACGCAGCGGCGAGCAGCAGCGCCGATCCGCCGGGTCTGGATCGCTCCGTTTTCGCGGCGCCGAAGCGGCCGAAGAGCCAGGCGGCAGAGGCGCACTCCACCAGCATCCGCCATTGCACGGCGTTCAAGAGCTGGCCCGGCTTCGGCTCGCCGACGATGACGTGGGCCCGCGCCTGGCGATTCAACGCGACCGCCTCGCCGGCCACCGGCATCAGCAGGATCGCAAGGACGGCAAACACGGAAGCCGCGTAAAACCAGCCGACTCTCGTCTCCCCGCGCCACAGCCGGGCCAGCGCGTAAACCGCGAAGATCAGGTAGGCCGGCCAGAAGATGAGCTGGATGCGCCAGATCAGCGAGGCGAGAATCGCAAACGCCGCGGCATCGGCGGCGCGCGCGGAATCCAGCCAGCGGATCAACACCAGCGTGGCCGCCGAGATCGCGCACAGCCCCATCGCGTAAGGCCGCGCGTCGGCAGCTTCCCAATTCAGCGCCTTAAGCCCGAAGCAGGCGAAAGCCGCGAACCAGGCGGCGTGCGGATGAATCAACCGCGCCGCGATCCGGCCGAGGAACCACAACGCCGCCAGGGACAGCAGAAGGGAGGGGATGCGATAGCCGGCTTCCTTCACCCCGAACAGGCGATCCGCCAGCCAGGCCACGCCGTAATAGATCGATTTTGGGACCTGCGGCGCAACGGCCAGCGACTTGTCCGCGGCGCCATGGTGGACCACGAACACCGTCACCATCTCGTCCACCCAGAAGCTGGATCCGATCTGCGCGGCCCACAGGCGGGCCACCGCGGCCGCCAGCAGCAGCGCCAGCGCCACATTCATCCGGTCTTGGCTGAATTTCAACAATTCGTAGACGCGGCGCGAGCCCGCCCGTTTACGCGAGAATGGTGTGCAGATCAAAACTTTCATCGGCGGCCTGTTCGGGGGTGAGCACCGCGCCGGAGGCCAGCAGTTTTCGCGCCATCAGATGCTCCCCCGGACGATTGATCGAATCGACCGCGATCAGGCGCCCGCGCTGGAAATAGAACACGGAAAACCGGCGCGACTCCGGGTCGCCGCGCAGCACTTCCCGGTCGGCGCCGCCGGATAAACCGGCCATCTGCAATTTGACGTCGAATTGGTCGGTCCAGAACCAGGGAACGGCGCGGTAGGCTTCGTTGCGGCCCGCGATATTGGCCGCCGCGGTCTTGCCCTGATCGACGGCGTTCTGCACCGATTCAAGGCGGGTGCGGGCGCCGGCGAACGGGTTCGGATATTCGGCGCAGTCGCCGATGGCGAAAATATTTTCATCCGCTGTTCGAAGATATTCGTCCACGATGATTCCATTCGCCACCGGCAATCCGGCGTCGCGGGCAAGTTCAAGGTTGGGCAGGACGCCGACGCCGGCCACGACGAGATCCGCCCGGGGATCGGGTGCAGGTGAACTAAGTCGAATTTCAATTCCGTGCTCGCCGTGAACGCGCCGGAAAAATTCGGAAACCACCGGCGAGACCAGGCGCGCCATCAAACGATTTTGCATCTCAAAGACGGTCACCCTTTTCCCGAGCACCGCCGCGGCGGCGGCGACCTCGAGCCCGATAAACCCGCCGCCGATCACGGCGATCTCGGCCGCGGCGTTCAGGCGCTGCTTTAACTCGACCGCGTCCGTGCAAGTCCGCAGATAGGAGATTCCTGCCAGCGGAAGCGTGCGCACCCGGGCGCCAGGGGCCAGGACCAGCTTTTTATAGGAAACGCGCGCGCCGGAGGAGAGGACGACGCTGCGGAACTGGGGCTCGATCCGTTGAACCCGGGCGCCGGTGATCAGCTCGATGCGCTGCGCCGCGTAAAACGACTCGGGCCGCAGCGCCGCGCTTTCGATTCCCTGTTTTCCGAGCAGAAATCCCTTGGACAGCGGGGGGCGCTGATAAGGAAGATACGGCTCCTCGCCGATCAGGGTGATGGGCTCCAGGTAGCCTGCGGCGCGCAGCGACACGGCGGTCTGAAATCCGGCTTGCCCGGCGCCAGCGATGACCACACTCATATCTGGCGGGGAGGCGTGCGGACCACCAGCCCGTCCAAGTCCAGGGTAACTTCGATCTGGCATCCCAGACGGCTGTTGGGCTGGCGCGGAGACGCGGTGGTGTTGAGCATCTCGTTTTCGTCGTCCTGAACCGGCTTCAGACGATCGAGGAACTGCGGCTCCACGTACACGTGGCAGGTCCCGCATTGGCAGGCGCCGCCGCATTCGGCGACAATGCCTTCAATGTTGTTCCGGATGGCGCCTTCCATGACCGAGTCGCCGACCGGGACATCGACGCGGTTCACCGCACCGGAGTGAGAAATATAAGTGATGCTGGCGGTTTCTTTTTTTCCGAAGAGAGGCACGCGCAGCCTATTGTAGCGGAGCGGGCGCGCGCCGCGCCTCAGGCGTTCTGCGACTTGGCCTTGGCGCTCAACGGCGGATCGGTCTGGAGCAGGCCCAGTTTCTCGCGCAGGGCTGCGTCGATTTTCGCGGCGATCTGCCGGTGCTCCTTGAGGAATGCGCGGGCGTTCTCGCGGCCCTGGCCGATCCGTTCGCCTCCGAAGCTGAACCACGACCCGCTCTTTTCCACGATGCCCTGTTCGGAGCCGAAGTCGAGCAGGTCGCCCTCGCGGGAAATTCCTTCGCCATAGAGAATGTCGATTTCGGCCTCGCGGAAGGGCGAGGCAACTTTATTTTTGACAATCTTGATCCGGGTGCGGTTGCCGGTGGCTTGTTCACCTTCTTTGAGCGTCGCGGTGCGGCGAACCTCCATGCGCACGGAGGCGTAAAATTTCAAAGCGCGGCCGCCGGTGGTGGTTTCCGGATTGCCGAACATGACGCCGATTTTTTCGCGCACCTGATTGATGAAAATGAGGCAGGTGTTGGCCCGCGCCAGCGCCCCGGTGAGCTTGCGCATGGCTTGCGACATCAGGCGGGCGTGCAGTCCCATGAAGCTGTCGCCCATTTCGCCCTCCAGCTCGGCTTTGGGGACCAGCGCCGCGACCGAGTCAACGACGAGAACGTCGATTGAGCCGGCACTCACCAGGGCGTTGGTGATTTCCAGGGCCTGCTCGCCGCAGTCCGGCTGGGACACCAGAAGATTGTCGGTATCGACGCCGAGCTTGCGCGCGTAGGCGGGATCGAGCGCGTGTTCGGCGTCGACGAAGGCGGCGATGCCGCCGGCCTTTTGCGATTCCGCGATGGCGTGCAGCGCAAGCGTGGTTTTGCCCGACGATTCGGGGCCGAAAATCTCAATCACACGCCCGCGCGGAAAGCCGCCCACACCGAGCGCGGCGTCCACCGAGATCGATCCGCTGGAAATCACACTGACCGGAAGGGCGTTCTGCGCGCCAAGCTGCAGCACGGCGCCCTTTCCGAACTGCTTCTCCATCTGAACCACCGTCTGCATGATGATCCGCGCGCGTTCCGAGAGAGCCATGACCAATTGGTGCGCATTTGGCGGCAAAATTCTCAGCAAAAATGAGCGATCGGGCGTATGTTATGCTTGCGCCTTGCCGGCAGATCGACGCCGCCTCGCGATATTCACCGATCTTCTGCTCATTTGTCTTCTCGCCGCCGCGCTTATCAAACCCTTGTTCACGGCCGGATACTTGAACCAGTGGGGCTCGATTGAAAGCACCTTTATCGCCGACGCGCGCTTCCTGATCGAGCATTGGCCGCATCCGAAGTGGCAGCCGTTGTGGTACGCGGGCACGCGCTTCGACTACGTCTACCCGCCGGCGCTGCGCTATGCGACGGCGGGGCTTTCGATGCTGTTCCACCTCGAACCGGTCCGGGCCTACCACCTCTACACCGCACTCTTCTATGCCCTCGGCATCGCGGGCGTGTACGCGCTGGTTTGGGTGGGAACCCACTCGCGCGGTTCGGCTTGGGCGGCGGCGATATCAAGCGCGCTGGTTTCTCCGTCATTCCTGTTTCTGGGAAATTTGCGGCGTGATTCGCCGTGGCACGCGCCGCAGCGGCTGCACGTTTTGGTGAGTTACGGCGAAGGCCCGCACATGACGGCGATTGCGCTGTTGCCGATCGCGCTCGCTTTCGCCTGGCTGGCGATGGAACGGCGTCGCGCCGCCCATGCCGCGCTTGCCGCGATTTTTTGCGCCGCTGTCGTATCGAACAATTTTTACGGCGCAACGGCGCTCGCTGTCTTTTACGCGCTGCTGATTTTCAGTTTCGCGATCACCCGCGGGCCCGCCTCCATGGCGGCGCCCGCCGCGGCGATCCCGCTTGCGGCCTACGGACTGACGGCGTTTTGGTTGACGCCTTCCTACATTCGCGTTACCGCGAACAATATGCGCTACGTCTCCGATCCCGCGCGCAACGCGTGGTCGATACCCGCCGCGATCGCGGCCGCGGTCTTGTTCGCGGTCGGTGCCTGGGTCCTTGCGCGCAACCGGCCGGCGCGAACCTGGGGATTGTTCGTCGCGGGCGGCATCCTTTTCTTCACCGTTGACGTATTGGGCAACTATTTTTTTCATTTCGTGGTGACTGGCGTACCGCTGCGCTGGGTCCCGGAGCTGGATCTGGTCTTGATCTTCGGCGCGGTGATTGTTCTTCGCCGGCTTTGGACGCGCCGGACGTTGCTGGCCCGCGCCGCGGTGATCCTGATCGCCGCAGCGGCGCTGTTCAGCGCCAAAGATTACGTCGGCAACGCCTGGCGGCTGTTCGAGCCTCGGACCGATGCGCGCGCCCGCGCCGAGTACCGCATCTCAGACTGGCTCTGGCGCAATCTGGCCGGCGCGCGCGTGAAGGCGAGCGGCTCGGTCCGCTTTTGGCTGGATGCATGGCACGACGTTGCGCAGCTCGGAGGCGGATCGGATCAGGGTTTAATCAACGGCGCGGCCTATGAGGCGTCCTATCAGATCGACCATGCACCGAAGGCCGATGTTTCCGTGCTCTGGATGCAATGCCTCGGCGTGGACGCCGTTTACGCCGCGCGGCCGAATTCGGAGGAGGTGTACAAAGAACTGCGGTATCCGGAAAAATTCGCGGGAGTTCTGCCGGTGCTGTTCGACGATGGCCAGGGAAACGTGATTTATAAAATTCCGCGGCGCTACCCGGTTCGCGCGCGTGTGGTGGAAACGGCCCGCTTCAACGCACTTGCGCGCTCCGGCGCCATTCTGGACGCGGATCGTCTTCGCCAGTACGCGGATGTTGTGGAACACGGCCCGGATTCCATGGTTTCGCTCACGCGCGAATCGCCGGAGACGATTCGGTTACGGGCCCATCTGGACGCCGGCCAATCGATCATCATTCAGGAAAGCTACGATCCGGCGTGGCGTGCCTGGTCCGGAACAACGCCTTTGCCCATCCGCCGCGACATGCTCGGACTCATGCGGATCGATCCGCCGCCGGGAGATCAGACGATCGTGCTTCGATTCATGACGCCGCTGGAGAATCGCTTGGGCATGGCGCTGACGCTGATCACGATCGCCTGCCTGGTGTATTTCTGGAGTGCGGGGCACACCGGTGAACCTCAACCCGCTTCCTGAATCGCCCGCCAATAAAGTCCGGCAACGCGCCCCAGAGAATGCTCGCCAGCGATATGACGCTGCGCACGCCGGCCGATCTCGACCGCGGCTTGCGGCTCGCCGGCCAGCCACACAATCATGGCCGCCAGCGTTTCTTCCTCCTCGGGACCGTGCGGGATTCGCAGGCACGCATTTTCCGGAATCCGCGCGATTTCTTCCCCACAGGTGAGCGCGACCGCCTTGCCGATGCCCATCATTGCGATTGCGATCCCGGAGCTTTCCGCGGCGGTGGGGTAGCGCAAGTTGACGCACAGATCGACGGCGGAAGCGTGGCGCCAGAAGTCGCGGGTGCTCAGATAGCCGAGCCGCGTGATCCAGGGATGATTCAGCAGCGGGGCCATGGCGCGCTCCAGATCGGAGGAGGCGAAGGCGCCGGCGATCAGCAATCGCACGTTGGCGCGTTCGCGCCAGGCGCGCTCCATGGCGCGGATCACCGCGGCGAGCCTCTTCGATTCGCGAAGATGACCGAACACTCCCACCAGCAGTTGGCCGGGTCCGGCGCCGATCGAGGAGCGGAGCCGCAGCGTCGCGGCGGCATCGGGAAGTTCCGGCAGAGGCGCGAACAGATGCGGGATCTCGACGATTCGCGCATCCGGCGCGTGGCGCGCAACCGCGCGGGCCGCCGCCGGATTGTGCACGATCACGACGCGGGAAGCGGCGGCGATGCGCTTGAGCATCGGAAATTCGAAGTATCGCGGGTCGGCGGCGGATCGCGCCCGGTTTCGCCACAGATCCGCAGCCAGATCCCGCGTCCATTCGCCGTAGTTGTAGACAAATTCGCGGATATAGCCTTCCTGATCAAGCGATCCCAGGAAAAAGTGCTGGAGCACGGCGTCATGCAAAACCGCAACTCCGGGTCGCGCCAGTGCGCGCGCGTATATTTCGCGATGCAACTGATTATTGCCGATGTGATAGACCATTACGTCGGCGTTGTCCGGCGAGAGCCGGACGGCTCCGTGTTTGCGCAGCTCCGGAAGCAGCGCGGCGGAATATTCGGCGACGCCGCTGCGCGCCGGCGGCAGCGGCGAATCATATCCGACGGTTTTCAATCCTTGCGCCGCGGGCCGAACAGCGCGGTTCCCACACGGATGTGCGTCGCGCCTTCCTCGATCGCCGCTTCGAGATCGTGCGACATGCCCATCGACAATTTCGGCAGCCCGTGTTGCCGCGCCAGCTCGCGCAGTTTTGCAAAATACGGGCGCGTGGACTCCGGATCTTCGCTCCACGGCGGCATGGTCATCAATCCGCTGAGCCGCAGGTTCGGGCACCTCCGGATGGCATCGATCAACGCGCCGAGCGATTCCGGCGCCGCGCCGGATTTGCTTTCTTCCGGGGAGAGCTTCACCTCGATCATGACTTCGAGCGGCCGTCCAGCCGCATCCAGCCGCCGAGCGAGCTTTTCGGAGTCGACCGTTTCAATCACCTGAAATAACTCCGCCGCCGCGCGCGCTTTATTGGACTGCAAATGCCCGATCAGATGAAACTCCGCCTCGCGGCAATCGGCGAGCGCGGGCCGCTTGGCTTCGAACTCCTGGACGTAGTTCTCGCCGAAGTGGCGAAGGCCGAGCAAATATGCCTGGCGAATCACCTCCGCGGGAAATTTTTTGGTCACCGCGATCAGCGTGATTTCCGAGCGGGGGCGGCCCGCGCGGCGCGCCGCCTTTTGGATCCGCTCCTCCACCTGCTCCAGCCGTTCACGCAGCACAGTGTTTCGAGTATACCCGCTCGCCCGCAATGTAAACCTCGTAAGCAGGCTCGAGGCCAAAAAAGTACGCTAGCTCGCGGTGATCGGCGCAATCGTGGATGACAAAATCGGCGCGCTTGCCCGGCTCGAGTGATCCGATCTCGCCTCCCAGGCCCAGGCTGAACGCCGCGTTGATGGTGGATGCGGTGATCGCTTCGGCGGGCGTCATCTTCATCTGCGTGGCCGCCAGCGACAGGATCATCGGCATCGAGGGCGTCGGCGAAGATCCGGGATTAAAATCGGTGGCGATAACCACGGCGAGCCCCGCCGCGATCATCGCGCGCGCGTCCGGATACCGGCGCGATCCAAGCGCGTAAACGGCGCCCGGCAGCAGCACCGGCTGGACGCCGGCGCGCGCCAGCGCCGCGATTCCCGAAGCCTCGGTGTGTTCGAGATGATCCGCCGTCGCCGCGCCCAACTCCGCCGCCAGGTGGGCGCCGCCGCCGTTTTCCAGTTGATCGGCGTGCATGCGCAATCCCAACCCGCGCGCGCGGGCGGCTTGAAGAACGCGGCGAGCGTCTTCCACAGGAAAAACGCGCGGCTCGCAAAAAACATCGCAAAACCTGGCAATTTCCGCCGCACGCGGCAGCATTTCATGAATCACCAGATCCAGATATTCGTCGCGGCGGCCGCGATATTCATCCGGCACCTCGTGCGCGCCGAGAAATGTAGGCACGGCGCGGACCGGAGTCAAAGTCCGGATGACGGAAAGGAGCTTTAACTCGTCCTCAAGCGACAGGCCATAGCCGGATTTGGCTTCGATGGTGGTGGTGCCGTTGCGGAGAAACCACTCCACGTATCGCGACGCGGCGGCGCGCAATTCGTCTTCCCCCGCCGCGCGGGTTTTGCGAACAGTGGAGCGGATCCCTCCGCCGGCGGCGGCGATCTCCTGATAGGTCGCGCCTTCGGCGCGCTTTTCAAACTCATCGGCGCGATTGCCGGCGAACACGGGGTGGGTGTGCGCGTCGACAAATCCCGGCATGACCACGCGCCCGCCCGCGTCGAGAATCTCCGCGCCGCGGGTATCGGCGTCGCGGCGCGCGCCGACCCATTCGATGACGCCGCCGCGAATCCGCATGGCGCCGTCGCGAATAACCGCCAGCTCGCGCAGCTCCGCTCCGGCGCGGGGACGCATCGGCCCCGCCAGGGTGAGCAGCTCCGAACAGCCGAGAATAACGCGCGTCACTTGGCCGGGTCCATGGGGATGCGGATGCCGCGTTCGCGCGCGACCTCGATCGCGCGCTCGTAGCCGGCGTCCACGTGCCGGATCACGCCGGTGCCCGGATCGGTGGTGAGCACACGTTCCAATCTTCGCGCCGAATCGTCCGTTCCTTCGGCCACCACCACCATTCCGGCGTGCTGCGCGTATCCGATCCCCACGCCGCCGCCGTTGTGAATCGAAACCCAGGACGCGCCCGCGGCGACGTTCAGCATCGCGTTCAGCAGCGGCCAGTCGGCGATCGCGTCGGAACCGTCGCGCATCGCCTCCGTCTCGCGATACGGCGAGGCGACCGATCCGGCGTCCAGGTGATCGCGCCCGATGACCACCGGCGCCGCGATCTTGCCGCGCCGGATCAGATCGTTCATCGCCAGGCCGAACTCGGCGCGCTCGCCGTAGCCCAGCCAGCAGATGCGCGCAGGCAAGCCTTGAAAATGAATTTTCTTCGGCGCCAGATTCATCCAGCGGCGCAGTGTTTCGTTTTTCGGAAAGAGATCCAGCGCCAGCTTGTCCGTGATCCGGATATCGTTGGCGTCACCGGAAAGTGCGGCCCAGCGGAACGGCCCTTTGCCCTCGCAGAATAGCGGCCGGATGTATTCGGGAACGAAGCCGGGAATATCGAAGGCGTTTTCGACGCCGGCTTTTTTGGCCTGCGCGCGGATGTTGTTGCCGTAGTCGAAGGTCACCGCGCCCATACGCTTGAGCGCGAGCATCGCGGCCACATGCTCGCCCATGGCCGCGATGGAGCGGCGGATGTACTCATCAGGATCGTTGCAGCGCAGCGCGCGCGCCTCCTCCAGGGTCATTCCATTGGGAACATAACCGTTCAATTCATCATGGGCACTGGTTTGATCGGTGAGAAGATCCGGCACCACGCCGCGGCGCACCAGCTCCGGCAGCACATCGGCGCAATTCCCGATCAGGCCGACCGAAAGCGCCTCACCTTTGCGCCGCGCCTCATCCACCATGGCGAGCGCTTCATCGAGGTTTGCCGTCATGCGGTCGCAATAGCCCGTTTCGATCCGTTTTTCGATTCTTTTGGGATCGACATCGACGCCGAGGAAACAGGCGCCCGCCATCGTCGCCGCCAGCGGCTGGGCTCCGCCCATTCCACCCATGCCGCCGGAAAGAATCCATTTGCCGGCGAGCGATCCGCCGAAATGCCGCGCGCCGGCTGCCGAAAAGGTTTCAAACGTGCCCTGCACAATGCCCTGGCTGCCGATATAAATCCAGGAGCCGGCGGTCATCTGGCCGTACATCGTCAACCCCAACCGCTCCAGGCGGTGAAATTCGCTCCAATTCGACCAATGCCCGACCAGATTCGCGTTGGCGATCAGCACTCGCGGCGCATCGTCGTGGGTGCGAAAAATTCCCACCGGCTTCCCGGAGGCGACCAGCAGCGTCTCATCGTTGGCCAGCGTCTGAAGAGAGCGCGCGATGGCGTCGAAAGCCTCCCAGCTTCGCGCCGCCTGTCCCGTGCCGCCGTAAACGATCAGATCGTTCGGACGCTCGGCCACCTCGGGATCGAGGTTGTTCATCAACATGCGCAGCGCGCCTTCCTGGCGCCAGCCTTGGCAGTGAAGCTCGCGCCCGCGCGGCGCGCGCACCACTCTGGGTTCACTCATTTTTGGATCCTTTCCCCTACGATAGCGCGCGCAGCGGCCGTTCCGCGATGTCTCTGATAGCCTGGAAATACTCATGCTGGGTATCCGGGAGCGCGCGGTTTCCTGGCGCGTCCTGTTGCAGATCGCCACGGTGGGCGCCTATACCGGAGTGGTCAAGATCGCCGGCGGCGCCAAGGTGGTTCTCACCGCCCGCGCCTTCGGCATGAGCGACGGGCTGGACGCCTACCTGATCGCTTTTTTGCTGCCGTCCTTTCTCTGCGACACGCTCGCCGGACCGCTCAACTCCGCCTTCGTGCCCACCTTCGTCGAGGTGCGGGAACGGGATGGGCCGGCGGCCGCGCGTCGTCTCTATCAAAGCGCGCTGGCCGCCGGAGCCGGCCTTCTGAGCATCGCGGCGATCCTGTCCGGACTGTGCGCTCCGTGGATTCTGAAACTGCTCGCCTCAAGTTTCAACGCCGATAAGCTCCTGCTGGCGTGCTCGCTGTTTTGGGTCATGCTGCCGATCGTGCCGCTGACGGCGTTTACCGTCATCTGGCGCTCCGTGCTGAACACCGAAGCGCGCTTTGCCATTCCCGCCGTGCTGCCGGCGCTGACGCCGGCCGCCTCCATCGTGTTTCTGCTTCTTTATTCGCAAATCTGGGGTGTTTATTCGCTTGCACTGGGAACGCTCGTCGGGGGGATCATCGAGATCGCGCTGCTGGGAGTTTACATGGTGCGGCACGGCTTTCCGATTCTGCCGCGCTGGCATGGATGGAACCCCGCGCTCCATCAGGTGGCGAGGCAATATGGGCCGGTGATCGGAGGAATTTTTCTCCTGCTGGGAGCGCCGCTCATCGATCAGGGGATCGCCGGGATGCTCGGGCCGGGCAGCGTGTCGGCGTTAAATTACGGAACGCGGCTGAGTGTGGTGTTGATGGCGATCGGGCCCACGGCGGTGGCGACGGCGATTCTCCCGCATTTTTCCGAGCTCACCGTCAGCGCCGGCTGGAAGCACGTCCGGCAAAGCCTGCGCAGCTATACCGCCATCATCCTGGCGATCACGCTGCCCGCCATCGCGATTCTGATGATGATCTCCGAACCGCTGGTCCGCCTGTTCTTTGAGCGCGGGCAGTTCACCGGCGCCGATACGCCGCTGGTCACCGCCGTTCAGCGCTTCTCTCTGCTGGCCATTCCGTCGAGCATGGTGATGGCGCTGGTCCTGCGGCTGATCTCGTCCCTGAAGGCGAACTTCCTGCTGCTGCGCGCCACGGCGCTGTACGCGATTCTGAATCTGGCGCTCGATTTCGTGCTGACGCGCTGGATCGGGATTCAGGGGATCCCGCTTTCGATGGCGCTGGTCCAGTTGGTTTGCGTGGCCTATCTGTGGCGCCGGCTGCACCGCGAATTCGCTCCCCACCCGGAGCGCGCGCCGGAGCAGCCGATCGGAGCCCGCTAGAGACCTCGCGGCGCCCTTGGGCTTTGCTCTGTAATACAAAGTACTTGACAATGAGAACCACATTGCGCTACTCTGGGCATGGCCGGGCGGAAGCCCGGGCCGGGATCCGCTTTGCATTTTCAGGCGCCATTTTTACGTTGAACGCCGCGGACTAGGTGCGCTAGAGTAGGGAACGGTTTTTCCGCTATGGCTTCTGTGCAGCCCCTTCGCAAATCCAAGCCCGTCCCGATCGACGCGCGCGCCCGGGATAATCTGCGCTACATCCGCGAAACCATGGAGCGCGCCGGATCGTTCACGGCGGTTCCGGGCTGGGGCGGCGTGGCGATGGGCGTGACGGCGCTGGCGGCGAGCTTCGTGGCGGCGCGGCAGGGCTCCGTCGGCCGCTGGGTGATCACCTGGGTGGCCGAGGGCGTTCTGGCGATCGCGATCGGCATTCTCGCCATGTGGCGAAAGGCGGCCAGGGCCGGCATGCCGATGTGGTCGGCGCCGGCGCGAAAATTTCTGTTCAGCTTCGTCCCTCCGCTGGTGGTGGGGGCGGCGCTGACCGTGGTTTTGTGGCGGGCCGGCGCGGCGACGGCGATTCCCGGCGTGTGGCTGATGCTTTACGGCGCGGGCGTGGTGACGGGCGGCGCGTTTTCGGTCCCGGTGGTGCCGGTGATGGGTGTCTGCTTCCTGATCGAGGGTGCGATCGCGATGTTCATGCCTGCGGCGTGGTCCGTGCCTTGGAATGATGTGTGGCTGGCGCTCGGCTTCGGCGGGCTGCATATCGTGTTCGGAGCGATTATCGCCCGGCGCTACGGGGGATGAGGAGAGAATCGATGGCCAAGAATCACGCACTTGCCTCGCATCGCGCGCCGGCGGCGCGGCCCGTGGCCGCCGCAAAGAGCGGCCCGATTCCCGATCTGGACCGGCTTATTCATCCGCGCATCCGCCTGGGGATCATCAGCGCGCTGGCCGCCGCCGATTCCCCGCTGACGTTCAACGAACTCAAGAACCTGCTGCAAACCACCGATGGAAACCTGAGCGTTCACGCGCGCAAGCTTGAGGAAGCCCGGTATATCGCCTGCACCAAGTCTTTTGAAGGACGCATGCCCAAAACCGAGTACACTTTGACCGCTGCCGGGCGCAAGGCCTTCGATAAGTATTTGGATCACATGGAAGCGATCCTCGAAGCATCCAAGCGTTAGCGGAATCCCCATGCGTTGCGGGGCGGATTCGGAGGAAACACTTTGCGATGAGAAGTACTTTTTCCAGCGGAATTCACGTCGCCATCATCATGGACGGCAACGGGCGATGGGCGGCTTCGCGCGGGCTGCCCCGCCTGAGCGGGCATCGCGCCGGAGCCGAGGCCGTCCGCCGCACCGTCGAATCGGCTCCCGCGCTGGGCATCTCGGTTCTGACCCTGTATGCCTTCTCCTCCGACAACTGGCGCCGTCCCCGGAATGAAACCGCCGGGCTCATGAAGCTGCTCGCCCGCTACCTGCTTCAGGAGGCCGACCGCTGCGTGGCCAATGGCGTGCGCCTGGAGGCCATCGGCAGGCGCGACCGCCTTCCCGCGGCCCTGATCGAACTGCTGGAAGAAACCGAGCGAAGGACCGCCGGCGGCGACAAGCTCCTGCTGCGCCTGGCGATCGATTATTCTTCGCGCCAGGCAATCCAGGATGCGGCCGCCAAAGGCGGGGATCTCTCCCAGCATCTCGGTCCCGATGTCGATCTCCTCATCCGCACCAGCGGCGAGCAGCGGCTGAGCGACTTTCTGCTGTGGGAGTGCGCTTACGCGGAAATGGTTTTCACCCGCCGCATGTGGCCGGATTTTTCGGGGGAAGATCTGGCCGCTGCCGTCGAGGAGTTTCAGCGGCGGGAGCGGCGCTTCGGAGCGGTCACCGCCCGCACCGCGTGACCCCGCCTCGCCCGCGGGGTATCGTATATTAGATTCAAAACGAAGAGGACGTTATGACACTCCGCACCGCACTGCTTACCGCCGCCGTGGTCGCTTCGGCGCATTTCAGTTTCGCTCAAAACAAGGGGCCGGCCCGCCCCGGCTTGACGCTGACGACCTCCGCCTTCGAAGACGGCGGCATCATTCCCGACAAATACACGCAAGCGGCGTCCAATCCCGTTTCGCCGAAGCTTGAATGGTCGAACGTTCCGGCGAACACGGTCAGCTTCGTGCTTCACATGCACGATCCGGACGTGGCGCGGAATCGGACCACCGAAGACATGCTGCACTGGATGGTGATCAATATTCCCGGAGACGCGCGATCCCTGCCGGAAGGCGTCGCCGGCGAAGCGAAGCTCGCCGATGGAGCCATCCAGTTAAAAAACGGCGGAAACACGGTCGGCTACCGCGGGCCGGGCGCTCCGGCCGCGGGCCCGTATCATCACTACACCTTCGAGCTGTATGCCCTGGATACCAAGCTCGATCTGGGGCCGGACGCCACGCGCGCCGAGGTGATGAAAGCGATGGACGGCCACATCCTGGGCAAAGGCGTTCTCGAAGGCCGATTTCACCGCTAGCCGTCTTTACCCGGCGGGCGCCGGATGAAAATCCGCACGCCCTGCCTGGCGTTTTGCCGCGTCCTTAGAAGATAATTCGCGCGCCGACACGGAGGATTCGCGGCGGCGCGGTCGCGCCCGATTCTTCCCCGTAGGTCGGATTCAGGAACGTGGTGGACGTGCCGGAGTCCACATTCA
This sequence comes from Terriglobia bacterium, assembly GCA_021324615.1. GTDB lineage: Bacteria > Acidobacteriota > Terriglobia > Bryobacterales > Bryobacteraceae > Palsa-187. Next base: position 71,702 of record JAJPIT010000110.1, on the reverse strand, counting down.
AGTTGGGAATCGGATAGTTGACATGGTTCAGCGCGTTGGTCGCCTCAGCCCGAAGCTGGAGTTTCCATCGCTCGGTCACCGAAAAATTCTTGTAGATCGAAAGATTCAGATACTGGAGCATCGGCCCGGTCAAGGTGTTGCGCGCCACGCCGAACGGGGTCCCGAAGTGCTGGTCCGCGGCGAGCGTGTTGTAGATCCAATGCACGCTTGACGGGGAAACCTGCTGCGACGTATTGGCCAGATTGACCAGCGTGCCATTGGGCAGGTATTCGCCGACCGTCCCCAGCGGCGCGCTCGGATTGGACAGGAACGGCCGCAGCTCGCCCGATCCGCCGACGAAGGCCACCGCCGCGGCGTCCTCCAGCGGGTTCACCGTCAAGGACTGTTGCAGGACCGTCATCGGCCGCCCGCTCTGCGCCACTTCAAATGCGCCGATGGTCCAGCCGCCGGCGACCCGATTGTACCAATGCGAGGTTCCTTTCAGCCACGGCATGGTCCAGCTCAGGTTCACCGACAAGGCCAGCGGAATGTTGTTATTCGATAACGCCCGCTCGCCGCTGTTGGTGTTGAACGGATCCTGCGCCAGAACGATCGACCCGGAGCTGGTGAACGTATAAACCTCGCTGATATTGTCCATGGTCTTGCTCCAGGTAAACGCCGTCGACATGGTGAGCTGATTGGCCAGGTCGCGGATGGTGTAGGCCAGTTGCAGCCCGTTGTAGCTGGCGTGCGCGCTGTTGTCGCGCAGCCGGATCACCGCATAATTGGGGTTCTCCCGGCCATTGCAGGTGGAGCACGTGGTGTTGACTCCCGGCGTAACCCCCGGGGGCAGAACGTTGGCGAAGCCGTTGTTGGCGAATCCGGCGATATAAGGATTGCCGTTGCGCGTGGCGAACTGGTGCACGGCCTGCGTTCCGACGTACCGCATTTCGAGGCCCATGTGGCTGCCCACCATGCGCTGGATGCCGAAAGTATAGCTCTCCGAGTACGGATTCAGAAAGTTGGGGGCAAACAGGGTCTGGTTCAGCGTCCGCGGATCGACGCCCGGCGGAGGAGCATAGAGCTTTTGCAGATTCGCGCCCGTAATGTCGGAGGGCATGGGCGGGTAATTTCCGTTCGAGTAATTGAGCGTGTAGGCGAATACGACGGGCGCGGCAGTGGCGGCGTTAAGGAACAGATTGTAGAAGGCGGGATCGTAGGCGATGGCGAATCCGGCGCGGACCACGGTGGCCTGCTGGCCCAGCAGTTTGCCGAGGAAGCCTCCGTCGTGCTGCGGCGTCCAGGCCAGGCCGATGCGCGGCGCGAAGTTCTTCGAAGGCGCCGGATAGCTCGGATAGACGCGGTCGGCCAGCGGCAGCGACGTGTTCCAGATCGCCGTCGCCGGATTGCTTTCGCGCGGCACCGTCTCCTGATTGAGCAGATTGATCGGCTGGCCGGAATATTCATAGCGGATGCCCAGATTGAAAGTCAGGTTCGGGCGAAACTTGAAATCGTCCTCGAAGTAATAGGCCTGATCGAGCTCGTGCGGCCTTTCGACGGGAATGCCCGCGGCGCCGGCGAAGGTAGCCGGCGTGTTGTTCAGATACTGCTGGAAGTTGTTGAAGGTATAGACGCCGTTGACGTTCGGCAGAAATCCCAACGGGATGTTGTCGTTGATAAACTGCACGCCCATCTTCAAGGCGTGCCGCCCCAGTTGCTTGCTCACGTTGTCCTGGTACTGATAGCTGTGCACCTGGCGGTACTGCGGCAGATTATAGGCGAGCCCGTAGCCAAGATAGCCGGTGATGGTAGCGTTGGCGATGTTCTGCGTGAGCTTGTCGAATCCGTAAGTGTTGCCGCCGAAACTGTCGAATTCGCTCTGCGTCGCGCTGAAGCGGAATTCGTTGACCAGCGTCGGGTTCACGGTCCACACCCAGGCTCCGCCGGCCTGGTAGCTTTTGCTGGGCGATCCGACGAAGTAACCCGCCTGGCCGTTGCTCGCCGAATAGGGCGTGTTGTTATTCTGATCATAAAATTTCCCGGTAAGCTGCATGCTGTCGGACAGGTGATAATCGACGTGAATGCCGGAGTCCCAGTTGTCAGACGGTGTGGGAACGAAGCGCTGCACCGGCGCGAACGGCACGCTGATCGTCTGGCCGTTGGGCGCCGTCAGGCTGACGTTGGTCAGGTAACGCGTCACGATGGTCGGGTTGCCCAGCGGGATCGACCACGCCCCGTACTTGACGTAATTTTGCAGCGTCACCGAGTTGGGAAAGTACGCTTGGAGCTCCGCCAGCCCGGCCGGCGTGGGCGCAAGACTGCTCGGCGTTCCGATATAGCTGGCGGTATGGCGAATCCACTCGCGCTGAACCCACATGTTGAAGAAGATCTTGTTCTTGACAATCGGCCCTTCGAACTGGCCGCCGAGAATGGAATCCTTATAAGCCGGCGGGCTGGTCAGGCCGCCCGCTTTTTGAATGTTATCGAGCGCGGTCCAGTTCTGGTCGTCGCGCCGGAAGTAGGTGCCCACGCCGTGAAAATCGTTGGTGCCCGATTTCACCCGGATGTTCACGATGGCGCCCGCGTTCCGCCCGTACTCGGCGCTGTACTGATTGGTGATGACCTGATATTCGCCGACCGCCTCCAGATTACTGAACTGGTATCCCGGACCGGCGATGGTCGGGTCGTTGTTATCCTGGCCGTCCAAGAGAAAGTTATTCGATCGCGCGCGCTGCCCGTTGGCCGAAAAAAGCAGCCCGTTCGAGTTAATATTCCCGAATCCGACCACCACGCCGGGAGCCGTCAGCGCCATCTTATCCAGGCCGCCCTGAATGCCAGGCATATTCATCACCGTCTCCGACGGAACGTCCTGGCTGATCTGCGCGGTATCGGTGACCAGCAGCGGCGCCGAGCCTTCCACCTCCACCGTCTGGCCCACCGCGCCGACTTGCAGCGTCGCATTCACCACCGGCTCATGCGCCAGCTCCACCACGATCCCCTTGGCTTCAAAGGTCGCAAATCCCGAAGCCGTAATCCGGACCGTGTAGGTGCCCGGAATCAAGAAAGCCGCGCGGTATAGGCCGGCATCGTTGGTCACCAGCGTTGTGCTGACGCCGGTGTTCTGGTTGATCACTTCCACCTTCGCTCCGGGGACCACGGCGCCGGCCGGATCGGTGACCGTGCCGGAGAGCGCGCCGGTCGTGGTTTGAGCGGAAATGAAAGACGGAAGAAGCAAAGCCAGGAAAGCAAGCGCGAAGATTGGTTTCATGCCAGACTCCCTTTGCAATGGATTCGGGGGACGCCGCGGCCCCCGTGCATGGCGAGGATTATATCACCGGAAAGGCGCATCCTGTGCCGGGTTTTGTCTTCACAAAATTCCTGATATAAAATGTGGAGCCATGACCCCGCGAAAACTTGCTCTGTTTCTCCTGTTCGCCTCCGCCGCCTTCGCGCAACCCTCCTACGATGCCGTGCTCAAGAATTTGAAGTTCCGCGGCATCGGGCCCGCCGAGATGGGCGGCCGCGTCGACGACCTCGCGATCGTCGAATCGGACCCGCGCATCATGTATGTCGGCGCGGCGGCCGGCGGAATTTTTAAGACCGTCAACGGCGGGATCACCTGGAAGGCCATCTTCGAGGATCAACCCAATCCATCCATCGGCGATCTGGCGCTGGCGCCCTCCAATCCGTCCATTCTTTACGTCGGCACCGGGGAAGCCAATAACCGGCAGAGCTCGTCGTGGGGCGATGGAGTCTATAAATCGATGGACGGCGGCAATACCTTCGTTCATCTGGGCCTCAAGGAAACGCACCACATCGGAAGCATCGTGGTCCATCCCACCAATCCCAATATTGTTTACGTGGCCGCGCAGGGCGATCTGTGGGGGCCCAATAAAGAACGCGGCGTGTACAAATCCACCGACGGCGGAGCGACCTGGACGCTGTCTCTTTACCTCAACGAGGATACCGGCGCAACCGATATCGCCATCGATCCGCAAAGCCCCAATATTCTCTATGCCGCCATGTACCAGCGCCGCCGCAGCGTTTTCGGCTTCAACGGCGGCGGCCCCGGCAGCGGGCTGTATCGCACCATCGACGGCGGCGCGCATTGGACCCGCCTGACTCACGGCCTGCCCACGGGCGAGCTGGGCCGCTGCGCGCTGGATATTTACCGCAAGAATCCGAATATCGTCTACGCGGAGGTGCAGCACGCCACCCAGGGCGGGGTCTATCGATCCGAGGACAAGGGCGAAACCTGGACGCACATGAGCGATACCGATCCGCGCCCGTCCTATTTCAGCCAGATCCGCGTCGATCCGAACAACGAAAACAAGGTGTGGATGGGCGGTGTGAATATCTATCTGTCCGAAGACGGCGGAAAAACGTTCACGCAATCCCGCTTCGAACGCGTCCACAGCGACGTTCACGCCATCTGGATCGATCCCGCCAACTCCGATCATTTGGTGATCGGCAACGACGGCGGCGTCTGGGTCACCCTGGACAGCGGGCGCGGCTGGCGGCATATCAACAACTTCGCCATCGGCCAGTTTTATGAGGTTGCCTACGATTTTCAAAGGCCCTATCACGTCTGCGGCGGTTTGCAGGATAATTATTCCTGGTGCGGGCCCAGCTCCACCACCCAGACGCTGGGGATCGGCAACGACGACTGGATCACGGTGGCGGGCGGCGACGGGTTCTATAACCGCATCGACCCGACCGATCCCAACATCATCTACGCCGAATCGCAGGACGGGAACCTGATCCGCCGCGACCTGCGCAGCGGCGAATCGAAGTCCATCCGCCCGCTGGAGCCGAACGATCAGGCGCCGCGTTACCGCTTCCAGTGGAACTCGCCGCTGATGATTTCGCCGCATGATCCCAAAACGATCTATTACGGCGGCAATCATTTGTTCAAATCGACGGACCGCGGCGATACCTGGCAGGTCCTCGGCGAGGATCTGACCACCAACGCCGACCGCACCAAGATGCCGCTGATGGGCAAGCTCCAGGCCGATCAGTTATCGGCGAGCGACGGCATCGCGGCCTGGCCGTGCATCACCGCCATCGCCGAATCGCCGGTCAAAGCCGGCGTGCTGTGGGTGGGAACCGACGACGGAAATTTGCAGATATCGCGCGACGACGGAAAAACCTGGCAAAACGTCGTGAGCCACGTCATGGGCGTGCCGAAGGGCGGATACATCAGCCGCATCGAGCCTTCGCACAAGGATCCGGGCACGGCCTATGTGACCTTCGATAATCACCGCAGCGCCGACTACGGCATTTATATCTTCGTCACCAGAAATTACGGCGATTCGTTCCAGAAAATCACCAACGGCATCCCGCCCGACGCCGGCACCGTGCATGTGATCCGCGAAGATCCGGTCAACCCCGATCTGCTCTTTGCCGGAACCGAGTTCGGCCTGTTTGTCACCTTCGACCGCGGCCAGAACTGGCATCGGATGAAGAACGGCCTGCCCACCGTTCCGGTCTTCGATATTCAGATTCACCCCCGCGATCACGATCTGATTCTGGCCACCCACGGCCGATCGATCTGGATCATGGACGACATCCGCGTCCTGGAGGAGATGAATCCCCAGGTATTGACCAGCGATCTGAAGCTGTTTACGCCGCGTCCGGCGGTGGAATGGAAGATGGTGGACTATCGCGGCTTCGTGGGCTCCGCGCTGTTCTTTGCTCCCAACGCGCCGGGCGGGCTGGTGCTGGATTTCTTCGCGAAAAACTCCGGACCGGTGAAGGTGACGATCGCGGATGCGTCGGGCAAGAGTGTTCGGCAGTTCGAGGCGCGGGCGACGGGCGGCGAGGTGACGCGCATCGCCTGGGATCTTCGCTCGGAAGCGCCGAACCCGCCGGAGACCGCCACGGGACGCGGCGGGCGCGGCGGCGGCGGAGGACGCGGGGGACGCGGCGGCGCAGCGCCGGCAGCCGCGGAAGCCAATCCGGAAGAGGGCCTGGGCGGCGAACTGCAAAACGACTTTGGCGTGGAACCGAGCGGCGGCAATCCCGCGCCCGCCGGACGCGGCGGCGGTGGAGGACGCGGCGGCCTGGGCAATCGCGGCACGCTGGTCGATCCGGGAACTTACACCGTCACCATCGCCATGGGCGGCGCCAGCGACTCCAAGACCGCATCGGTCGAGCTGGATCCGCGTATTCAGGTCACCCCCGCCGAGCGCGAGAAGCGCCGGCAGACCATCGACACTCTGGTGACCCTCACGCGCCAGGCCGACGCCGCCCGGCGGCGCGCCGTGGCGATCCGCAACGCGCTGACGCAACTTACCGAAAGCTGGAAACAGCCCAACGCGCCCAAGATCCCGGACAATATCCGGAAATCCGCCGACGATCTGCTGGCGCGCGCCAAAACGGTCGCCGACCGCTTCGAACCCCCGGCGGGCGGGCGCGGATTCGGAGGCGGCGCCGGCGCGCCCCCGCCCTATACTCCACCACCGATCACGCAAAAAATTTCGAGGCTGCTCGGCGCAATCGATGGCTACACCGGCGCGCCGACCTCGCATCAGATCGCGGAGACGCAGGAGTGTTCCTCGCAGTTGCAGAAGGACACGGCCGAGCTGAATAAGCTCGCCGCCGACGTTCCAGCGCTGAACAGAATGATGATCCAGGCCGGCATCCCCTATTTCAGCGTCCCGTCGAACTAGCGGGCCGGAAGAGGACGGAGTTTCGATCCGGGCGGAAGCCAAGCCGCCTGCGCCGGGTGCGCTTCCGCCTACTCAGGAGCTTCCGTCCGAAGTGTTAGAATTAAACCTCTCACGCGCTGGGACGCCGGTATGGATCTGGATCAGCTCCACACATTTCTCGAAATCGTCCGCCTGAAGAGTTTTTCCAAGGCCGCGCAGACCTGTTTCCGGACCCAGCCGGCGATCAGCGCGCAGGTGCGGCAGCTCGAGCAGGAACTGAACACCGCACTGTTTGAACGCCTGGGCACCAAGATCGCGCTGACCGCCGCCGGCCGCCTGTTCGCCGAGTACGCCGAACAGATCCTGGAGCTGCGGCGGCGCGCACAAAACGCGATTCAGGAACTGGAGCGCGTCCCGCGCGGGGAACTGGTGATCGCGGCCAATGAAGCCACCTGCATCTATGTTCTGCCGCGGGTGTTTTCCGAGTATAAAAAGCAGTTTCCCAACGTGCAAATTCTGATCGACCGCTCCTACGGACCGCGCGTCGCCGACGCGGTCATCGAAGGCCGGGCCGATTTCGGAATCACCGCGCTGCCGGTGAAGGACAAGCGCGTCCAGGCCGCCAGAATCCACAATGACGAGATTAATGTCATCGTTCCCGTCGGTCATCCGCTCGCGGCGAAGTCCCGCGTGACCCCGCAGGACCTGCCCGGTCATCCGCTGCTGCTGCCCAAGGCCGGCACCGTGCGCGCCGCCTTGAATGAGTGGCTGGAGCCGGTCGAAGACGCGATTACCATTTCGATGGAGCTCGATTCGACCGAAATGATCAAACGTTTCTCGATGGCCGGCCTGGGAGCCGGTTTCGTCGCAGGAACGTTTTGCCGCGAAGAGGTGGCGGCGGGAAAAATGGCCGCAATCCCGCTCGGACCGGACCCTCTGGAGCGGCAGATTGGTCTAATCTATAGAAAGGATAAAGCGCTGTCGAAGGCAGCTCTGGGCTTCATCGAGGTGACCCTGACTCACGCCGGCGGCGAACCGGCGCGGGTGCCGCCCAAGGCCGCCAGCTTCATCGAAAAATCGGCGGCCCGACGATCATGAACCGCGTCACGATCAAGACCTCGACGATTTTCATCGCCAAGAGCGGAAAGACGCGGGTTTACCGGTCGGTAAATGAGGTTCCGGCGCCGCTGCGCAAGGAGCTCGAAGAGTCCACCAACAGCTTCAACTCCGCCACCATCCTGATTGCCGACCGGCGCGGGCGGCAGGAGATCGTGCGCGCTCTGAACGGTCTGCCATCAAGCTTGCGCACGCGGCTTTCCTCCTCGCTTGCGGTCCAGCCCCCGGGCCCCGGCCAGACGCCCAAGGCGGCCGACCGCTGGCTTGGATTTATGCGGCGGAACTGGGTTGAACTTCTTCTGCCGGGAGCTGTGGGGCTGATCGTATGGCTGGCGTTTAATTACCGCTAGCGCGGGACGCTTGCCGGGTGTAATCCAGCAAACCTTTTATTTTCATTGCATAACTGATTACTGAAACGATTTCTGCGTTGGCGCATCTCTTTCCGTAGTTGATAACAATACGCTAAGATTTATGGACAGTATTACGCTAATGTGATATGCTGGACTCGAGTAGGGGTGGTTATGGACTTTAATCGATTCACCGAAAAGCTTCAGGACGGGCTGAGATCCGCTCAATCTCTGGCGGCGCGCTACGGCCAGCAGCAGTTGGACGTGGAGCACCTGTTGCTGGCTTTGATCGAGCAGGAAGGAGGGCTGGCGCAGTCGGTATTCACCAAGTCCGGGCTGAATTTGAAGACGGTGCATCAGCGCCTGGTGCAGGAGATCGAAAAGCTTCCGCGGGTTTCCGGAGCCGCCCCCGGATTGGACCAAATTTATATCACGCCGCGTCTGCAAAGGATCCTTACGCGAGCCGAGGACGAAGCCAAACGCCTGAAGGACGACTACATTTCGGTCGAACACGTTCTGCTGGCCGCGGCGGAAGAAAAAATCTTTAAGGATCTGGGCTTGACGCGCGACCGGTTGATGCGCACGCTTCAGGAGGTCCGCGGATCGCAGCGCGTCACCTCGCCCAATCCGGAGGATACTTACGAAGCGCTGGAGAAATATGGGCGCGATCTGACCCGGCTGGCGGAAGCCGGCAAACTCGATCCGGTGATCGGGCGTGACGACGAGATTCGCCGCGTAATTCAGGTTCTTTCGCGCCGCACCAAGAATAATCCGGTGCTGATCGGCGAACCCGGTGTCGGCAAGACTGCGATCGTGGAGGGTCTGGCCCAGCGCATCGTGCGCGGCGATGTGCCGGAGGGCTTGAAAAACAAGCGGGTGGTCGCTCTGGACATGGGCGCTCTGATCGCCGGCGCGAAGTTCCGCGGTGAGTTCGAGGAGCGCCTCAAGGCGGTGTTGAAAGAAGTGCAGTCCGCCGAGGGCCAGATCATCCTGTTCATCGACGAGTTGCACACCGTTGTCGGCGCGGGCAAGGCCGAAGGCGCCATGGACGCCGGCAATCTGCTGAAACCTGCGCTGGCGCGCGGGGAGTTGCACTGCATCGGCGCGACGACGCTCGATGAATACCGCAAGAATATCGAAAAGGACGCGGCGCTCGAACGGCGCTTCCAGACCGTGCTGGTGGACCAGCCCTCGGTCGAGGACACGATTTCGATCCTGCGCGGGCTGCGCGAGCGCTACGAGATTCATCATGGCGTGCGCATCAAGGATTCGGCCCTGGTCGCCGCGGCGGTGTTGAGCCAGCGCTACATCTCCGACCGGTTTTTGCCGGACAAGGCGATCGACCTGGTCGACGAAGCGGCGGCCAAGCTGCGCACGGAGATCGATTCGATGCCGGCCGAACTGGATGAAATCCTGCGGCGGCAGATGCAGCTTGAAATCGAGCGCGAGGCCCTTAAAAAGGAATCCGACTCGGCTTCGCGCGAGCGCTTGAAGAAAATCGAAAAAGAGCTGGCGGAATTAAAGACCGAATCGGCGGCGTTGCAGGCGCAGTGGAAATCCGATCAGGAAACCTTAAGAAAACAACGCGAGCTGCGCGAGCAGATCGAGCAGGTGAAGGTCGAAATCGAGCAGGCCGAGCGCGCCTACGATCTCAATAAAGCCGCCGAGTTGAAGTACGGCAGGCTGACCGCGCTCGAAAAACAGTTGGAAGCGCAGAAGCGCGAGACGACGCTGCTCAAAGAAGAGGTGGATGAAGAAGACATCGCCCAGGTGGTCAGCCGCTGGACCGGGATTCCGGTCACCAAGCTGATGGAAGGCGAGGTTCAAAAATTAATGCATCTGGCCGAGGAGCTGCACAAGCGGGTGGTCGGCCAGGATGAGGCGGTCAACGCCGTGGCCGACGCGGTGATCCGCGCGCGCGGCGGCTTGAAGGACCCCAAACGGCCGATCGGCAGCTTCATTTTCCTGGGTCCCACCGGCGTGGGGAAGACGGAACTGGCACGCGCGCTGGCCGAATACCTGTTCGATGACGAGCACGCCATGATTCGCATCGACATGAGCGAATATCAGGAGCGTCACACCGTGTCGCGCCTGGTGGGTGCGCCGCCCGGATACGTCGGATACGAAGAAGGCGGCCAGTTGACCGAAGCGGTGCGGCGCCGGCCTTACTCGGTGGTGCTGCTGGACGAGATCGAAAAGGCGCATCAGGACGTGTTCCATATCCTGTTGCAGGTGCTCGACGACGGGCGCCTTACTGACGGGCAAGGGCGCACGGTGGATTTCAAAAACACGATCGTGATCATGACCTCCAACGCCCAGCGCGATGAATTGCCGCGGCTGTTCCGCCCGGAGTTTTTGAACCGCATCGATGAGATCATCGTCTTCCACCGCCTGAGCGAGGACGAATTGAAAAAGATCGTGGAGATCCAGCTTCAGACCTTGCGCGCGCGCCTGAAAGACCGGCGAATCGAGCTGGAGTTGTCCGATGGCGCCCGCCAGCATCTGGTCTCGGTGGGTTACGATCCGGCGTTTGGAGCCCGGCCGCTGAAGCGGGCGATCCAGCGCGAGATCGAGACTCCAATCGCCCGGATGCTGGTGGCGGGCGAGGTTCGAGATGGCCAGAAGATCCGTGTAACCGAGCGCGAGCACTCGTTGAAGTTCGAGGTCGAGTCGGTTGCGCACGCCGAAGCATCTTAAGAAACGGAATAGCCGGAGTCCGTTGCGCCGGATTCCGGGAGAAAGAGACCAAGTAAAATGCCTGAACAAGATCACCAACTCACTACGCTGCCGCTGCTGCCGCTGAAGAATTCGGTGCTGTACCCGGGGCTGCTGATGCCGCTTTCGGTAGGCCGGCCGGGATCCATCGCGGCGGTGGAGCAGGCCTTGGCTACGGAAGAAAAGGAGATCGTCGTGGTCGCCCAGCGCGACGCAAACGTCGAGACGCCGGGCGCATCCGACCTGTACACGATCGGCACGCGCGGCGTCATTCGCAAATTCGGTAGAACCAAAGGCCAGATCGAAATTCTGGTCTATGGGGTGGAGCGCGTGGTCATCGTCAAGATCGAGGAAAACGGCAAACTTCTGGCGCGCGTGCGCCCGCTGCCGCTGCCGGACGACTCCAGCCGCGAGACGGAAGCGTTGACGCTTTCCATCCTCGAGCTGGGGACGAAGTTCATGGGCCTGGTGCAGACGCCCAACCAGTCGCCCCAGGAGATGGCGCGGCTGTTTACCTCGCAGGGCGATCCGTTGCAACTGGCCTACATGCTGGCCTCGCTCATGAACCTGGAAACCTCGCGCGAGCAATCCCTGCTGGAGGCTCCCACGCGCCTGGAGGCGCTGCGCATGATCCACGGCTGGCTCGCCCATGAAGTGGAGGTGCTGGAGCTGCGCAATAAGATCGCGGAAGAGGCGCGCGGGGAGATGTCGCGCGAGCAGCGTGAATACATCCTGCGCCAGCAGAAGCGCGCCATCGAGCAGGAGCTGGGCGAAAAGAACCCCGATCAGAGCGAAATCGACGAGCTCAAGGAGAAACTCGGCAAAGCCGATCTGCCCGAGGAGGTTCGCAAGGAAGCCGAACGCGAATTGGCGCGGCTGGAAAAAATACCTTCGGTGCAGCCCGAGCATCATGTCATCCGCACCTGGCTCGATTACGTGATCGAGCTGCCGTGGAGGAAACACAGCGACGATAATCTCGACATACCGCGCGCGCGGCAGGTGCTCGATGAGGATCACTTCGGCATCAAGAAAGTCAAGGAGCGCATCCTGGAGCATCTGGCGGTGCTGAAGCTGAATCCGGAGGCCAAGGCTCCGATTCTGTGCTTCGTCGGCGCGCCGGGGGTGGGCAAAACCTCGCTCGGGCAGTCCATCGCGCGGGCGCTCAACCGCAAGTTCGAGCGGATGAGCCTGGGCGGCATGCACGATGAAGCCGAACTGCGCGGCCACCGGAGAACCTACATCGGAGCGCTGCCGGGCCGGCTGATTCAGGCGATGCGCCGCGCCGGCGTCAATAACCCGGTGCTGATGCTCGATGAGGTCGACAAGCTGGGGCGCGATTTCCGCGGCGATCCGGCGTCGGCGTTGCTCGAAGTGCTCGATCCGGAACAGAACAAGACGTTCCGCGACAACTATCTCGATCTGCCCTTCGATTTGTCCAAGGTGCTGTTCATCACCACAGCGAACACGCTCGATACGATCCCGGCCCCGCTGCTCGACCGCATGGAGATCCTGCGGCTTTCCGGCTACAGCGAAGAGGAAAAGATGCAGATCGCGCGCCGCTATCTGCTGCCGCGGCAGCTTGCGCAGGCCGGCATCAAGCCGGAGCAGTTCGAGTTGCCCGACGATGCGCTGCGCAAGATCATCACCAGTTATACGCGGGAAGCCGGCGTGCGGCGGCTGGAGCAGACAATCGGGCGCATCGTGCGCCGCACGGCGTTGAAGTTCGTCGAAGGCGGCGAATCCACGCACGTGACGGTGACCCCGGACGAGGTGGTCGAAATTCTGGGGCCCGAACCGGTGCTGCCGGAGCAGGCCCGCAAGGATCTGCCGCCCGGCGTGGCGACCGGACTCGCCTGGACGGAAACCGGCGGCGATGTCCTATACATCGAGGCGACGCTGCTGCCCAACGGCAAGGACCTGATCATCACCGGCCAATTGGGCGACGTGATGCAGGAATCGGCCAAGACCGCGCGAAGCTATGTGTGGGCGCACGCCGTGCAGTTGGGAATCGATCCGACGAAGTTCCTCAACACCGGCCTGCACATTCACGTCCCGGCGGGGGCGATTCCCAAGGATGGCCCGTCGGCGGGCGTGACGATGACCACCGCACTCGCTTCGATTTACTCGGGCGTGGCGGCCCGCAGCGACACCGCCATGACCGGAGAGGTCACCTTGACCGGATTGGTTCTACCGATCGGCGGCGTCAAGGAAAAAGTGCTGGCGGCGCGCCGGGCCGGGATCAAGCGGGTGATCCTTCCGCGCGGCAATCAGAAGGATCTGCGCGATCTTCCCGAAGAGGTGCGCAACGAGATGACGTTCATCTTCGCCGAGCGGGTCGAAGACGTCCTGGTCGAGATGCTGCCGGGCCTGATTGTCCTGCCGGCAAAAGCCGCCTGAGCCGTTTTTTTTCATCCGACCCCGTACCCGGCGGCCGCGGGCTTCACCAGGAGGAGCCGGCGCCGGGCACGGGTTTTTGTCTTTTTACTCCCCTTAAGTGACTCGATTGTAACGGACCTCGGCCGATTCGTTTTCTCATAGGCCGGAATCGTCCGATATCCCTTCTTTTGAAGGCTATGGGAGCAAGAGCGCTGCTACGGATTATCGTTGACAGCCCGGGGCAAATCTGATACAGATTTATGAACTGGCATTTTCTTCGGGATGTCCTAACGGAAAGGGGTAGTGGATGAAAAGACTCTTATCGATCAGCGCGGCGCTGGTGTTGTTTGCCTTGGGATTGGCCGCGCAGACGACGTCGCTTACGGGCACGGTGAGCGATCCTTCCGGCGCGGTGATCCCTAGCGCCACGATTACGATTGTCAACGCCGAGACCGGCTTGCAGCGTACCGCGGTGGCCGACTCGCAGGGCCGCTACACGTTTTCGCTGGTGCCTCCGGGAACTTACAAATTGACGGCGAAGGCGCCGGGCTTTGCCGATGTCGTGATCGACAAAGTGGAGTTGCTGGTGAGCCAGCCGGGCACGGTTCCGATTCAGTTCCAGAAATTGGGCGCGACGACCACGACGGTGGAAGTGGAAGCGGCGGCGGCGCAGGTGAATACCACCGACGCCTCGCTCGGCAACGCCATCAACAACAACGCCATCCTGGAAGTGCCCATGTTCGCCCGCAACGTCGCCGGGCTGCTGGCCTTGCAGCCGGGAGTGACTTCTTTCAGTTCGTTTGGTACGCAGACGGTGGGGCAACTGCCCGGTTCGCGTGAAGGTTCTGTCAATGGCGGCAAGTCCGACCAGGGAAATATCACGCTCGATGGCGCGGACGTCAACGATCAAAACTCGCGGGCGGCGTTCACCTCGGTTCTTCGCGTCACGCTCGATTCGGTCGAAGAGTTCCGCAGCACCACGACCAATGGGGACGCCTCGACGGGACGCGGTTCGGGCGCGGATGTCACGCTGGTGACCAAATCGGGCACCAATGAGCTCCACGGATCGTTATATGAGTACCGGCGCGGCACCGAGACCGCCGCCAATACCTTCTTCAACAACGCCTCGGGAGTTCCCATCGCGCCGCTGCTGATCAACGTCTTTGGGGGAAGCGTCGGCGGCCCGGTCAAAAAGAACAAGCTGTTCTATTTCCTGAACTACGAAGGCTACCGCTCGCGCAGCTCGGTGCAGGTTAGCCGCACAGTTCCGACAGAGACACTGAAGCAGGGCATCGTCGAGTACAAAGATCCGACCGGCGCAGTTCAGCAGGTCACGCCGGCGCAGCTCAAGGCGATCGATCCGGCCGGAATCGGCGTGAGCCAGGCGGCTCTGGCGTATCTGAACCTGTTTCCGAAGGGGAATTATTTGGCTCTCGGCGATCAGTTGAATATGACCGGTTTTCTGTTTAATGCGCCCAGCCCCACTGATCAGAACACCTACATCGCCAAGTTCGACTATAAACTCGATAACGCGGGTCGGCACAGCTTGTTTATCCGCGGCAATCTTCAGAACGACTCGACCTACGGCGGCTCGTCGGCGGCAGCGCCGCAATTTCCCGGACAACCGGCCAACAGCGTCTTTCTTTCCAACAACAAAGGCCTGGCGTCCGGGTGGACCGGCGTGTTGACGCCGAACCTGGTCAACACGATGCACTACGGATTCACGAGGGCCGGCAACCAGCAGACCGGCGTTCTGTCCGGCCCCTACACCTATTTCCGCGGCTTTGACACACCCTACGGAACCAGCACCGGTTTGACGCATATCATTCCGGTGCACACCATCAGCGACGACTTATCGTGGAATCATGGCGCGCACGATTTTCGGGTCGGCGGGGTGGTGCGGCTCATCTCGAACAGCTCGGTGAACTTCTCCCATTCTTACAGCCATGCCAGCTCAAATCCTTCCTATCTGAACGGTTCTGGTTCGGACCTCACCGACAGCCTGGCGATTAGCAGCGGAACTTTAAACAGCTACGAATATGCCGCGGCGGCCGCTCTCGGGCTGGTTGTTCAAGGCACCGGTTACTACAACTATCTGGTGAACGGCAAGCTGATCCCGCCCGGCCAGCCCGTATTGCTCGACTTTGTCAACAATGAAGGAGAGCTGTACGCACAGGATACCTGGAAGCTGACCCGTTCCTTTACGGTGACCTATGGTCTCCGGGTTTCGATTGAGCCGCCGGTTCATGAAGCCAACGGGCAGCAGGCCTCGACCAATATCCCGATCGCCGCCTGGATGTCGGAGCGGGAGATCCTCGCCAACCAGGGTCGGTCGCAAAACGGCGTGACGCCGATCACCTTCATTCCCGCCAATGGAAGCGGCGGACGGCCATTGTATCCGGAGCACACCGACTGGGCTCCTCGCCTCGGCATCGCTTATTCCCCGGCATCCGAAAGCCCGCTTGCCCGATTTTTCTTCGGAGGCGCGGGCAAGACGTCGATCCGCGCGGGCGCGGGAATGTACTATGACATTCTCGGCCAGCCCCTGGCACAGACGGTAAGCTCGGATCAGTTCGGGTTGGCAAGCAGCCTGAGCACCGCGCCAAACGTCTACACCTCGGCCCAGGTCCCGCGATTCACCTCGTTCTTCACGGTGCCGAGCACGTTTCCGAATGGCCAGCCGTTTGTTCCGCCCCCGCCGCCAGGCGGGCTGCCGGCCACCTACCCGAATCAATTTGCGATCACCAACAGCCTCGATGATAGTTTGAAGGCGCCCTACACGATGAACCTGGACTTCAGCATCGGCCGCGAGTTCGGGCACGGATTTTTCGTCCAGGGCTCCTATGTTGGGCGGCTTTCGCGAAAATCGCTGATTACCCGGGACTTGGCCGAACCGACCAATCTGGTCGATCCCAAGTCGGGGCAGACCTATTTCCAGGCCATGACTCAGTTGATGAGCATGCTCGATTACGGCGGCGTGACCATCGCCAATCTGCCCAAGATCCCCTTCTTTGAGGACATGTGGGCCACCGCGGCCGGCAACGGACTGACTGCGACCCAAGTGTGGGGTCTAGACTACCACGGCGACCCAACCAGAGGCATCAAGGGCAACAGCAACATGGGCGATGCCACCAACACGCTGAACAACGCCGATAACGCGAGCAACTGCAACGTCGGCGCGACGAAATTCAAGTCCAACGGCGGCGTCAGCCAGATGGCCTGCGGCATCTACGGCCCCTGGATGATGTTCAACCCGCAGTTCTCGGCTCTGGCGGCGGAGAGTTCGGTCGGCAGCGGCGCTTATCACGCCATGCAATGGACGGTCCGCAAGCGCTTCAGCAGCGGCCTTCAGTTCGACCTGAACTACACCTTTTCCAAATCCATCGACTTGTCTTCGAACCCGGAAAGCGGCGCCGGCGTCACCGGCGGCACCAGCACCTATGCCGGGGTCATTATCAATACCTGGAATACACATCTGCAGCGGGCCGTCTCGGACTACGACACGACGGACCAGATCAACGTATACGCGGTGTATCAGCTTCCGTTCGGGCGCGGCATGAAATTCGGTTCGAACATGAACCGGATTCTGGACGCCTTCGTCGGCGGTTGGGAGATCAGCGGAATCTACCGCCAGACCTCGGGCTTGCCGACCGCGCCAAGCGACGGAGCGCGCTGGGCCACCAACTGGGAGGTCAGCACCGGCGTCGAGCCGATCGGCCCGATTCCTCCCGTTGTCAGCACAGGCAAAGCGATCGGCCAGCCCCTGCCGAACCTCTGGGCCAATCCGGCGGCTGCCTTCGCCTCCTTCCGCGAGGCCTTCGCGGGCGAGGCAGGAATGCGCAATACTCTCCGCGGCGACGGGCTGTTCAATATCGACAGCGGCGTCTACAAAGTGTTCACGATGCCCTGGAGCGAGCATCAAAAACTCCAGTTCCGCTGGGAGTCGTATAATCTAACCAACTCGGTCCGCTTTGACCCGGCCAGCGCGAGCGAAAATCTCCTCTCCTCCTCGACCTTTGGACGGCTGAGCAGGACCTTGACCCAGCCGCGGCAGATGCAGTTTGCTCTACGCTATACCTGGTAGTGGTTTTCTTCACGGGACGCGCTCATCTGCCGCGCGTCCCGTTTCCTTCCTGCCGCACGCCTAATTCCACCAGCATTCGCCGGGTCTCCGCATCGGGATGGATCCGCTCCGCGGCTTGCAATTCGCCGATCGCCTCCGAACGTTTCCCGGTCCGCAGCAGCGCCTGGGCCAGATTGAAGTGCGCGTCGGCAAGCCGCGGATCGAGCCGAAGCGCCGTCCGGTATTCGGCGATTGCCTGCTCGATCGCTCCCGAGGCATAGAAGGCGCTTCCCAAGTTGGCGTGCGCCTCGGCGTCCCCGGGTTCAACGCGCAGCGCCGCCTGATACTCCGCGATCGCCTCGCTGATGTGCCCGGCCGTTTGCGCCAGCGCGTTCCCGAACTGGTTGTGCGCGTTGGCGAGATTATGGCGCGCATCGGCGAAATCCGGCTGGATGCGCAGCGCCGCCTGAAACTCGCCGATCGCATCCGCAAACCGGCCGCTTTGAAGCAGCACGCCGCCCAGATTGTTGTGCGCCTCGGCGTATTGCGGCGCCAGCTTCACCGCCGATTGAAATGCCGCGGTCGCCTCCGGCAGGCGGCCCATCCGCAGCAGAGCATTTCCGAGACTGTAGTACGCTTCCGGATAATCGGGCCGGATGCGCAGCGCGGTCCGATACTCCGCCACGGCGTCCGGCAGGCGGCCCGGAATCTGCTCCAGTTCGTAGCCCAAATTATGGTGCGCGCGCGCCGCGGTCGGATTCACCTCCACCGCGCTGCTCCAAAGCGCTAAGCCATCGCGCCAATCCATGTTTCGGATATAAGTGCGCGCGCCGAGCGCAAGGCAGAGGACGGCTACGCCGGTCCAGACCGCCCGGGGCGGCGCCCGATGCCCGGCCAGCCACTTCAGCCCCAACACCGCGCATCCGCACAGCCCCACCATCGGCAGATACAGGAAGCGTTCGGCCATGATCGCGCCGATCAACAGCAGCAGGTTGGCCGTGGGCAGCAGCGCGATCCAGAAAAATCCCGCGAAGAAGAACAGCGGCGCCGAACGCTTGAAGGAAAGAGCCCACCCCGCCAGCGCCGCGGCGCAAATCAGAACGCCGACCAGCGCCTTCGCATCCTCCCATCCGCCCGATCCGAACACCGGCACGGCGTTGTAGGAGTAATCGGCGGCCAGAGCGGCGGGCCAGACAAACAGCCATAAAAATTTCCCGATGACCTTGAAAGCGGTCAGCCGCGCGGCCAAAAATCCCGCACCGGTCAGCGGGTTTTCCTGAAAATTGATCAGAAAGTGAGGGTGCGCGGAGGCGCGCATCCCGAAATACAACGCAATCGGCAGCGCGGCCGAGGCATACGGCCACACGCGCCATGCTTTCCGCGGCCTGCAACTCAAGTCGTATAACACCATCAGCGCGGGCAGAACGATCGCGTTCTCTTTCGAAAAAATTCCCGCCGCCTGGGCCATCCCGATCCCCACTACTCCGGCCCACCGGCGCGATTTCATATGGCACAACAACCCCGCGAGCACGCCAAAGGCCGCCAGCAAATCCGCGCGCCCCACGATATTGGTCACCGCTTCGGTGGCCAGCGGATGCAATCCCCACATCGCGGCCAAGGCCAGCGCGAATCCGGGGGCGGCGAAAATTTCCAGCCCCACGAAATAAACGAGCGTGGCGTTTCCGGCATGCAGCGCCAGGTTGATTGCGTGATATCCTGGCGGCCTGGCGCCATTGCCCAGCACGGCGTAATTGAACAGATAGGAAAACGTGGTCAGCGGCCGGTACAGGCCGGAGGTCCGGGCGCGGTACCAATAATCGCCGTGCAGAATCAGGCCGGCGTTACTTGCCGTCGCCGCCTGGACGCGGGGATCTTCGGCGATCACCGGCTGGTTGTCGAATACCAGCCCGGTGTTGAAGGAATTGGAATAGGCGCCCGCCAGCGCGGTCCACAGCAGCGCAAGCCGCCAGGCGTGCCCGGGGCGGTCCGCCGGCCGCTGCTTGTCCGGCGGCGGAGGCGCCGGCCTGCGCGGCGCGCCAGTCTTGCTCATTCAGGAGCATTATAGCGGCTGCCGGAAACCTCGCAGTACAATCAGACATTGACGCCTTTTGAACACGCTCGCTGCTGGTTCGCCCGCTCCGGGATTCAGGAAGCTTCCGGCGGAGTGGCGCGCTACTACCGCTCTGATCTGGGCCGCAACGCAACGGTTTCCAACGAGATCACCGGCTACGCGGCCAGTTGCTTTGTGTACTTCGGCGACTCCGGCGGCGCGGCGCGGGCGGCGGCTTATCTCCGGGATTGCGCCTGGAACACCCCGTCGGGCACGTTTCCCTTCGAGCCCGGCTCGCCGCTGGCCTATTTCTTCGATCTCGGGATCGTGGCCCGCGGCCTGTTCGCCGCCGCCCGCGCCACCGGCGATGACTCCTTTCGCGGTCTCGCCCGCGACGCCGCTCTTTCTCTGGCTTTCGATTTTTTGGGCGACGGCTCCTTTCACCCCGTCATCGAGCTGCCGGCCAAGCAGCCGCTGGCGTACGAGCCCCGCTGGTCGCGCTCGCCCGGCTGTTACCAACTGAAAGCGGCGCTCGCCTGGCGCGAAGTCGGCGATGAGCGGGCGGAGGGGCTGTTTGAAGCCGCGCTGGCACAAGCGCTGGCCACGCATGAACATTTTTTGGCCTGTGAACCCGACCGCGAGAAGTTGATGGACCGGCTGCACGCCTACTGCTACTTCCTCGAAGGACTGCTCGCCGCGGCGGACCGTCCGGAGCCCCGCGCCGCGCTCGAGTCCGGCATCGCGCGAGTGGCGGCGCTGTGGCGCGAAATCTCACCGCAATTTGAGCGCAGCGACGTCTGCGCCCAGCTTCTGCGTTTACGGCTGATCGCGCACCGCGCCCACAACCTCGCCTTGAATGAGAGTGACGCGCGGCAGGAGGCGGAGCGCACCGCATCCTTCCAGAGCTTCGATTCCGACCCGCGCCTGCGCGGCGGTTTCTGGTTCGGAAGAAAGGGCGGCGCGCTGCTCCCGTTCATGAATCCCGTCTCGACCGCCTTTGCCGCACAGGCCCTGGCGCTGTGGGAGCAGCACTGCTCCGGCCGCTGGAATTTTTCTCTTGAACAACTGATTTGAGCACCGCGG
Source organism: Terriglobia bacterium (assembly GCA_021324615.1). Lineage (GTDB taxonomy): Bacteria > Acidobacteriota > Terriglobia > Bryobacterales > Bryobacteraceae > Palsa-187. The sequence goes on along the minus strand of JAJPIT010000110.1, from coordinate 51,323 downwards.
TAAAAGTTCTGTTCGCCTCCGGCTCGGAAAGCGCCATCGCGCTCGCACGCGAAAAAATGCGCGGCATCTTTCCGGAGCTGCCCCTGGTGATCGTCTCGGAATTTCGCCAACCCGATTGCGAATGGATTCCCTATCACATCAAGCGCCGCGTCCGGGAAAATCGGGCGCTCATCACGGCGGCGCTGGCCGGCCGCAAAGTTCGCCTCGCGGCGGTGATCCTGGAGCCCGGCGTGCCGCACTGGTCGCTGCGCCTGCTCGGATTTTCACTCGCTCCGCTGTATCTCATGGCGTTTAACGAGAACGGCGAGCATTTTATGCTGCGCCCGCGCAGCGCCGCCACCATCGCGCGGCACCTGGCCTGGCGGGCGAAAAACTTCGTTCGCTGGCAAGTGGAGCCCGGCGGCTGGATCCACAAGCAAGCCGATCGTCTTCGCCATCCATCCAAGCTTCGCCTGCCCATCTATTACCGCCTCGCGCTAGCCCGCGGCAAGTTCGTTCATCGCCGCGAGCCGCCCGCCCTGCGGGTCACCGAAACGCGGACGCCCGGGATCTCCGTGGTGATCCCCTCCCGCAACGGCGGCGAACTGCTGGACCGCTGCCTGCCGCGCGTTTACGACGCCGATGAGATCATCGTCGTGGACAACGGTTCAACCGACGGCACCGAACAGTTCCTGCGCTCCTACTTCCCCTCGGTCATCGTCGAGCACACCGCCGCGCCGCTGGCCTTTTCGCGCGCGGCCAACCGCGGCATCCGGCGCGCGCGTTACTCGCACGTCTGCCTGCTGAACAACGACATGATCGCCGAGCCGGGCTTTTTGCGCGCGCTGCGCGAGGCCTTCGACCGCGTACCCGGCATTTTTGCGTCAACTGCCCAGATTTTCTTTCCCGAAGGCCGCCGCCGCGAGGAAACCGGCAAGACCGCGATGCCGCTTTCGCGCGGCGCCGCCGATTTCCCTATCCGCTGCGAAGAGCCGCTGGAGGGCGAGAACTTCAGCTATGTGCTTTACGGCAGCGGCGGCTGCACTTTGTACGACGCGGCGAAGCTCGCCGCGCTGGGCGGCTTCGACGAATCCTACGAACCCGCCTATGTCGAGGACCTCGATCTGGGAGTCCGGGCCTGGCAGCAGGGCTGGCCCACCGTTTACGCGGCGGACGCGCGGGTCCTGCATCTGCACCGCGCCACCACTTCGCGCTATTTCACTCCGCCGCAACTCGACCGCGCGCTCGAACGGAATTTCCTCCGGTTTCTCGCCCGGACCGCCGGCGACGCCGCCCTGTGGCGCGACAACGTCGTGCGCCTCAATCTGGAAAACAAAGTGGATGCGCTGGCGTTCGCGGCTCGCCAGCCGGTGACCGTGCATCACAACCGCGCGTTCTTCGACCTGCTCACCGGCGATGTCGCCGTCTTTCCGGGCAAGCCCCCTTCCGGCAGGCCGGTGATCTTTGTGGTCAGCCCCTATCTGCCCTTTCCCCTGGCGCACGGCGCCGCCGTCCGCATGTACAATCTGATGCGCCGCACCGCCGCCGATTTCGATCAGGTGCTGATCTGTTTCGTCGAATCGCCGCGGCCGGTTCCCGGCGAGTTGCGCGAGATCTGCGTGGAAGTGATCACCGTTCGCCGCCCGGGCACCCACGCGCTGCCCTCCACGCCGCGCCCGGATACGGTCGAAGAGTTTGATTCGCGCCCGTTTCATGCCGCCCTCCGGCAAGCCGCGGCGAAGTGGCGGCCCGGAGTGGTGCAGCTTGAATTCACGCAAATGGCGCAATACGCCGCCGGCTGCGCGCCGGCGAAGACGATTCTGGTCGAGCACGATATCACCTACGATCTTTACGCCCAGATGCTCGCGCAAAAAGAGGATTGGGAAACGCGCCGCCAGTACGAGCGCTGGGTCCCGTTTGAGCGCGCCGCCTGGAGCCAGGTCGATCGCGTGGTGGTCATGTCGGAACAGGACCAGCGCGTCGTCCCCGGCTCGGTGGTCATCGCCAACGGAGTCGATCTCGAAAGATTTCAGCCGTGCGGGGCGCCGCCCGAGCCGCGGCGGCTGCTTTTCATTGGATCGTTCGCGCACAAGCCGAACGTCCTGGCCATCGAATTTTTCCTGCGCGAAGTTTTTCCGCGCCTGGAAAACGTCACTTTGCACGTGATCGCGGGTCTGAATCACGAGCGCTTCTGGGACCTCCGCCATCCCGGCGTCGAGGTGGAGGGGTTTGTCGCCGATGTCCGCCCCGCCTATCGCCGGGCGGCGATGGTCATCGCTCCGCTGGTGGCCTCGGCGGGAACGAATATTAAAATCATGGAAGCGATGGCCATGGGCAAGGCCATCGTCTCCACGCCCGCCGGCGTGCACGGGCTCAACGTCGGGGCGGCGGTCGCCGTGCGGCAAGAACCCGGGCAGATCGCGGAGACGATCGCCCACCTCCTGGATCATCCCGGAGATCGAATCGAATTGGAGCGCCGGGCGCGCCAAACCGCCGAACAGATCTATGATTGGAACGCGATCGCGGAAGCGCAAAAACGGCTCTATCGGGAACTCCTCGCGGGCCAGTTCGTGGAATAGACTCCGTTCGCTGAGATTCGAGGAAACGGCTACGCGCAGCCGCGCAGGCTTCCGGGCCGCGGTTCCTCACGAGACTCGCCCTGCTAGCGCGGAGGCCCGGTCGGCTCGGCCGGCGGCCGCAACTGGTAGCCCGGCGGCGGCTCGGCGCCCAGCAGATAGCGGACGAAATAATCCCAGCGCCGGCGCACCATGTACGGCTCATTGCCGAAGCCGTGATTGCGGTTCGGCAGCAGCAGTAGATCGAAATCCTTGTTGGCTTTGATCAGTTCGTTCACCACCAGCAGAGTGTTGTAGGGCTGAACATTATTATCCATGGTGCCGTGCGCCAGCAGCAGGTGGCCCTTCAGGTTTTTCGCAATCAACTGGTTCGCCTGATTGTCGTAATTGGTCGTACCGTCGGGATTGGTTTGCAGCAATCCCTGCCATTTTTCGCCCCAATCGTCCTCATAATCGCGATTGTCGTGATTGCCGGCCTCGGAGACTCCGACCTTGAAAAAATCCGGATAGCGGAACATCGCGTCGGCGGTGGCGTAACCGCCGCCGGAGTGGCCGTAGATTCCCGCACGATCCAGGTCGATCCACGAATATCTTTCGGCTAGCTGCTTCATCCCCGCCACCTGATCCGGCAGCGTGTTGTCGCCGAGGTTGCCGAAGTAGGCTTCGTGAAACTTCTTCGATCGCCACGGCGTTCCCATGCCGTCAATTTCGACGACAACGAATCCGAGCTCGGCCAGCGACTGGCAGTCGCCGCGCGCCGCCGCGAAACTGCGGCTTCCGACGCTGCCGGTCTGCGGACCCGGATAAATGTGATTGATGATCGGATATTTTTTGTGTTCGTCGAAATTCACCGGACGGAACATCAGGCCGTAGAGATCAGTCACGCCGTCGCGAGCCTTCACCGTGAAGGGAATCGGCGGCTTCCAGCCGGTCTGCTCCAGCCGGGAAATGTCGGCCCGTTCGAGCGTCGCGATCAGCCTGCCCTCCAGATCGCGAAGAACCGCGACCGGCGGCACATCCGGCCTCGAGTAGCTGTCCACGAAGAAGTCCCCCGCAGGCGAGAGCGAAATCTCGTGATTGGCGTCCTCCGGCGTGAGCAATTTAAGGTTCCTGCCGTCGAATCCCGCGCGATAGAAGTGGACAAAGTACGGATCGCGCCCCTTTTCGCGGCCCACGGCGAGAAAATACACGATCCGGTTCTTTTCATCGACGCGCAGAAGCTGGGTCACATTGCCTTCGCCGGAGGTGATCTGGTTTTTCAGCTTTCCCGTGTTGGCGTCATAAAGATAAAGCTGGCCCCAGCCGGAGCGCTCGGAAAACCAGATGAGCTCGTTCGACGCCGCCAGATACCTCCAGTTCACGCGGCCGTTTCCCGATTCGTAAAAGGTCGCCACTTTCTCTTCGAGCACATCGCGAACCTCGCCGGTGGCGGCATCGGCGATCCTGAACTTTTCCTCCTTGTGATCGCGCGAGGTGGAAACGAAAGCCACCCGCGCAGCGTCCGGGCTCCATTCCACATCGCTCCACTCGCCGCCGCGGCAGGCGATGTTATCGCAGAGCGTGGAGCGGTGCTGGTCCGGCGGCATTTTGAAGCGGACCGTGTGCGGATCGGCCACATCGATCACCACGCGCTGGATCGTGGTCACAACTGCGTCGCCCGGCAGCGGATACTTCCACGCCTTCAACTCCGGATGACCCACCTTCGTGCTCACCAGATACATCTCGCCGACGCCGCGTTGATCCTGTTGGTAGGTCGCGATCTTTTTCGAGTCGGGCGACCACAACACAATCGGCCGGTCGCTCGAGGCCCATCCGGCATTGTCGGTGGCGTATCCGAAATCCTTTTCGCCGTCGGTGGTAAGCTGCGTTTCCTTGCCGCTGGCCAGATCCCGCGACCACAAGTTGTTATCGCGAATGAAAACGGCGCGCTTCTTATCCGGCGAAATCGATTCATTTCCCCCGCGGCCGCCGCGGCGGGCGCCGTCGCTTGCGCAGCGGGTTCCGGCCAGATCGCATTTCCAGCGCCCGCGATCGACCGTTACCGTGATCGCTCCCTCGCTCCACTCCAGATCGGTGAACGGCAGATGATGCGCGTCATAGCTTTTGCCGGTGGCAGCCGAAAGCGCGGCCGCGATCTTCGCGTGGTCGAAGGCCGGAGCTTTGGCGCCCGTCGCCGCCGTCACCAGGATGAACTCTGTTCCTTCCGGCGTGGTCGTGCGATACCAGAAATGCCCGTCGTCGATCCAGGACGGCCGCGCGAGGGAGTGATAGACCAGCGGGTTCACGTTATACGGCATGAACTGCTCGGCATGCGCGTAGTCCGCCGTCGAGAGTTTCTGCGCGGCCAGGGGAAGAGCGAACAAAAGCAGGCATTTTGCAGACATTTCCTAGCTATTCTATCGCCCGGAGCGGAATTTAGGCGCGCCGGGCGGCGCCGCTCGCCGATCCGCCCCGTCGATTCGCCGATTCGGCCTGTCGCCGCTTCCGCGGCCGCCTTAGCCTGGACTCACGGAGCAGCAACCATGACGCAAACCGAAACTCACAAGGGGTACAAAGGGATGGGCATGGAAGGCGCGGCCGCGCGCTGGTATGCCTCCACCACACTCAAATCGATCGATCATTTCCGCGCTCTGGCCCGCCGCATCGCCGACGAGCTGCCGCGCGGCAGACGCGTGCTGGAAGTCGCTCCCGGACCCGGCTATTTCGCCATCGAACTGGCCAAGATCGGCGGCTACCGCATCACCGGCCTGGATATCAGCAGGACCTTCGTCGAGATCGCCTCGCGCAACGCGGCCGCGGCCGGCGTCCCCGTCGATTTCCAGCGCGGCGACGCGTCGCAAATGCCGTTTGATGATGAAAGCTTCGATTTTCTGCTTTGCCGCGCCGCCTTCAAGAACTTCGCCCGGCCCGTTGCCGCGCTGAAGGAAATGCATCGCGTGCTGGCGCCGGGCGGCGGCGCGCTGATTATTGATCTGCGCAGGAACGCCTCCCGGCGCTCCCTCGACGAAGCGGTCGGGCAGATGCGGCTCGGTCCGGTCAACACATTTGTGACGAAATTGATTTTTCGCCACCTCTTGCTCAAGCGAGCTTATACCAAAGAAGCGTTTGAGCAGATGGCGGCGCGCACCCCGTTTCGCTCCGTGGAGATCCTGGAAGACCGGATCGGGCTGGAGGTTTCGCTCCAAAGATAGCGGGCCCCGTCAAAGCGCCGCGACCATCTTGGCCAAGAGCGCCGTTCGGTCGGCGATCCGATCAATCAGAATGCTCTCATTCAGCGCGTGCGCGCCTTCGCCCACGCCGCCCAGCCCATCGAGCGTCGGCACTCCCAGCGCGGCCGTGAAATTTCCGTCCGATCCTCCGCCGGTGGAGGATTCTTCCAGAGCGACGCCCAGCTCGGAAGCCAGCGCGCTCGCGATGCGGAACAATTTGCGGACGCCCGCGGAGCGCTCCATCGGCGGGCGATTCAACCCGCCGGTGACTTCAATCGCGCAGCGCTTATCGAACGGCTTCAAGGAGGCGAAGGCGCGCTCCAGATAAATTTGATCGCGGCGCCGCGGCGCGCGGACGTCGATCTCGGCGCGGCATTCGGCGGGCACCACATTGCTGCGCGTTCCGCCGCGCACCACTCCGGGGCTGACGGTCACGCCGCGGTCCAAGCGGGTGAATCCGGCGATTTTTTGAAGCTGGCGCGACATCTCGACAATGGCGTTGGCGCCGCTGGAAAAATCGACGCCGGCGTGCGAGGCGCGGCCGCGCACCAGCACGGTGTAATGGCCCACGCCTTTCCGTGCGGTTTTCAAACGGCCTTCCCGTCCGGTGCCGGGTTCGAGCACTAGCACCGCGCAGCTCGCCTGTGCGGCTTCTTCGGTGAGCGCGCGGGAGGATGGGCTGCCGGCTTCCTCATCAGAGTTGACCTGCAACACCACCTTGCGCTTCACCGGCACATCCAAATCGCGCAGCGCACGCATGGCGAACAGGAAAAGGGCGAGCCCCGACTTCATATCGAGTACGCCGGGCCCCCACAGCCGCCCGCCGGAGTTGCGGAATGGCATGGATTTCAGCGTGCCCAGCGGCCAGACCGTGTCGGAGTGCCCGAGCGCCAGGATCTGGCCGCTGCGCTCCCTGCCCGGCAGGGAAAACTCCATCCGCAGGTGCCGGCCGAAGGCGCCGCCGGGAAATCTCCGCACCCGGGCGATGCCGCGCGCGCGGTCGGCCAGCAGCTCGGTGAAACGATTCACCGAACCCGGATCATCGCTGGGCGATTCGCACTCAACCAGTTCCCGAAGCAACGCAACGATATCGTTCTGTTTTTGCCGCGCGTAACGAAGAAAGGGATCCACGTTGCTATAATAACGGGACACCCATGCCAGTCATGGATATCCAGGGGATCCGCGCGATCCTGCCGCACCGCTATCCGTTTCTGCTGGTCGACCGCATCGACGAACTGGAACCGGAGCGCATCGTCGGCATCAAGAACGTCACCGTAAACGAGCCGTTTTTCATCGGCCACTTCCCGGATTTTCCGGTGATGCCGGGCGTTTTGATCGTGGAAGCCATGGCGCAGGTGGCGGGCGTGCTGGTGTTGAGCCAGATTCCGGACCGCCAGAATAAACTGGTCCTGCTGGCCTCGGTGGAAGAGGCGAAATTCCGCAGACCGGTGAGGCCCGGCGATCAGCTCCGCATCGAAATGAAGGTCGCCAGGCGCAAGGCGACCATCGCCAAAATGTTCGGCACGGCTTCGATTGACGGCGCGGTGGCCGCCGAGGCGACGATGCTCTGCAAGCTCGCTGACCGCGCTGATCCGTAGCGATGCCGATTCATCCCACCGCCATCGTACAGCCCGGCGCGAAGATCGCGGAGTCGGCCGAGATCGGCCCCTACTGCCTGATCGGCCCAAAGGTTTCCATCGGCGCGCGCACCCGGATCCTGGCCCACGTGTTCCTGGACGGCGATCTCGAAATCGGCGAAGACAACGTCTTTTTCCCGTATTCCACCGTCGGCGTCGCTTCGCAGGATCTGAAATATCGCGGCGAGCCCTCGCGGACTCGCATCGGCCACCGGAATCAGATTCGCGAGTTCGTGACCATTCATCGGGGCACAGAAGGCGGCGGGATGCTCACCTCCATCGGCGACGATAATCTGCTGATGACCTATGTTCATGTGGCGCACGATACCCGCATCGGCAGCCATACCGTGATATCGCACGCCGCGACGCTCGGCGGCCATGTGGTGGTCGAGGACTGGGGAATCGTGGGCGCCTCCAGCGGCGTTCATCAATTCTGCCGCGTCGGCCGCCACGCCTTCATCGGCGGCTACAGCGTCATCACCCGCGACGTGCTTCCGTTTTCCACCACGGTGACCGAACGCGAGGCGCGCGTCTTCGGAGCGAACGTCACCGGGCTCAAGCGCCGCGGCTTCGCGCCCGCCACCATCGACGCGCTGCACAAGGCCTTCCGGCTGCTGACGCACAGCGGCTTGAACACCACCCAGGCGCTCGAAAGAATTGCCGCGGAGATCGAGCCGTCGCCCGAGCTCGACGAGCTGATCCGCTTCATCCGCTCGAGCGAGCGCGGATTCGTCAAGTAAAATGCCGCTGGGTTTGATCGCCGGCAGCGGCCGTTTTCCCGTGCTCGCGCTCGAGGCGGCGCGGAAGGCCGGTATCGAGATCGTCGCCATCGCGATCCAGGAACAAGCCGCGCCCGAAATCGAGCCTCTGGCGGCGCGTTGTTATTGGATCTCGCTGGGCGCGCTCTCCCGGCTGATCGAGATCTGCCACCGCGAAAACATCACCCAGGTGATGATGTGCGGGCAAGTGAAGCACGCGAAAATTTTTTCCGCGATCGTGCCGGACTGGCGGCTGTTGAAGCTGCTGGCTTCGCTTGAAACGAAAAACACCGAGAGCCTGATCGGCGGCGTCGCGCGCGTGCTGGCCGAAGAGGGAATCGAGCTCGCCGACTCCACGCTGTTGCTCAAAGATCTGCTCGCGCCGCAAGGAGTTTTAAGCCGCCGGAAGCCCACCGGCGAGGAGATGCGGGATCTCGATTACGGCCGCAAGATTGCCGCCGCGCTGGCCTCGCTCGACATCGGACAAAGCGTCGCCATTGCCGAACGGGCCTGCGTCGCCGTCGAGGCGATGGAGGGAACCGACGCCATGCTGCGCCGCGCCCGGTCGCTTTCAGAAGGAAAACCGCTGCGGCTGGTGAAGGGGTCACAGCGCCGCCAGCACCTGCGGTTCGACGTTCCGGTGATCGGCCCGCAAACCATCCAGGTCATGCGCGAGACCGGCACCACCGCGCTGGCCGTCGACGCCGGCCGCACGTTGTTGATCGACCGCGAGGAGATGATCGCGCGCGCCAACGAAGCGCAAATCGCGATCCTTGCGCGCCAACCGGCTCCGGACTAGCGCGCGCGTTTGCGGACCAAGCCCACCAGACCGAGGCTTACGCCGATCAGCGCGAAAGTCCCCGGCTCGGGCAGGTTCGCGAATCCCGCATCCCGGAGCGTTATGACGTAGTTGCCGCTGGAATCCCCGGTGCCCGTCCAGCTCTTGAGCACCGTATCGGACACCACCGGCGTGGTGCTCGTGCCGAAGATCAGTTGATGGCTGGCGTTTTGCGGATCGCGGTTCTCCGAAGCCAGCGCCAGATAGTAGAGCCCGGCCGTCAATCCGGTCACCGTCAGCGAGGCGGTTCCCGAATTATTGAAGGCCGCATCCAGGCCGTGGCCGGCCGAATCGAAAAGGTACAACGTCGGCTCCGAAAGCCCATTAACCGCCGCGCCGGTCGCGACGGCGGTAAACGGCGAGCCCGTGATCATGATCGCGTACATATCGACGTTGGCATCGGGCAGTTTCCCACAGATCTCAGTCAGCGGATTCGTGCCGATCGTGTTATTCGCCGAGGCCAGCGTGGGGCCCGCATCGCCTTCGCCATCATCGCCCTCATTCCAGATGCCGGACCCGGGCGTGCAAACCGGCGCGGCGCGCAGACCGGCTCCCAGAAGCCCCGCAAGAAGAGCACAAAACAAGAATCTACGCATCTTCAATACCTCCGACTACGGTACTTTCCGGGAATTTTACCACAGCTTCCCAGGAGCAGTACGCGGTCTAGGGGGAAAAAGGTACGAAGGTTCTAAGGAGGGCCTTCGGACAATCCGGCCAGCGCAAAACCGCCGCCCGCCGCCGCATGAAAATAGAACGCGTACTCGTTGCCGCGCGCATGCCAGGTGATCATGTAGCCTTCCGGAATCCGGACCGGCTTTTCGGCGGCGACGGCGCGGGTCATATCGGCGGTAAATAGCTTGTGAAATCGCGCGATGAATTCGGCTTGGCTCTGCACCTGGCGAACCGGGCCGAGTTCCCACTGCATGGGAAATTTGGAATCCGCCGAGATCGCCCTGGCGTCGCCGGATTTTACCGCCGTCTGAAACTGCGGCCACCATCGGGCGAAGCCGTCGTCGCCGGCCCGGGCGCCGGAGGCCAGCAGAAAACTACTCAGCGCGATCCGCCAGAACGCGGACATGATTATCGCGGACCTCCACGTATCCGCCGATGATATGGTAATCTTCCTTGCGCCCGCCGGAGACGATTTCGAGCGTTCCATCGCCCAGCTCGCTCAGCAGCGCCGCGTGGCCCGGCAGGATTCCCATGTAGCCATCCTTGCCGGGGATGGTCACCGAATCGGCCTGCTGCCGCGCCACCAGCTTTTCCGGCGTGGCGATCTCCACTTGGAGGACGTCGGCCATCTCTACTGCGCCTTCTTCATCTTGTCCCAGGTTTCGAGCACGTCATCGATGGAGCCTTGCATATAGAACGCCTGCTCCGGAATCTCGTCGTGCTTGCCCTCCACCACTTCCTTGAAGCTGCGCACCGTATCTGCCACCTTGACATATTTTCCTTTGCGGCCAGTGAACGCCTCGGCGACGTTGAACGGCTGGGACAGGAAGCGCTGGATCTTGCGCGCCCGGGCGACGGTCAGCTTGTCTTCATCGGAGAGTTCGTCCACCCCCAGAATCGCGATGATGTCTTGCAGATCCTTGTAGCGCTGCAAGATCTGCTTCACCTGCTGGGCGACGTTGTAGTGCTCGGCTCCGATCACCCGCGGATCGAGAATGCGCGAGGTTGAAGCCAGCGGATCCACGGCGGGATAAATTCCCAGCTCCGAAATCGAGCGCGAAAGGTTGGTGGTCGCGTCCAGGTGGGCGAAAGTGGTGGCCGGCGCCGGGTCGGTGTAGTCATCCGCGGGCACATAAATCGCCTGCACGGAAGTAATCGAGCCCGATTTGGTGGAGGTGATGCGCTCCTGCAGGTCGCCCATTTCGCTGGCGAGATTGGGCTGGTAGCCCACCGCGCTCGGCATGCGCCCGAGCAGCGCCGATACTTCCGAGCCGGCCTGCGTGAAGCGGAAAATGTTGTCGATGAACAGCAGCACGTCCTGATGCTCTTCATCGCGGAAGTATTCGGCCACGGTCAGCGCGGTCAGCGCCACGCGCAGGCGCGCCCCCGGCGGCTCCGTCATCTGGCCGTAGATCAGCGCGCACTTCGATTTCCGCCAGTCGTGCGGATCGATCACGTGCGATTCCTGAAATTCGAGCCACAGGTCGTTTCCTTCGCGCGTCCGCTCGCCCACTCCGGCAAAAACCGAGACGCCGCCGTGCTTGGTCGCCAGGTTCGAAATCAGCTCCTGAATGATGACCGTCTTGCCGACGCCCGCTCCGCCGAACAGGCCGATCTTGCCGCCCCGCAGATAGGGCTCCAGCAGGTCGATGACCTTGATGCCGGTCTCGAACGTCTGCAATTCGGTGGACTGCTCGTTGAACGCCGGCGCCGGCCGATGAATCGGCAGCCGCCGCTCGGTCTCCACCGGCCCCATCTTGTCGACCGGCTGGCCGATAACGTTCAACACTCGGCCCAGCGTCTGCTTGCCGACCGGCACGGTCACCGGCTCGCCCAGGCTCTCCGCGCGCATGCCGCGAATCAGGCCGTCGGTGGGCTGAAGCGCAATGGTGCGCACGCGGCTTTCCCCGATGTGCTGCGCCACTTCGCAGATGATATCCACCGGCTGGGGGACTTGGAAGCCCTCGCTGGTGATACGGATCGCCGTGCGAATCACCGGAATCTGCCCTTCCGGAAATTCGATGTCCACAGCCGGTCCCGCTACTTGGATCACTTTGCCTACGATCATAGAGTTCCCCTTTGCTGGCCGGTGGCCACGGCCGTCTACTCCAGCGCCGCGGCGCCGCTCACAATCTCGATAATCTCCCGCGTAATGCTGGCCTGCCGGACGCGATTCATATACAGCGTCAGCCGGTCGATGGCCTCGCTGGCGTTCTTGGTCGCCGACTCCATCGCCGTCATCCGCGCCGCGTGCTCGGCCGCCTCCGATTCGAGCAGCGCGCGGTAAATCTGCATCTTCACGTAGCGCGGCAAAAGACTGCCGAGCAGTTCCTCCGGCCGCTGCTCGTAAATATAATCGGCGGGCTGGCCCGACCGGGGCACTTCGATCGGCAGCAGCCGCGTGGAGGTCAGCTTCGACGCCAGCACACTCTTAAACTCGTTCACAAACAGATACACCGCGTCGATCTCGGACTTGGCGAACAGATCGATCACCCGTCCGGCGATCGCTTCGGCATTCTCGAACCGCAGCTTGCGGAAGATATCGAGATGCTCGCCGCGGATGCGCGCGCCACGCTTGCGGAAATAATCGCGGGCTTTCTTGCCGATCACTTCAAAGGTCAGCTCCGCCGCCCGGTGCTCGTCGGCGAACCTCTGCGCCAGCCGCAACAGATTCGAATTGAACCCCCCGGCCAGCCCGCGATCCGCGGTGATGACCACGGCCAGGATCCGGTTCTCGGGCCGCACCGCCAGCAGCGGATGATCGGCGCCGCCGCCCTGCGCCGCCGCCTCGGCGACATTGGCCAGGATCCGCTGGAGCATCGCCGCGTACGGCCGCGCCGCCAGCGCGCGGTCCTGCGCCCGGCGAAGCTTGGCCGCCGAGACCATCTTCATGGCCTTGGTGATCTGCTGCGTGTTCTTCACCGAGCGGATACGCCGCCGGATATCGATCAGGCTCGGCATTTAGCTCCGCTGGCGCTCGCTGGTGAAACGCGCCTTGAACTCCTTCAGCGCGTCATTCAGCTTGCTTTTAAGCGCATCGTCCAGATTCTTCTTCTCGCGGATCTCCGCCAGCAATCCCGGATGCGCGTTTTCAAAGAAGCGGTAAAGCTCCTGCTCAAACGGACGGCACTCTTCCACCGGCAGATCGTCCAGCCAGCCGTTGGTGCCGGCGTAAATAATCAGAACCTGCTTTTCCACCGGCAGCGGCGAATACTGGCCCTGTTTGAGGATCTCCACCATACGGCTGCCGCGCGTCAACTGCTGCATGGAGGCTTTATCCAGATCCGAGCCCATCTGCGCGAACGCGGCCAGCGCGCGGTACTGCGCCAGATCCAGTCGCAGCGAGCCCGCCACCTGCCGCATGGCCTTGATCTGCGCGTTGCCGCCCACGCGGCTGACCGAAATGCCGACGTCGATGGCCGGGCGCACATTGGCGTTGAACAGGTCCGTTTGCAGATAAATCTGTCCGTCGGTGATGGAGATCACGTTGGTCGGAATATAAGCCGACACGTCGCCGGCCTGCGTCTCGATGAACGGCAGCGCGGTGAGCGATCCGCCCCCCAGATCGCCGGACAGCTTGGCCGCCCGCTCCAGCAGGCGGCTGTGCAGATAAAATACGTCTCCCGGATAGGCTTCGCGCCCCGGAGGACGGCGCAGCAGCAGCGAAATCTCGCGGTACGCCGCGGCGTGCTTCGATAAATCGTCGTAGACGCACAGCGCATGGCGCGAAGAGTCGCGGAAGTATTCGCCGATCGCGCAGCCCGAATACGGAGCCAGGTACTGCATCGGCGCCGGATCGGAAGCCGTCGCCGCCACCACGATGGTGTAATCCATGGCGCCATAGTCTTCCAGCGTCTTGACCACCTGCGCCACGGTCGACCGCTTCTGGCCGATGGCGACGTAGATGCAAATCACGTCGCCGCCCTTCTGATTAATGATCGTGTCGATGGCCAGCGTGGTCTTGCCCGTCTGCCGGTCGCCGATGATCAGCTCGCGCTGGCCGCGGCCGATCGGAATCATCGCGTCGATCGCCTTGATCCCGGTTTGCAGCGGCTCCTTCACCGGCTGGCGGTCCACCACGCCGGGCGCCAGACGCTCGATGTAGTTGTAAGCCTTGACTTCAATCGGGCCCTTGCCGTCAATGGGCTGGCCCAGCGCGTCCACCACGCGGCCGATCATCGCTTCGCCCACGCCGATCGACATGATGCGGCCGGTGCGCCGCACCTCGTCGCCTTCCTTGATCTCCGAATAGTCGCCGAGCAGCACCGCCCCCACGTCTTCTTCTTCAAGGTTCAGCGCGATGCCCGAAACGCCCCCCTTGAATTCGATCAGCTCGCCGGCCATCACGTTTTCCAGGCCGTAGACGCGCGCGATGCCGTCGCCCACCGAGATCACCGACCCCGTTTCGGCCACGTCGACGGCGCGCTCGTAATTTTCAATCTCCTCGCGCAGCACGCGCGAAATTTCATCGGCACGAATCGAAGGCATAAATTCCCTTTTCCCCGACGGCCGCCGCTCACCGGCCGCCGACGAGTTTGATCCTCAACTTTTCCAACTGCCCCCGGACGCTGCCGTCGTAAACGCGCGATCCCAGCCGCGCCACCACGCCGCCGATCAGCGCCGGATCGATGATATAGGTCAGCTTCGCCTGTTTGCCCGACAACCGCGACAGTTCCGCTTCCAAAATCCCTTTCTGTTCCTCCGTCAGCAGATGCGCGCTGGCGACCGCGGCGCGCGCGTATCCCAGCCGCTCGTCGAGCAGCGCGCGGAACGCCTCAACGATAGAACCCAGTTCGCCGATGCGCCGGTGATCGATCACCACCGAGAGAAAATTCCGCACCGCCCGCGAGGCGCCGAACGGCTGCAACAGACGCGCCAACACGGCCCGTTTGCGCGGAACCGAAACCGCCGGCGAAAGCAGCGCGTTGCGCAGATCGCCGGACTCCGCCACCATTTCGCGAACCGCCCCCAGCTCCTCCAGCGCCTGCGCCGGATCCATCTTCATCGAACCCGAGGTGACCACCTCCATCAGCGCCCGCGCGTACCGCATCCCGACCGCCGTGTACATGCTAGTTCCGCGACGCCTCCAGATCCGAAACGAACTCCTCGATGAGGCGGTTCTCCACCGCAGGCGTCAGCTTTTCCTTCAACCGCTGTTCGGCGATTTCCAGCGAAAGCCGGGCCGCGTAGGCCTGCAATTGGCGCCGCGCCAGCTTGCCCGCAGTTTCAATTTCCAGCTCCGCCTGCTGGCCGAGCTTCTGAAGATGCCGCTCGGTTTCCTGCCGGATGCGCGCGCCTTCCTGCTCCATTTCCGCGCGCGCCTGCTCGCGGAACTTCTCGATTTCCGCGCCAAGCGAGGCCAGTTTGGCCTCGATCTGGCGCGCCCGCTGCTCCGCCTCGGCTTTGATCTTTTGCGCTTCGGCGATCTCCTTCCGAATTTCGCTCGAACGGGAACGGAAAAACGGCGGCATCGTCTTGGCCAGAAAATAGCCGCCCGCCAGGACCAGAATCGCGAAGTTGACCGATTCCAGCGTAAGATCCCGCTCGCCCGGGGCCTGATCGGCGCGCAGCGCCGCGGCCCAGCACAACGCCAGCAAAGCCAGGCGTTTCATGCCGCCGTACCCGCCTTGCGATTGAGAATCGAGTCGGCGATCCGCGCCGCCAGCTCCGCGCTGGGCAGCGTGAGATTTTCCCGGGCCGCCGCGCTTTCCGCCGCCAGCCGCTGCTTTTCAGCTTCCACCCGGGCCTGCATCCGGGCGCGCTCGGCGGCGATACGCGAGGCCTGTTCGTCCAGCCACTGCCGCCGCATCTCCTCCTGGCTCTTGTAGACTTCGGCGCGGGCTTCGGCCAGGCGCTGTTCGTACTCCTTCTGCTTCCGCTCGGCTGCTTCCAGGCTTTCCTTCGCTCCCCTGCGGGTCCCCGCCGTGAGTGAATCGCGCTCGCCCAACACGCGCTCCAGCGGCGTGAACAGCATGGTCTTCAGGGAAAAATAAACGACAATCAGCAGGACAATGGTGGGCACAGCCTGAAGCATCAACCCACCTAGGGCTTGAAGAGTCTGTTCCATCTAAGGAATGTGTAAGGGAACCGTTACTGCGGAGTCTCTGAAGGCCCAAATTAGCACAGCCGCGCGGTTTCGGTCAAATCGGCCGTTCCCCCGCCCGGCCTAATCCTCGGGCGGGGTCTGAAGTGAGCTCTTTCCCGGCCGATAACCTTAAGAGACGCCAAGAGACGCCGATTTTTGAC
This sequence comes from Terriglobia bacterium, assembly GCA_021324615.1. Classification (GTDB taxonomy): domain Bacteria; phylum Acidobacteriota; class Terriglobia; order Bryobacterales; family Bryobacteraceae; genus Palsa-187. The sequence goes on along the minus strand of JAJPIT010000110.1, from coordinate 35,408 downwards.
AAAAAAGCCGGTGTGTGGCAAGGTGAGTACGGAAGTAACGCATTAGATTAAGAAGAGGTAACGTGGCAGACTATCCCCGCTGGCTGGAGAAGCTGAACCTCGGCTGCCCGTGCGGCCGTGACATCCCGCTCTCCGGCGGCGTTTATCTCTGCGGCTGCGGCCGGAAGGCCGGGGCCTGGGATGGCGCGAAGGCCGTGATCGGCTCGCCGATTCCCTATTGGGGCGAGATCCCGCAGGATCAGATGCGCCGCCTGCTCGAGGAAAGCCAGCGCGAGGGCTGGCGCGCGGCGGTTCGGTCCCTCCTCGACCCGGTCCTGTGCGAATACGTGACCACGCCGGACCGCGCCGCTTTTCAGGAAATTTTGCCGCTTCGCCCGGGCGCTCTGGTGCTCGACGTGGGCGCGGGGATGGGCGGCATCGCCGCCGAGCTCGCCCGGAATTACCGGGTTGTTGCGCAGGAAGGCGTAGCCGAGCGGGCGGATTTCATCGCGCTGCGAGCCGCCCAGGAGGGCCTCAGCGAGAATCTCGCCGTCGTCAATGGCGACGTGAACTCGGTCGGGTTCGGCCCCGGCCAGTTCGACGCCGCCATCGTCAGCGGCGTGCTCGAATGGGTCGGCCTTTTCGATACCTCCAAAGGCGTGACGGAGGTTCAAGTCGATTTTCTCCGGAGGCTGCGCGGTTTTCTCAAGCCCGGCGGATTGATCTACGTGGGAATCGAGAATCGCATCGGCTGGGCGCAGCTCCGCGGCGTTCCCGATCACAGCGGAATTCCCTACACCAGCCTGCTGCCTCGTTTTCTGGCGACCTGGATTTGCCGGCGGAGCCGCAATTACCGCTCCTCGCACAACGCCACCTACCGGACATATACCTACACCCACGGCGGATTTTTAAAACTATTCGCCCGGGCCGGACTGCGCGCGCGATCCACCCACATCAGCGTCCGCGGCTACGACTATCCGACCGAGCTGGTTCCGCTGGTGCAGGAGGCCATCGTCACCTACACTCTGGAGCATCTGAACCAGCCCGGCGGCTTGAAAGACCGCCTGCTGAACGGCCTGCGCCTGGCCCTGGCGAAGCCCTGGTTCTGGCGGACCTTCGGCGCCGATTTCGTCTTCGTGCTTGAGGCCGCCGGTGCATAAAGCCGTGGCTGCCGCTCTGGCGCGCGCGCCGGAGCGGATCTCCCTCGCCACGCTGGGCAGCAGGAAGGGCGTCGCGGTCATCCTCGGCTATCCCGAATCGGGGAAGGGTCCGGCGTGGGTGGCCAAAGTCGCGCGCACCCCCGAAGCGGTCCTGGAACTGGCGAAGGAGCATCAGGCGCTGCTGGCCATCGCCCCCTGGGCCGCGGAGTTGGGAATCCCGCGCGTGCTCGACTGGCAGTGCGAGGCAGGCAGCGCCTGCCTGCTGACTTCCGCCGTTCCCGGACGGCTGGTGAGGATCACTTTCCGCCTGGCCTCCGGCCCGGGCGGCGGCGCGCAGCCGTTGAACACGGCCCTCGCGTGGCTGGAGCGGTTCCGGCAAACGATTCCCGCCGAAAGCTGCGGATCCGCCGGCGCCGCGCGCGAATCCGCAATCGCCGCCCTGCATCCGCTCCAGCAAGAATGCGGCGCGGTCGCCGGGCTGCGCAGTCTTCTGGAATCCGCCCCGGAGTTCGCCGCCGCTCCCAGCCACGGAGATTTCTGGTACGGCAACCTGCGGTTCGAAGGAAAGCGCATAGGAGTTTTCGACTGGAGCGGCCTGGCGGCGCGAAGCCCCTTGCACGACATCTTTAAGTTGATGACGAGCTGTTGCTTTGAGTACGGCGGCGCGGTGAAGACCCCGCCCGATGTCGCCGCATTTGGCTCCATCTGGTTTTCGCCGGCGCCGCTCTCCCGGTTTTTTCAAGAAAAAATCCGCACCCTTTCCGGCGGCGAAGCCGAACTGCGAACCGCCTTCTATCATTTCCTGGCCGGTAGCATCCGGATCGCGGGACCATCCACGCGCGGGATCTGGTATAAAATCGCTTCGATTCTGGAGCGCCGCGGATTTCCCCCGCCCGGCTCATCCTTACCCGCGGGCATCTGGACGTAGCCGCATGTCGAACTACAGGAGCATGCTGCGGCATCTGACGGCCTACTCGGCCGGTATCGTCGCCGGCAAGCTCGCCTCCGTTCTTCTGCTGCCGGTTTACACGCACTACCTGGCTCCGGCCGACTACGGCGTCCTGGAACTGCTGGAGATTTCTTCAAGCGTGATCGGGACACTGGTGGCGTTACGGCTGAGCGATGCTTTCTTTTACTTCGACTCTCATGCCGGCGAGCAACGCCGGCCTGCGGTGCTCATGACCGCCTATCTCGGCGGGGCGCTGGCGGGTATCGCCGTGGGCTTTGGAGGCTGGTTCTGCTCCGGCCTCCTGTCGCGGCTGGTATTCGGCACGGCGGCGTACACGCCCGGATTTCAGCTCGTCTCGGTCGGGACGGCTCTGGCGTTTGTGCAGGAGATCGGCTTCGCCCATCTGCGCGTGCTGAACAAATCCAGGGTATATCTGGCGATTCAGGTGGGCAGGCTGGCGGTTCAGGCCGGGTCGAGCGTCCTGTTCCTGGTCCATGGCGATGGATACCTCGGCGTTCAGAAGGGCGCCGTGATCGCGTCCCTGTCGGCGTGCCTGGTGTTTGTCCCCTACGCCCTTATCCGCCACCGCGCCGCCGTCGATCTGGCGCTTTTGCGCTCGTTATTCCGCTACGCGGCCCCGCTCGGCGTCAGCGGAGTCGCCATGCTGTTTATCCATTTCGGCGACCGCTGGTTCCTGCAAAGATCCGCGTCTCTTTCGGCTCTCGGCTTGTATTCGCTGGCTTATAAAGCGGCGATGGTGGTGGGCGCCGCGCAACTTGCTTTTGTCACCTATTGGGACGCCCAGATGTTCGCGATCTTGAAGGAAGGAAAAGGCGGCGAGATGTATGTGCGGCTGTGCACCTATTACGTGCTGGCGCTGATGACCGCCGCCGTGGTCCTTACGGCCCTCGGCCAGCCGGGCGTGCTGCTGCTGACCCCGCCTGCCTTCCATCCCGCGATCGCCTACATCCCGCTGCTGACCGGCGCTTACGTGGTGCGCGGCCTGGCGGATTATCTCCGCTCGCCGCTTCTGGTGGAAAACCGCCCGGGCCTGACCGCGCGCGTGATTCTGTGGACCGCGGGAATCTGCCTGCTGCTGTGTGCGACCCTGATCCCCGCATTTAAAGCCTGGGGAGCCGTGGCGGCGACCGGGCTGTCATTCCTGGCCATGGCCATCCTCAGTTTCATTCAGGCGCAGCGCGTCCGGAGTTTTTCCTTTGAGACCGGACGCCTGGCGCGCATCGGAATCGCCGGCGCCGCAAGCCTCCTCATCATGATGTTCGGCTCCGGCGATTGGTTCTCGCAAACCCTGATCAGCCTCATCGGACTGGCGGTTTACGCCGCCACGCTGATCCTGAGCGGATTCTTTCAGAGCCAGGAACGGGAGTTCGCCGCCAAGGTCTTGCACGCCGCCCGCGCAATCTTCCGCTGACGCCGCCGGCGCCTCAGGGCTTCCGCAAGGTCGCCACCAGATTGCTGCGCAGCCAGGCCAGACGCGGATTCTCCAGAATCCGGAGATACAACAACTCAAAGATCGCCAGCGGGCCCAGCAGCGCGGTGATCGCGGCGGAGTTCAACTGCTTCAACTCCACAACTTCGAAACCCGCCGCCGCAGCCGCCGCGCGAATTTCCCGGCTCGTGTTCATCCGGTACTCCGTCGGAAAGACGTCTTCTTCCCGGCGCCCTTCCAGCAGCAGGATGATTCTATTCTTGACCGCTTGCGGAACCAGCCGCGCCATCCGAACCAGCGCGCAGTTGCGGTTCGGCGTGTGAAAGATGAACAAACCCTTGGAGCGGAGCACGCCAAAAACCTGCTCCAGAAGCGCCCGCGGATCGGCTACGTGTTCGATCACCATGTTGGCGGTGACCAGGTCGAACGACTCCGGCGCAAACGGCAGTCTCTCGATGTTTCCGGCAACCCTGCCCGCCAGCGACCGATGCCGCTTCACGTCGGCGGCGACCATATCGATGCCGACCAGATAGGCGGCTCGCGCGGCCAGCGCCCGCTCCTCGGCGGACAGGAAATCGGGGAACATCCGGTGCCCGCAACCGAGGTCCAGCCACCGGCAGCCCGGCGCGGCGCGGGCCTTCAGCGCGTCCAGATAATCGAACTGCGAATAGCGGATCCCCGGCGCGACCGCCTTTTGCAGCCTGCCGTAGAAGCGGTACAGAGCGCGGCGGGCCGAGCTGAGTTCCTCCTGCCCGTTCACGCCACTTCCGCCTGGACCGGCGCCGGGCGGACGCGGATCTCGGCCTGCCTTTGCAGCCACTTTTCCAGTACCAAAAGATACCAGAGCGGCAGGGGAGCGGCGCCGGACTTGCCGAAACGATCGATCTCTGTAGCCAGACTGCCGCGGCGGATCCACCCGCCGCTCTCCAGGCGCGTTCCGGACCGCAGCAGCTCGAGCTGCCCGCGCCCCTCCGTCGCAAGCCACTTCTCCACCGGAATCGTGAAGCCCTGTTTGCGGCGGATGGCGACCGTCCGGCCAATGCGGCGCGCAACAATTTCCCGCAAAACGGCCTTGAGCTTTCCGCCCTGAAAACGGATCTCCGGCGGCAGCGAGGCGGCGTATTCCCACAGCCTATGATCGAGAAACGGCGCGCGCGCTTCCAGGCCCCAATACATCGTTCCACCGTCCACTTTCGGCATAAATTCGCTCAAAAAATGCGTTTTTTGATGATATTTGAAGACATCATCCAGAAGCCGGCGCGCGGAGGCGAAAGACGCCGGAATCCGGCGCTGCTCCAGCCGGACATTCTGCAAGCGCTCGCCGAGCATCCCCCGCTGCTCGAAATACGGCAACCCGGCGCGCACACGATTATAGGCGCCCAGGCCTCCCACGACGTAATCGCCGAAGTTGGCCGCGCGGCGTCCGGCGCCGAAGGCGGCCAGCGGGCGGATCCACTTCCAGGCCGCGGGCGCCCATCCGGGCAGCCGCTGCGCGATCCGCTGGGCCCGCCAGACGTTGTAAAAAAACGGATAGCCGAGGAAAACGTCGTCGCCGCCGTCTCCGGTCAGCAGAACAGTTGCTTTCGGCCGGATGGCTTGCGCCAGATGCAAAACCCCCAAGGCGGACTGGCAGGCGAACGGCTCGCTGAAGGCATCGAGCAACTCGTCCAGCGCCGGCGCGCCGGCTTCTTCCCACGGGATCACCTCATGCGGAATCCCGAGTTTCGCAGCGGTCTGGCGCGCGGCGTCCGCTTCATCGGAGGCGTCGCCTGCCGCGCCGATGGTGAAGGCCGTCACGTTCGCCTGAAGACGCGCCAGAGCCCAGCAGACCAGCGCGGAATCGATGCCGCCGCTAAGCAGCGCGCCAATGGGCACATCGGCGCAAAGCCGGATGCGCACCGCCTCGATGATTCTGTTCTCCGTTTCCTCGACCGCATCCTCGAAGCGGACCGGCGCGAAATTCTCCGTTGCGGGCAAAGACCAGTAGCAGGATTCCGACACGCGGCCCTCCTGCCATTCGAGAATCGTTGCGGGCGGCAGCTTGCGGACGCCCTGAAAGATCGAGCGCTGGTCGGTCACGAAACCGAATTCCAGGTATTCAAGAACCGCGGCCGGATCGATATCGCCCGCCGCGCCCGCCGCCGCCAGCGCCGAAATGGTCGAGGCGAAAACCAGCTCCTGGCCCCGGACGGCATACACCAGCGGCTTTACCCCGAGCCGGTCGCGGACCAGCGTCAATTTCCGCAAGCTCTGGTCCCAGATGGCGAAAGCGAACATCCCGCGCAGCCGCCGGGCCATCTCGCGCGCGCCCCACTGCTGATAACCGATCAGCAAAACTTCGGTGTCGCAACGGGAGCGGAACGTCCACCCGGCGGCTTGCAGTTCCCGCCTCAGTTCCTCGAAGTTATAGATGCAGCCGTTGAACACCAGCCCGATCCGCCCGTCGGCGGACAGCATCGGCTGGCTCCCGGCCGCGCTCAGATCGATGATGGCCAGCCGCCGGTGACCGAAGGTCACCCCCGGCCAGTGGCTCAGGCCCTCCCCATCCGGCCCGCGGCGGGCGAGTGCCGCCATCATGGCCCGTACCGCCGGGATTTCGCTACCCGGCTCGCCGGTGCTGATGAAACCGGCAATTCCGCACATTCCGCTATTGTCGCAGATGAAGCGTGACACAGCTATCCTGATGTGATGGGCGGGAGGGACTCTTGAAACCGGCGGCCAAGCGGATCGCCAACTTTGTCTTTCTGCTGCTGGCCCTGCCCTTCGCCCTGCTCGCCGGATTCGGCCGCCTGCGGCCGCTGTTTACCGTGGGGGCGCACCTGGCGGCGCTTGGTCCCGGGATTCTGGGCGATTACTTCCGCGCGGCCTACTACCGCCTGACGCTGGCCGAATGTTCGCTCGCGGCGCGGATCTCCTTTGGAACCTTCTTCGCTCACCGCGACGCGCGCGTCGCGCCGGGCGTTTATATCGGATCGTTCTGCGTGCTTGGAAAAGTCACCATCGGAGAACGGACGCAAATCGCCTCCGGGGTGCAGATCCTAAGCGGCCGCCGCCAGCATCCCCGCGACGCCGCCGGGGGCCTTCAGGGCGCCGAAAAAGGCGAGTTCCAGCGGATCGAGATCGGCGCCGACTGCTGGATCGGCGCGGGGGCCATCGTGATGGCGGATGTCGGCAACGGTTCAACCGTCGGCGCCGGTTCGGTGGTGACCCGGCCCGTGCCGGCCAGAACCGTGGCCGCCGGCAATCCGGCAAAGCCGATCACGCCCGCGGCGGCACAGGATCCGCGGACGGGCCCGGAGCCGCCGTCTGCCGCACATCTTTAACCACCACCCGCGCCGGATTGCCCATAGCCACCGCATACGGCGGAATGTCGGTGACCACCACGCTGTTCGCCCCGATGACCGCACCTTCGCCGACCGTCACGCCCTTCATGATGAAGCAGCTCTGCCCGAGCCAGGCGCGCCGCCCGATGCGCACGGCCTTGATCTCGGCTTCCGGCGGAGGCAGCCCTTTCGCGCGGGCATCGGTATCGCGGGGATGCGCGTCGGTATCGAGAATTCGCACGCCGGAGGCGATATTCACTTCCTCCTCGATGACCACCTCGCGGTTGACCGTGATCTGGATGTTGTGGCCGATATCCACCCGGTCCCCGATCACTAGCCGCGGCTCGTCGAAGATCCGCCCGCTGGTCACGCCCAGATGCCCGAAGATCTCCACATCGTCGCCAATGTAAATCCGCACCGGTCCGACAACGGCGGGCATCGACCAGATGCTCAGATTCCGGCCGACCTTTTCACAGCGCGCCTTAAACAGCGGCCCGCGATAAATCATGTTCAAAAACTGGCGGAATCCGAAGGAAACCGCGTAATGCGCGTGATAGAAAAAGCAAAAAAGCGGCTTCACCGCGCGCGGCGGCGTGAAGCTGGACCGCATGCTCGCCAGAATCAGACGTTTGAGGAAACCGAAAAACGGCCCCTCGCCGCGGTGCAATTTCAGAAGAAACGACCCCGCCATGCGCGCTTACCTCTCGGCCTGGAGCAGTTCGACCAGCAGCCACTCTTTGGTCACCGCCCAGGCGACCGGACGGCCGTTGAAAGCGGCGGCCGGCTTGGGTCTGCTGACGATGGTGGCGGTTCGGAGCCTCATCTGGTTGAGCGCGGCTTCCATGTCGGCGACCTCGTAGCAGAGATGATTCAAGCCGCCGCCCTTTTCGAGAAAGCGGCGGACCGGCGATTTTTCTCCAGCGGGCTCGACCAGTTCAATCATCGACTCCGCCGGACCGGTCCGCAGAAACAGCACGTTGACCTGTTGCAGCGGATCGTGAATGACGCCGGTGACGGCGTGACCGCCGAGCGAGCGTAAAAAACCTCCCAGCGACTCCTCAATCGAGCGCACCACGAAGCCGACATGATGCAGCTTGCCGAGCAGCGCGGCTTCCATCAGGCGCCCGAATTGCCCGCCGCCACCCGGTCGCTTAGATACGCGGCGATTGCGTCGAAGGAATCCAGATCGGCCAGCGCTTCGAAATCGATCTGCGTGTTGAACTCCTCTTCGATCACGTTCAGCAGCGTGATGGCGGCCACCGAATCCCATGCGGCTACCGTCTTTTGCGTCGCCGCGGGAATCTCGGCGGCCTCCAGCGCCGGAAATACCGTGGCGAAACAGGTGGTCAATCGCGCCCGGATGTCGTTCATGATTCCCTCCACTGGACTTGGTGATAAAGAGGCAAATCGCGCAGTTCGAACTCGCGCCGCTCCAGCCGCGCCCCTGCTTCCGGCGCGCGGCCGAGCAGCCGCGCCAGAAAATCCTGAAGCGGCCCGTTGCGGTCCGTGGCGCGGAAACAGAAAATGATCTCTTCGGCGCCGGTCCGTTCGTACAACAGCGCCAGGCAGTGATTTTCGATTCCGCGGGCAAAGGCGCGGCAGCTCATCACCCAGCTTTCCAGCAGGACCTTGCCTTCCCGGACCTTCCCCGCCAGCACGGCGATCTTGCCCAGCGAACCGAACTTGTCCTGATACGCGGCGTTCCAGACAAAAGCGCCCGGCGACGCCGCCAGCGCCCGCCATTCGGCCGCATCGAATCGCCGGCCATTTAAATTGAACTGATTGGTTTTATTGACCAGCTCCAGCGACCGCGGATCTCCGGCGGCTTGCGCGTTCACCGCGATGGAGCCGTTCAGCTCCCGCAAAAACTCTTCCGGGGCGTCCTGCTGCGCCATTCGCGATTGAAATTCGGAGGCCGAACGCAGGCTTTCCCGGCGCAACGCGTCTTCGTCGGAAATGCGCTTTCGCGCGAACAGGTCGCGCAGGCCGGTAAGAAAAGCTTCGGCCGACGCATAATCGCCCGGGCGGAAGCGCAGGCAGTGGATTCCGGGAAAGGCCCGTTCCACCTCGGCCAGCTCAAGCGGGCTGTCGTCGACAAACACCACATCGCCCGCGCCGATATTCCAGGCTTTGAGAATTCGCGCCACCGATCCGGACTTGGCCTGCCAATGCACTTCGAGCGGGAAAATTTTCTCCGGAGAAAGGATCATGTCCGGGCGGGCCAGCGCCCGCTGCACCACCGCGGCGTCGTTCTTGCTGGCGACCGCGATCAAAACGCCTTCGTCGGCGAGCGCGCGCAGCGTCTGCTGATATAAACCGTGGATCTGGGCGTGATGTTCCAGATCCCAATGCACCCCTTCCGGCCCTGCCTCGCCGACGATCCCGCTCCACAGCGTATCGTCGAGATCGGTGATCAGCCCTTTTTTGGGCGGCGCCGGCGCGATCAGGTTCGCCAGCGCCTCGCCGAGAGCCGAAGCGTGCGCCCGTTTATAAGGGAATCCGGTAAACAGGTCCGATTGAAGGTCGTAACGCTCTGCGGGCGGGGAAACCAGATCGAGATGCTGCGCGCTGGCGATGGAAATCGAGGCGTGCGCGGAAAGCTCGCAGGCGGCCTGCTGCGCCAGTGCGTTCAAGCGCGCCTGGGCGCGGCCCGCCTGCCGCGATCCGGTGTGAAAAACCGGCGGCAGAGGCAGGCTCGGAAACGCGGCCGCCACTGGAACCGCATCAGCAACTTCTTCGATCACACGGCGCAGCGATCCGAGTCGGGATTCGACTTGCCGGACAATATCGTCCTGCTCCGCCGGACCCCACCCGCCCAGATTGCGGTAACCCAAGCGCGGATCCAGATCGGCCCACTCCAGCGCGACCGCCACCGCGCCCGGATTCTTCGCGGCGCTTTCGCGCAGCGTGCCCGGGAGATCGCCATATAAGCCGCAGGTGACCTCCACCGGCCTCGATGGCAGCCGCCGTTGCAGATGCGCCGCCAGGAAAGTGCTCAAATGCAGGGGAGTGAAGCCGCAAGCGAGAATGACTCGAAAAGGCTCGGCATCTACGGGCGCCCGTTTCCTCTCCCGCAGGGCTTCGGTTAAAGTCATCATCCCGTGTTTTGAACGTTACCGATTATAACAACTCACCCTAACAATTCGGAATAGATCTCCAGTAACGAAGTGCAATAGACAGCCGGAGAATGGGAGCTTTCGGCGCGCTCGAGCGCGGCCCGTCCCAGGCGCGCGGCCAGCGGAGCGTCCCGGAGCACCCGCTCGACCGCCCCGGCCAGCTCCTCCGGCGATCCGGGCGGGACCAGCAGAGCGCTTTCTTCATGCCGCACCGATTCGGGAACTCCTCCCACCGCGCAGGCGACGATCGGAACGCCGGCGGCCATCGCTTCCAGTAGCACGTTGGGCGAGCCTTCGCTGTGCGAGGGAAGCACAAAGACGTCCGCCAGGCGATAGTAAGGCAGGGGATTCGCCTGGTGGCCGGACAACAGAACAATCCCGGATAAGCCGCGGGTTTCAATCTGCCGGAGCAGCCGTTTCCTTTCCGGGCCGTCGCCCAGGATCAAGGCTCGAAAATCGCCGATGCCCCGGCGCCGCAGAAGCGCCATCGCTTCGATGAGATCGCGGTGGCCCTTTTCCGGCGACAGCCGCCCGACGGCCAGAATGCACTTTGCGCCCGGGGGAATGCCCGCCTCGATTCGGGCCGGCGCGCTCGCCGCCGCCGCGTGCTCGGCCGCCGGATCGATGGCGTTCGGCACAACGCGGATCCGCGCCGGGTCGATTCCGCCGGCCTCAAGATGCCGCGCAAACGGCCGGCACACCGTAACGATCCGGTCGGCCGCTTTCATGGACCAGAATCCAAGGCGGTTGTACATCTTCATCTTCAAGTCCTCGGCGGTGTAGCCGTGGTGATAGGCCAGCCATTTGACGCCGCCCGGCCGCGCCATCCGGGTGAAAAAGTGAGCTTTCGACCCGTGGGTTTGAACGATGCCGGGGGACAGTTCGCCGAGCAGACGGGCGAAGCGGCCCGAAATCAGCGCGTCCACTGGCGATCGCTCGGGGATGGTGAAAACTTTGATTCCCGCCGCGCCCGCCGCTTTCGTAAATGCGTTCGATTCCGCCCCCCGCACGAAGGTGACCACCGAAATTTCAGGGCGCGAAGGATGCTCGCGCGCGAGCGAGCAGAAGCGAAGCAGGTTTTTCGCCGGCCCGGTTACAGTGGTGGCCTCCATGACGGCGGCGACGCGGATATCGGCCATGGAGTCGGTATTATAGCGTTTCGGCCGATTGTAGAATTCGGCTGTTCTCCAATGGACCCCGCCGTCACCGTCGTTGTCCCGCTCTTCAACAAGGGACCATACGTAAAAAGGGCGCTCGATTCGATCGCCAACCAGAGTTTTCGCGACTTTGAAGTCCTGGTGGTCGATGATGGCTCGACCGATGACGGCCCCTGCACCGCGGAGCGCTATCCCGACCCGCGGTTCCGCCTGATCCGGCAGGCCAACAGCGGTCCAGGCGCGGCTCGCAATCGCGGCGTCGAAGCCGCCCGCGGCGGCCTGATCGCGTTCCTCGATGCAGATGACGAATGGCTGCCCGATTATCTTGAGCGCGGCGTCAAACGGCTGCGTCATAGCGAAGAAGCCGCCTGGGTTTGCGGCTATCTGCGCGATCCCGGCCGTGTATCGACGGAAAAAATGTGGCGGCAGCGCAGGTTGACGGAGGGAACATTTTGCCTCAGCCCGGCCACGCCGCCCGAAATTCTTCTGCACGCCGTCGCGTTTATGACGCCGTGCAGCACCCTGAGCCGCACGGAGTTGGTGCGCCGCTGCGGCGGATTCATCGAAGATCGTTGCATGTACGCCGAAGACGCGGCGCTCTGGCTCAAGCTGTTGCTGCGGCATCCGGTTGGGATTGATCTCCGGCCGGGAATGATCCTGCACGCGGAAAGCTCCGCGCTGAGCCACCGGCGCCTGGGTCCGCATCCGCTGGAGCCATTTTTAAAGGACCCCTCGGCGATCGAGGCGGACTGTCCTGCCGAGCTGCGGCCGCTGCTCGCCGCATTTTTAAGCATCCGGGCCTTTAAAACGGCCTGTGTTTGGAGCGTATGGGGCCGCTGGCGCGAAGCGCGGGAGCTCCGCCGCCGCTTCCGCTCGCACCGCGATTTCCGCCTGCCTTATTTCTGGCCGTCGCTGATTTTTGCCACACCCTTTGGCGGGATCCTTGGAAGGCTGATACGCACGGCGGTCATCGCCGGCTAGCGGCAGGCCGCAGCGCATCCAAAACCTCTTTGACGCGGGGCAGTTTGCGGTTGCAGCGGCCGCACCACGCCAGGTGCTCGTCGACCGCCAGGGCTCCGTTGACGGAAAGGTCGCCGAGCAGGTAAAGTCCCAGGGTTTCCTCATTCAGGTGTGCCGAAAGGTGTGCCGAAATAGTCATCGCGGTGAGTTGGTGCACGTCAAGTGCCAAAGAAAAATCCCGAATCGGAACCGCGGACTGCACTAAACTGATACTTCATGCCAGAAAAAATTTCCCCGGCGCGCGGCGTCGAGGGGGTGGTGACTCCGCCCGGCGACAAGTCGATTTCGCACCGCTACGCCATGCTGGGCGCGATCGCCGAGGGCGCCACCATACTGGAGAACTATGCGACCGGGGCCGATTGCCAGTCCACGCTCGCCTGTCTGTCGGCGCTGGGTGTCAAGATCGAGCGGCGGGACGGCAAGATCGTCATTGAGGGCGGCGAATTGCGCGAGCCGCCGCGCCTGGATGCCGGAAATTCCGGCTCGACGATCCGGATGTTGAGCGGCATTCTGGCCGCGCAGCCGTTCACCTCCCATATCGGCGGTGATGAATCGCTTTCGCGCCGGCCGATGCTGCGCATCATCGCGCCCCTGTCGCAGATGGGCGCCTGGATTGAAGCGCGCGACGGAAAATTTCCGCCGCTAACCATCCACGGCCGCGCGCTGCAAGGGATCGATTACACGCTGCCGGTGGCCAGCGCGCAGGTGAAGAGCTGCGTGCTGTTTGCCGGCCTGTTCGCCAAGGGCGACACCATCGTCCGCGAGCCGGTGCGCACGCGGGATCACACCGAAATCGCGCTGCGCGAGTTCGGGGCTGATATTGAAAGCGTGCGCGGCGTGATCACTCTCCGCGCGGGCGCGCGGCTCCGCGGCCGGAGCCAGATCATTCCCGGCGACCTCAGTTCGGCCGCGTTTTTCCTGGTCGCCGCGCTGCTGCTTCCGGAATCGGATCTGCTGATTCACGCCGTGGGCCTGAATCCGACGCGCTCGGCGCTGCTCGATTTTCTGGCCTCGATGGGCGCCTCGATCAAGGTCGTGGAGGTACGGCAGACCGGCGGCGAGTTGATCGGCGACCTGCGCGTGCGCTCCTCGAAAATCTCCGGCGGCGTCATCGAGGGCGCGATGACCGCGGCCCTGATCGATGAAATTCCCGTGCTGGCCATCCTGGGCGCGGCGAGCGAACACGGCTTGATCGTCCGCGACGCGGCCGAGCTGCGTGTGAAGGAAACCGACCGCATCGCGGCCCTGGAAAAGAATCTGGGCCGCATGGGAGTCCGGCTGGAAGCGGCGCCCGACGGCTTCACCGTGCCGGGCAAGCAGCGCTTTCACGCCGCCGAGATCGATCCGGAGGGCGATCACCGCATCGCCATGGCCTTCTCGATCGCCGCGCTCGCCGCCGAGGCGCCCTCCATCATTCACGGCTCGGAGGCGGCCGCCGTTTCTTTTCCCGAATTTTTTAGTACACTGCGACACATCAGCCGGTGACAGAGGATACGCCACATTCGGATCTGACTCTGCCTTGTCTGATACACGATCTCAATAATGTTTTTCAGACGCTGGTGGAGGCGGCGGATCTGCTTTCGACGGACCCCCGCTGGGCGGCGCTCTCGGCGGCCATCGTCCGCAGCGTCGAGCGCGGAAAAAATCTCACCGCGAGCATCCAGCGCACCGATCCCGTTTCGGCGCCGCTGGAAACCGTGCTCGGTAACGCCATCTCCTTTGTCCAGGATTCGCTCATCGCCGGGCGCGGTCCGAAAATTTCCTTCGCCACCGAGATCGACCCGGGAATCGAGCTGCGCAGCATCTGGGGCTGGGAGCGCGTGCTGATCAATCTCTTCTCCAACGCCGGCCGCGCCATGCCGCAGGGCGGGACCATCCGCGTTCGCGCGTGGCGGCGCGGAACGGAAATCGAGATCATCGTCGAGGACGACGGTCCGGGGATCGCCCCGGAGATCCTGCCGGATATCTTCAAGCCTCACGTTTCCACGCGGGGTTCCGGCCTGGGGCTGCACATCGTCGAGAGCATCGTACGGCAGGAAGACGGGCTGGTGCGCGCCTTGAACCGGCCCGAAGGCGGCGCCCGGTTCATCATCACGATTCCCGCGCCCGCCGCCCGCCCGGCGCACGCCTAAGGCCGCCGCCGCGCGATGCGATAATTGCGGGATGCGCTTCGCCGCGCTGTTCGCCTGCGTGCTCGGCTGCTTCGGCCAGCAGCTCGATTTTCTCAACCGCGGGCGTCCGATGGTCGACGCGCATAATTGCTATCCCTACGAAGGCCGCTGGAGCGATCGCATTGAGCGCGCGCTGAGCGCGGGATTTCCGGTCTCGATCGAGCAGGATATCGCGTGGGCGGACGGCCGCCCGGTGGTGTCCCATACCGCCAAGACCACTGGCGGCGAGCCTTCGCTGCGCGAATATTTTTTTGAACGCGTGCAGCCGATTGTCGAAAGAGCGCTCAAGGAGAATCGGCGCCAGTCCTGGCCGCTGATCGTGTTGCACTTCGATTTCAAGACGCTCGACCGGCAAACCTTGCGGGCGGTTTGGGATCTGCTCGGCGAATACGAATCCTGGATCACCACCGCGGCGCGGACCGCGGATCCGCATCAGCTCGCGCCCTTTGATCCCAAGCCGCTTTTGGTGATCACCGAGGACGCGGATGAACAGGAAGAAATTTTCTTTCGCGATCTGCCGAACGGCGCGCGGCTGCGCGTGTTTGGCTCGGCGCACAGCGCGTCCTTTGCGGGCAAATCGGCGGCCGAACGCGAGCACCTGATGGCGACGCTCCCTCCCGATCAGCTCCTGCGGGAAAGGCCGACCAATTACCGGCGGTGGTGGAACAACTCCTGGCACGAAGTGGAGGAAGGCGGGCAAACCAGGGCGGGCGAATGGACCGAGGCGAGCGACCGGCGGCTGCGCGCTCTGGTCAATCGAGCGCATGAGCTCGGCTATTGGATTCGCTTCTATACTCTGGACGGCTTCACCGCCGCCGAAGACCGCGGCTGGGACGCGAACTATAACTTCGGCTCTCTGGCAAGAGTGCAGCGGCGCTGGAAAGCGGCCTACGACGCCGGCGTGAACTTCATCGCGACGGATCAATATGAGGATCTGGCGCGATTTTTAGCTCAGGCGCGTGCGAATGTACTGCCGGATCACCCACAGCACGCCCGCCGCTAAAAGAAGAATCACGGTGCTGGCCGGCGCAAACGTACACCATGACGCGTAGCCCAGATCCGGGTTGCGCGCAGGTCCGAACGGCAGCAGCGTCGCGGCGGCCGAAACGGCGGCGGCCGCTGCGAGCACCAGCAGCAGCGACGACACAGTCTGCTTCGCCATCGCCCAAATCATAGCAGACGTAGAATGGAAACAATCGGTGAATTTGCGGGAAAACATCGCGATTCTTCTGGCTGGAATCGTGCTGGCGTTGGGCCTGGCGCAGGAGATTCGTCCCTTCAGCCGGCGGGTGCAGCCGATGCTGATGTTCCTCATTGCGCTGCTGCTCGCTTTGCGCTGGCTGCTGCAAAGACAGGCAAGGAGGCGGGCGGAGTGGATCGAAAAGGTTCCGGATCACCCGCTGGGGCTCGGCGACGACTCCCCGCGGCAACATAAGGAGGATGCTTGAAAACCGTCGTGCTCGCCCTGGGCCTAGCCGCGCTGGGCGTCGCGGCGCCGCCCGAATACTCGATTCAAGCGATTCTCATCGCCAACGGACCCGGCGATTCGCTGGGCCAGCTTGTCATCGGCGCGCCGAAGGACGAAAAAATCGACACAGTTTACGCCATCTGGCTGATCCGCGGCGGCGGCCGCAATATTCTTTTCGACACCGGCTTCCATCGCGACCGCTGGTTCCAGCAATGGACGATCAAGGATTACATGCCGCCGCAGGACGCGATCCTGTTTGCCGGACTCAAACCGGAAGACATCACCGATATCGTCATCAGCCACGCGCATTGGGATCACATGGGCGGCATCGATCTGTTTCCCAAGGCGACGGTTTGGATTCAGAAAGACGAATACGCCTACTACACCGGTCCGGCGTGGCAGCCGGGCGGCCATAAGGGCGGAATCGACGCCGATGATGTGACGGAACTGGTCCGGCTGAACCTCGCCGGGCGCGTGCGCTTCGTGAATGGCGACGATGTCGAAATTTTTCCCGGCATCCGCGCCTACACCGGCGCGCGGCATACGTTTGCCTCGCAATATCTGCGCGTGGAGGGCAACCCGAATTACGTGCTTGCCTCCGATAACGTATATCTCTATCGCAATTTCGCCGAGCACAAGCCGAGCGCGACCTTCAGCCCCGCCGATTATCCCGATAATTTGAAAGCGCAGCAGCGCATGATCGAACTGGCCGGTTCCGTCGAGCGGGTGATCCCCGGCCACGATGCGCTGCAATTCCAAAAATTCCCGCTCCAGGGGCGGGTCGCCAGGATAAAATAGTTCACGCCGCCGGCAGCAGCTCGACCTTGACCCAGCCGGCCTGCCGCTGATCGAAGGCCTTGTAGGCGTCGAGCACGGATTGCAGCGGCTCGACTTTGGTCAGAACCCGGCTCGGCCGGACGATGTTGGCCGAAACCATGGCGATTAACGTCGGCAGATACTTGCGGTGATTGCAATTGCCGGCCGTGACGGTGAGATTCTTCATCATCGCCGCGCCGATGGGGAACCGCTTCATGATCTGCGGATAGACGCCGATGATGGAAAGCGTGCCCGCCTTCGCCAGCGCCTCGACGGCCCACTCCAGCGCTTGCGACGGCGCGTCGCCCGGATTCCAGTTGCCGTTGCGTGGATGAGATTTGGGCGCGATCTCCCGCAGCTCGCTTTTGTAGCTGCCGGCTTTCTGCCTGGCCTCTTTCGACGCCGGACCGGAGTGCGGGCGCACCACATCCACGCCAACGGCGTCAATGGCGCGATCGACGCCGATGCCGCGGGTCATTTCGCGGATCGCCGCCACCGGATGTTCTTCATTGAAATCGATCACTTCGGCGCCCTGCGCGCGCCATTTCCAGACGCGAAGCGATGGTGTCGACGGCGAAAATCCGGCCCGCGCCGAGCAGCTTCAGGCTGGTGATCACGAATTGGCCCACCGGCCCGCAGCCAAAGACCGCGGCCGTATCGCCCGGCTTCACCTGAGCGAGCTTGGCGCCGAAGTAACCGGTCGGAAAAATATCGGAGAGCATGATGGCGTCATCATCGCTCACCGTATCGGGAAGCTTCACCAGGCCGACGTTGGCGAAGGGAATCCGCGCCTTTTCCGCCTGTAATCCGTCGAACGCCCCGTTTTCCTCCGGACCGCCGAAAAACGCCGTCCCCTTGCCCCGCGGATTGGCGTTGTCGCACTGCGAATAGTATCCGCAACGGCAATAGCTGCAAACGCCGCAGCCGATGGTGGAGGGAATCACCACACGATCGCCTTCGCACAGATTGCGCACGTCCCGGCCGGTTTGTTCCACGATTCCGACTCCCTCGTGGCCTAAAATCGTGCCGCGTTTCATTCCCGGCACGGTGCCGCGCACCAGATGCAGGTCGGTTCCGCAGATCGCGCTGGCGGTGATCCGCACAATGGCGTCGGTGCTTTCGCGGATCCTGGGCTCGCGCACATCCTCCAGCCGGATGTCGCCGGTTCCGTGGTATACAACAGCTCGCATGCCGAACTAGACCGCACCGGCGGCGGAGCGTTTCGGCATTCTTCGCAAAGCCGCGCCGGATCTGCCCGCCGGCGCTTCAGGCTTCCGCCCCGATCGGGGCCCGCAAGGAAGCTCCGCACGCGATCAAATCCCCGCGCTGCGGCGTCTTTTTGTATCGGGAGATGGGCCATGCAGCTTGACATCCGGCGCGGTGTTATTCTAACTTAACGTTTCGACCAGGCCGGGACCGGGCGGCCGGAGCAGGCGCGGATTCATGTTGACCGTATGGCAGAAAATCAGGCCGCTGAGGCGCGGACCGTGACTCTTGTGCTCGATTCCACGCTGGAA
This sequence comes from Terriglobia bacterium, assembly GCA_021324615.1. Lineage (GTDB taxonomy): Bacteria > Acidobacteriota > Terriglobia > Bryobacterales > Bryobacteraceae > Palsa-187. Next base: position 17,282 of record JAJPIT010000110.1, on the reverse strand, counting down.
AGCGTGGACATCGCCGAAGAGCGCGTGCTCAGCGAGGCCGCGCAGGCCGGCTTCGATGAAGACCAGCAGCATCACATCGGCATGTCGGTGCGGGAATGCATGGTCAACGCCGTGGTCCATGGGAATCGCTACAATGCGCGCAAAAAGGTGACGGTCAGCATCTCGCGGTCGGCCGGGCGGCTGGAGGTGATTATCGCCGATGAGGGCGAAGGCTTCGATATGAGCAATCTTCCCGATCCGCTGGCCGACGAAAATCTGCTGCGGCACTCCGGACGGGGCCTGCTGCTGATGCAGGCTTTTATGGACGAATTTCAGATCCGGCCCCATCAACCGCGGGGGACCGAAGTGAGAATGGTGAAGTACTTGGGAAAGAACAATCACTAAGGGGGAGGAATCCTGTGAGCGTGAAAATGACTACCCGCCAGGTGGGCGACGTGACGGTGATCGACGTGGTGGGCCGCATTACGCTGGGCGAAGGCGCCAGCGCCTTCCGCGATACCATCCGCGAACTGGCGGCCAACGGGAAAAAGAAGCTGCTGCTCAACCTGGCCGAAGTTTCCTATATCGACAGCTCGGGGATCGGCGAAATGGTCTCGGGCTTTACCACCGTCGCCAATCAGGGGGGAGCGGTAAAGCTCCTCAATCTGACCAAACGCGTGCGGGATTTGCTGCAAATTACCAAGCTGTACACGGTGTTCGAAGTTTTCGACGACGAGGCCGCCGCGGTCCGTAGTTTTTCATAGAAAAAACATAGAGAATTAACCCGTCTGGCGCTCACTTTAACTGAGGAGGGCTTCTGGTCCCGGTAAGAGAGCCCAAAACCTATTCGGTCCTTCTGGCGGACGAGTTGACGCTGGTGAGGGAAGGACTGGCGGCATTGTGCCAGGCGCAGCCGCACCTGCACGTCGTTGCACAGTGCTCGCAGGGCGCGGTGGCGCTGCGGCTGATTCAGGAACAGCGGCCCGATATCGCGGTCCTGGATCTTAACCTGCCGGATTTGTACACCTTGGAAATTGTCCGCCGGGTGCGCAGCCAGGGGCTGGCCAGCAAGCTGGTGGTCCTTTCCACACGCCGCGACCGGAAGACGGTGGTGGAGGCTCTGCGCTCCGGCGTCAGCGCGTTTCTGTTGAAGTCGGCGCCCTCCCATGAGCTGCTGGAGGCCTTCGATCAGATCCTCGAAGGCGGGGTCTACGTTTCTCCGGAACTGGAACTGAACAAGATTTTCTGTCCCGGGGAAAGGCGGCCGGGCGACGATCCGCTGCAATCGCTCAGTTCGCGCGAATATCAGGTTTTTTCGCTCCTCTGCGACGGTGTGCGCGCCAAGGAAATCGCCGCGCGGCTTTCGCTGAGTCCCAAAACGGTCGATACCTACCGCGCCAGCTTAATGCGGAAGCTGGATATCCACGACGTGGCCGGGCTGGTGAAGTTCGCCCTCCAGCGGAATCTGACGTCCTCGCGGTAGCCACCCGCTAAGAGATTAACACCTTATTTATCAATGATTAATAAGTAGCTCCGTCCAAGGGAGAGTGCGTCCCTAGTACCAGAGGCTGGTATGTTCCCACCAAGAAAATAGGTAGGTAGTTCCCGCACTTCCATATGGGTGAGTTCCCCGATAGAACCGGAACGCTCGTAATGCCAGACTTTGGTAGGACGAAGGAAAAACCCTATGAAGCATCCCCCTCTCCGTTCTGACCGGGAACGTGGTTTCGTCGCGGTGGCTTACGCGGCCATGCTGGTCGCCATGATCGGATTCACGGGACTCGCCGTGGACGTCGGCTACATGCAATTTGAGAAGCGAAAACTCCAGATGGCGGCCGACGCGGCCGCGATGGGCGCGCTTCGGGAGATGGAGCGCGGAAATACGGACCTGGTCGCGGCCGGTCAAAACGACGCCTCGCTGAACGGTTTCACCAACGGAACCGATAACACCACCGTCACGGTGGCGAACCCGCCCACCAGCGGAGCGTACGCCGGCGACAGCGCTGCGGTTCAAGTTACCGTGACCCATACGATGCCGCTGTTTTTCATGCAGATCTTCGGCCAGAAGACGGCGAGCCTTACGGCCACCTCGACGGCCCGCACCAGCAATGATGAAGGCAGCATCGGCGCCTGTATCTTCGCCATGGATCCGACGGCCAGCGGCGCGCTGAACGTGTCCGGCAATCTGACGATCAGCACGGCGTGCAGCGCGGTGGTGAAATCGACCAGTTCGACGGCCTTTATGATGGGCGGCAACTCCACCTGGAATCTCACCAACGGAGCAGCCATCGGCGTGGTGGGCGGTTGGGACCTCTATGGCAGCTACGTGATCAATTCGACCACGGCGGCCTATGAGACGCCGGTTCACATCGCCGACTTCAACGATCCCCTGGCGCACGTCGCCACGCCCACTCCGAACGGCCTGACTCTCCGGGTCGCCAGCGGCGGATGGCACGATAATAATCCGAACTCCTCCAACACCTTGAGTCCGGGGATCTACTGCGGAGGCATGACGATCCATGGATCGGTGACCTTCACGCCGGGGGTCTATGTTTTGGCGGGCGGAGGAATGAATATCGGGTCGCAGGCCAACGTTTCGGTGGGAAGCGCGGTGACGCTTCCCGGAGGCCAGCAGGAGACCGGCGTCATGTTCTACAACACGTCGTCGAACTCGCAGGCCTGGGGCTGCTCCGGAGGCACGGTGGCGGCGTCATCGATCACCGTCAATGGCACGCCAAGCATCAATCTTGCCGGGCTGAGCACAACGACGCCGGCTGGCGTGCTATTCTTCGACGACCGCAATATCAGCGGACTCTCGCATAAGATCAACGGCAACTCCACCAGCACCTTCGACGGCGCCCTCTATTTCCTGAACAACACCGTGACCTTCAACGGGAACAACAGGACGCCGGGATTTCTGTATATCGTGGCGGATATGATCAACCTCACCGGCAACTCGAATCTGGGCAACGATCATACCGCGCTGGCCAACGTCTACACCATCGCGCCGTCCTCGACCGGAGGCGGGCTGGTGCAATGAGAAAGCGGGGACCGGAGATGAATCGCACCGTCACTCGACCGCGGAGAAAAAATCAGGGCGGCAACGCGCTGATCGAGTTCGCGCTTTGCTCCACCGTGCTGCTGATGTTCCTTTGCGGCATCACCGGGTTTTCGCGCATCTTCAACATTGAGTCGATGGCGCAGGGAGCGGCGGAGGCCGGGGTTCTCTACGCCGCGCTGAGTCCGGCCAACTATAACAACCTCGCGGGGGTCCAGAACGCGGCGCTGGCCGACACCGGAAATTATCCGGGCGCGACGGCCACGGCGAGCCTGTTCTGCACCTGCTCGGTGGGCGGCGCCCAGAGCAGTTGTCCGGCATCGTGCAGCAGCGGCACCAGCATGACCTACGTCAAGGTATCGGTGACGATTCCCTATTCGCCGGTGATCGTTTATCCCTGGGTTCCGGCGCCGATCAACTGCACGCAGATCGCCATCGGACAGGTGCAATAAAGTGGCCCCACGCCATCCGCCCGCCGGAAGACCCGGGCTGCGGCGCCGCCGGCAGCGCGGCAGCGCAATGATCGAGCTTTCCCTGTGCCTGCTCGGCTTTCTTTTGATGACGCTCGGCGGAATGGAGGCAGGCTGGGGGATTTACGCCTATAATTTCTGCTCCTACGCGGCACAGGATGCGGCACGGTGGGCGTCCGTTCACGGATCCCAAAGCTCCTCGCCGGCGGCGGCCTCCGATGTGACCGCTTACGTGCAGTCGGAGGCGGTCGGATTGAACAGCAGCCAGTTGAGCGTCACCACCACCTGGAATCCCGACAATACGCCGGGCTCCACGGTCACCGTGACGGTGGGCTACACCATCCAGCCGCTGGCGGGACTGGCGCTGAAGCAAAACCTTTACGTGTCCTCGACCGCGCAGATGTACATCGACCACTAGGGATTTCTGCCGCGCGGAAACGCCGCCGTGCGGGCTCTAGGAATCCTCTTCGGCGGCGGGGATCTGCCAGCGGCCGCTTTGCAGCTCCACCGTGCTGAAATTTTCGCCCAGATAGACCCGGCGGACTTCCGGATCGTTGCTCAGGCTTTCCGGCGATCCCGAGCGGAAGATGCGGCCGTTGTTGATAATATAGGCGCGATCCACCACCGCCAGCGTCTCGCGCACGTTGTGGTCGGTGACCAAAATGCCGATGCCGGCGCGCTTGAGGTCGGTGATGATTTTTTGCAGCTCCAGGACCTGAATCGGATCGATCCCGGAAAAAGGCTCGTCGAGCAGAAGAAAACTCGGCTCGATCACCAGGCTGCGCGCGATTTCGACGCGGCGGCGCTCGCCGCCGGAAAGAGCGTAGCCTTTGTTGTGGCGCACCTGCTCGAGACCCATCTGCGCGATCAGGCGGTTCATTCGCTCCCGGCGCTCGCGGCGGCTGATGGGGAGGGTTTGCAGGATCGCCATCAGGTTGTTTTCCACCGACAGCTTGCGAAACACCGAGGCCTCCTGCGGCAAATAGCTGATGCCCCGGTGCGCGCGCCGGTACATCGGCAGCGGCGTGATGTCGTCGTCGTCCAACAGGACCCGGCCGGAGTCGGGCGTGATCAGGCCGACGATCATGTAGAACGTCGTCGTCTTGCCGGCGCCGTTGGGGCCGAGCAGCCCCACCACCTCCCCCTGCTTGACCCACACCGACACGTTATCGACCACCTTCCGGCCGCGATACGCCTTGGTCAGTTCATTGGTTCGCAGGGTGTGCACAGGAAAAACTATTTCTTCTTGTGGACGACGCTTTTGGCGGGATTGGTTTTGTCCTTGCCGTCTACGATGAGCCTATCATCGTTGGCAAACCAGGTCAATTGACTGCCGCGCGTGCGGTTCTGGTTATCGATTAGCAGAGGCTGGCCTCCGCTGAGCACGACGCGTTCTTCATCGGCGTAATATTCGGCGTGTTCGGAGGTGCCCACCCGCGTCCTCCTGGTCTTTTCCGACGTGCTCACGATCTTCACCGTTCCATCGGCGAAGGCTTTGTCCAGCGAGGAATCCTCGTCGGCGTCCTTGAGGAACGCGCGGATCCGGCGCGCGGTGATGGTCATGCCGGGGCGAACCAGCTCCACGCCTCCCGAATACTCGACCACCCGATTTTCCTCGTGGTAGACCATGTCGGGCGCGGTCACGATGGTGAACACGGGAGGCGCCGCGGGCGCCGGTTCGCCGTCCGCTTCGTCCTCCTGGCTCTTGTTCTTATCGACGAACTGGCTTTTCACCCGGCCATGCGCTTCCAGGATCTGCGCCTCGCGGTCGATTTGCAGCCGGTCGGCCTCCACTCGATTGGCGCCCTGCCAGGCCACCGCGTCCCCTTCGTAGAGGACTTTCTGGTTGTTCTCGGTGGAGGTCATGCGCCGTGCCCGGGCCTGCATGACTTCATCGGTGGAAAGCATCGCCGAGGATTTGCCGTTCTTATCCGGCTGATGCGTGGACATGACATGTCCGGCGGCTTCGAAATCGCCCGTCTTCTGATTGGTCACGATATGATCGGCGGCGGCCGAGCCGGTGGAATCCCACATCCTCGCCCCGCCATCGAGCGTCATCACGCCGGTATCCTGTTCGAGCACGGCGCTGGCGGCCCGCGCGTGGCGGTCGCCTTCGTCGTACTTGAAGTTTGTCTTCTGCTCCATGCGCGAAAGATCGCTGGTTTTGGGATCGAAGATCGCGAGCAGATCCCGGCTTTCGGTGACCGCCGGATCTTTCGCTCCCGGTTTTTCGGTTCGTGTGGTGACGTTGACGGCCTTGAGGCTTTGAATGCGATTCCCGGCGCCGTAGGTGATCCAGATGTGATCGCCTTTAAGAAACCGCCTCGCCTGGCCGGGCGCGTTGGGAAGAAAATCGAGCGTACCGGCCCCGGCGGTCTCGGCGCTGGCGATCTCCTTCCCGCCCGCGCGCATTTTGAGCGTGATGGTATCGCTTCTAAGAATTTTCGTTTCCTTGGTTTCCGTGTTGGGCCTGGGAAGCGGCTGCGCTTCGGCGGTGCTGCCGCCACGCGCCAGAACTTCCTGGAGCTCGCTGTCCTTGTTTTGCGGCTTGAAGCTCAGATCCATGTGCGGCGAGGTAACCGTGGTGCGCATGGTGGCGGCGGTGGAGACCAGCCGGCCGTTCTGATCCGCGTAGATGTGATCGACCACCATGCCGTCGGCGAAATGGATCCACATGCGATCGGCTTGAAATTCGATCTTGCGGTCGGGCTCCTCGCGCAGGCCGTGCCCGCCGGCGACATACGCCTCGCGAATGTCGCCCTGATCGAGCGTGATCACGGCGTTGCCGCCCTCCATGTGCAGCGTGTCGCGGCTCAGCCTGGACCACGGCGTCAGCAGGACTTTCGACTCCTTTTCCCGGTAAAACGCTTCGCCCGCTTCGATGTGCATGGGAACGAAGCCCTCCGTCTTGCCGGTCCAGTCGAGCGAGACCTGGCTTTTCAGATGCAGCTCGCGGGTTTGCGGATCGTACTCCACTCCGACGGCCGTTCCGCCGCCTTCTTTCCTGCCATCGCTGCCGAAATCGAACCAGGCGCGGCGGTCGGTGGCGGCCTTTCCGGTTTCGCTTTGAAAAGTGATGCCGGAGGACTTAATGCCGACGATGCGGCCGTGCGGCGGGCCTTCGGCGGGAATGCCCATGGTGATCCGCACCTCGCCGTCGGAAAAGAGCGTTTTGGCGCTCTCATTGAAGCTGGCCTTGTCGCACAGCACGCGGTCGTACTGGCTGCCGTCTTTATGAAACAGATGCAGCTCGACGTCCTGGAGCAGAATGATGGAAGAATCCTTGTTTTCGCGCATCTCGCCGGCGCTGATCGAAAAGACCGGCGTGGTGCCGTTGCTTTTGGTGTAGCTGTAGTGCTGGGACCGCGCGTCGATGCCCGCTTCCAGCGGCTTGGGTGGCGAGATGGTGTTGCGCTCGGCGCTGGCCTTGGATCTGACGTAAATCGCACTCACCCAGATGACGATGGCGAAAAAGGCGGCAAGAAAGAGCCACCGGCTGCGGCGCATAGCGGTGTGTCTTCAGGATAGCAGCCGCGCGGCGCCCCGTAGGTCCCGCCCATTCACGGTCTGGTCTGGTCCGTCCCGGCGCAGCAGCCGGTGGAACCGCTCTTCCGATTCTGGCATTCCAGTTGCCCTTTTGACAGAGGGATGAACAGGATGCCAACCAGAGAAGAACGCGAAAGCAAACGAACAATTGCCAGAAAAATCAGTATGATGGATCTGCTCTTCCTGGCCCTGAACGACTTTGCGCAGTTCGAGCGGGAGATTCTTTCCCCGCAGACAAGATTCTCAGACTCGTCCGATTTCGCGCGTAAAAACTGCTAAGGCTTCAGTCCGCGCCAGGAAGTGGCCAATTTTCTCTCCGTGTGTCCAGCCCCGCCGCCCGTGCTGAGGCTACTTTCGGAAGAGACGCTCAGTTCCTGGGGGATTGCTTAATTTGGCGTGGGATAATCGACCCGGTCGATCAGAGGAATCGGCGCCGGCGCCGGCGCCGTGGCCGGGGTAGAGTCGGAAGCCGAGCTGCTCCTGAACTGCCGGAAGCTAAGCATCTTCCGCGTCGGTGCGGTCGAACAGATGTTCCAGCGTCTGCAGCTCAGAGCTGGTGGAGTGCGTGAAGGCCCCCGAGAGGATGCCGGAAATGCTGCGGAAGGGCTCTCCCACATGCATTCCCTGGGAGTCGATGGTATATTCCCGGATGCTGCGGTCGTGTTGCGATCCGCGCATCTTCAACACGGCGATTCCGCGCCGCATCTCGCCGAAGGCTTCCACATAGCGCAGCAGGATGATCGAATCGGTGACGCTGGAAATATGCGCTTCCGTCACCGTCGAGCCGCCCAGCAGGGAGGGCGTGGTTGAGGTGAACAGGCCGGCGATCTGCTTGTCTTTGAGATACGACGTAAGGGCCAGAACGAACTCGCGGAAGGTCCGCGGCGTGGCGATCCGCTCCAGAGCCGAAAGGCTGTCCACGGCCACGCGGGTCGGCTGGAACTCCTCGATGTGTTTCTTGATCCGCAGCAGATGATCCTCGGGCGCGGCGACCTCCGGATATTCGCAGACGATGCGCAGCCGGCCGGCGCCTTCCAGCTTCGGAAAGTCCACGCCCCAGCCCAGGGCGTTGCGGTAGAGCTGGTCCCTGCTTTCTTCGAAGGCGAACAGAAGCCCGCGTTCATCCTGGCCCAGCGCGGCGAGAAATCCGGTCGCGGTGAGAGTTTTGCCCGTTCCCGTGGCTCCCGAGATCAGGACTACGGAGTCGCGGTAGAAACCGCCCCCGCACATGTTGTCGAGCTCGGCGATGCCGGAAGTAATCCGTTTGTCGGAGGATTTCTGGCGGAGCTCGATGGAGGACAAGGGCAGCAGAATGATGCCGCTGTCTTCGGAAATCGTAAACGGGAATTCTCCCCTCAGATGGGAGGCTCCCCGGAACTTGAGAATCTCCAGAGTGCGGCGGCGCTTCTCGTCTTCGAGCGTGTTGCGAAGAATGATCACGTTGTCGGTGACGTACTCCTCGACGGGAGCCTCGGCGTGGCCGGCATGTTCGGCCGTGATGATGGAGGTGACGTTCATATCGCGGAGCTGCCAGGCCACGCGGTACAGCTCGCGGCGGATCACGGTGGGTCTGCCGAACTGAATGAGCATGGCGCCGATTGAATCGAGCGAAACCCGCTTTGCGCCGGTTTTCCGGACCGCGTTGTCGATCCTGGCCATCAGGCCTCCCAGATCGTAATCGCCGATGGTCACCGGTTCGTCCTTGGGATGCAGGGATCCGTCGACGAAAACCCACTTTCCTTCGGCTTCCCACTTGGCGATCTCCCATCCGAGCGAAGAGAGATTGCGGCGGATGTCGTCCGGTTTTTCCTCGAAGGTCACAAAGCAGCCGGCCTGGTTGGCGTGTTTGATTCCTTCGGCCAGAAATTGCCCGGCGAGGATGGTTTTGGCGCTTCCCGGACCGCCGCTGACCAGCGTGGTCCGGCCGGCCGGCAGCCCGCCGTTACTGATGAGATCAAATCCGGGGATATAGGTTTTCAGCCTTTTCAGTTCTCGTGAACTGCTCATTCCGCTCTCCTGGGGCGAACATACTCCTTTAGGCCTAGCAGTTGAATCACCCGTTCCGGCTCGCACAGATCGCCAACCAGGCGGCGCGGCGGGGAGGGGACCTGGCGGATCAGCGTGGGAGTGGCCAGGATTTTCTCGTGTTCGGCCTGATCCGGCGCCTCGCTGACATCGACGACTTCCAGCCGCACGGCCTTGCCGAGGAACTCCTTGCACATCCCCTCCACGGCCTCAATCGCCCGCAGGGACCGTTGAGAACCGCCGGTTACGAACAGCCGCAGGAGGACTTCAGGCGCGCCGCCGGCGGCCGGAGCGGATTCCATCTAAGGCATCGCCTTTCCACCCCGGGCCTGCTCGCGGTAGTAGAGCGCCAGCTCGCCGATCAGCTTGACCAGGAGCAGGCGGGAGTGCCGGACGCAGGCCCTCGCCATCGGCTGGGGTTTGGTCCCGACGAGATGGGCCAGAGCAGAGAGGTGGATCGCGATCAGGTCGTGGGGAAGCGAGTCGGCCTGCCCCAATCTCCGGGCCAGCCTGCGCACCCGGGAAAAGGCGCGCCGGCCGCTGACGGATACGGAATCCTCTACGGCCAACTGCACGATGGCGGCGTATTCCTCGACCGCGGGTCTGAACAACTCCGGCGCCTTGCGGGCCAGCTCACAGCCGGCGAGCATCGAGGTCGCGTCGGGTTCGGTCATGGGTCTGTCGTTGCCCGGAGGACCGCTCAATCCGCGGCAACTTCTCGATGCAAAGCGCAACGAAACGCCCCATTATACCCGCTTTTGAGACGATTTAAGCGCGGCGGAAGGATTTTCTAACGGCGATATTTGTTCTTGCCGGGCTCACTCCCCTTCTCCCACCACCAGCACCGGAGTGGAGATTTCATGGCGAAGGGCGTTGATGGTATTGCCGAAGATCAAATCCTTGATCCCGCGATGGCCGTGCGCGCTCATCACCACCAGATCCGGGCGGATTTCGCGGGCGAGCTTGACGATTTCGTCCTTCGGGCTGCGCCCGTGAAGAATGCTGAGCTCGGCGCGCACGCCCTGCGCCCCGAGCGATTCGACGATGCCCTGGAAGTATTTTTCGCCGGCGTGAATCTCGGCGGTCGACGAGAGCGCGCCGTAAAGCTGGCTGGTGGCGCCCTCCTCGACGTGAACGAAATGCAGAACCGCGCCGTGGCGCCGGGCCATGGCGGCGGCATGCGCGATCGCGGCGCGATCATGTTCGCTGTGATCGAGGGGAACCAGAATGCGGCGGTAGACGGGCTCGCGCAGGTCTCCCAAGAGCGGGCCGGCCGGCGCATGTTCATGCGGCGCGCGCAGCTTGGCCAGCGAGATCCAGGCCAGCAGGACGGTAAGCGCGAGCACCACCGGCGCGACGACGGCGGTACGCCACGGCGACGCGGCAATCCAATCCCGCGAGATATTCCAGGCGAGCCAAAAATTCAGAGCCAGAATGAGGCCCGAAGCCGCCCACGATAAAATCGCGACCCACGGCCGGTTGGCGAATTCGCCCATGCGCCTGCGGTCGCCGGTGAAGCGGACCAGCGGGATTACGGCGAAGGGAAGCTGCATGCTAAGCACCACCTGGCTCAGGATAATCAGGCTGAGCGTGGCCTTCTCGCCCGCGATCAGGATGGTGAGGACGGCGGGAATGATGGCCAGCGCGCGCGTCAGCAGCCGCCGCAGCCACGGCACCATGCGGAGATTCAAAAATCCTTCCATCACGATCTGTCCGGCGAAGGTGCCGGTAAGGGTCGAAGATTGGCCGCTGGCGAGCAGCGCTATGGCGAACAGCACGCTGGCCAGGGTGGTTCCCAGCAGCGGCGTGAGCAGCTCGTGCGCCTGCTCGATTTCGGTGACGGCAATGTGCTGCTTGAAAAATACGGCCGCGGCGAGCACCAGGATCGCGCCGTTGACGATCAGCGCGCCGTTCAGCGCGACGCAGGAATCGATCAGGTTGAAGCGGCAGGCTTCGCGGCGGTCGGCCTCGGTGCGTCCGATGCGGCGCGTCTGCACCAGCGCCGAATGGAGATAGAAGTTGTGCGGCATCACCGTCGCGCCGATGATGCTGACGGCGATGTACAGGCTCGCGCTATCGATGCGCGGAACGATCCCGGAAATGATTTCGCGCATCACCGGATGCGCGAAGGCCAGCTCGACCAAAAAACATCCGGTGATGATGGTGATCAGCGACAGAATCACGGCTTCAATCAGGCGGATGCCGTACCGCGAAAGCCACAGGACCAGAATCGTGTCACAGGCGGTCAACAGCACGCCGGCCAGCAACGGGAGCCCGAACAGAAGACGCAGGGCGATGGCCGCGCCGAGCACTTCGGCCAGATCGCAGGCGGCGATCGCGATTTCGCACAGGATCCAGAGCGCATGGCAAACCGGGCGCGGGTAGGCTTCGCGGCAGGCCTGCGCCAGATCGCGCCCGGAAACGATTCCCAATCGCGCGGCCAAGGTTTGCAGCAGAATCGCCATCAGGTTGGAAAGGACCAGAACCCATAGAAGGCGGTAGCCGAAGGCCGAGCCGCCGGCAAGATCGGTGGCCCAGTTGCCGGGGTCCATGTAGCCGACGCTGACCAGATAGGCCGGGCCGGAGAAGGCGAACATCCGCCGCCATAAGCCGGCGCGGGAGGGGGCCACGCTCGAATGAAGCTCGGGCAGCGAGGCGCCCGGGATCGCTTGTGTCCGGAGTGCCAAAATCCAGGATACAGAACTCCGCCGCCCGCCGGCCCGGGCGCGCCCGCCTTCCGGCCGCCGGGTTCAGTATTCTGGAGGAGATGTCGTTCGCCACGATTCCCGAGGCGCTGGAGGATTTCCGCGCCGGGCGGATGTTGATCGTCGTCGACGACGAGGATCGCGAAAACGAGGGCGATCTCACCATGGCGGCGCAGTGCGTCACGCCGGAGGCCATCAACTTCATGGCCACTCACGGCCGCGGGCTGATCTGCCTGGCGCTGGCCGCCGAACGCTGCGACGCCCTGCACCTGCCGCTGATTTCGCCGATGAATACCTCGCGCTTCGGCACCGCCTTTTGCGAGTCGATCGACGCGGTGGAAGGCGTGACCACGGGAATCTCGGCCAGCGATCGGGCGCGGACGATTCTGAAGGCGATCGATCCCCATACGGCGCCGCGCGAGCTGGCGCGTCCGGGGCATATCTTTCCCCTGCGCGCGCGGGAAGGCGGCGTGCTGGTGCGCGCCGGGCAGACCGAAGCGGCGGTCGATCTGGCCCGCCTGGCCGGGCTGCAGCCGGGCGGCGTGATCTGCGAAATCATGAATGCCGACGGCTCGATGGCCCGCGTGCCGCAGCTCATCGAATTCTGCCGGATTCATTCCTTGAAGATGATCTCGGTGGCCGAGCTCATCCGCTACCGCCTGGCCACGGAAAATTTTCTGGAGCGCAGGGAAACCGGCTGCATCGACACGGAATTCGGTCCCTTCCGCACGGTCCGCTATGTGAGTACGTTCAATGGCGAATCGCATCTGGCGCTGGTGGCGGGCGAGGTGAGCGGGAAAAAGGACGTTCTGGTGCGGATGCACTCCCGCTGCCTCTACGGCGACGTCTTCGGCGCCACGCAATGCGACTGCGGGCGCATCATCCGCGAGGCGATGCGGCGGATCGCGGAGGAGGGCGCCGGCGTGCTGGTCTATCTGCACCAGACCGGATCGGAGCGGCGGCACCACCATCCCGCCGACCCGCGGCAGGCGCCGGCACAGCATGAAACCGGAATCGGCGCGCAGATTTTGGCCGATCTGGGCCTTTCCACCATCCGCCTGCTGACCAATCATCCGCGAAAAGTAATGGGACTGGACGCCTTCGGCATCGAGATCGTGGATCAGGTTCCCGTCTGACCGCGGCCTATGCCATCCGGCATATTCTGAAAGCCGCCATTTAGCACTGCCCGCCCGGAGCGAATTCGCCGATGATAGGTTGGAAAACCCGATGACTCCGAATACGATTGAGCGGCCGCCTGTGCATGAGCCGGGGCCTCCGGTGAAAAGGGAAAAGAAGTTCCGGATTGTGCCTTGGCTGGTGCTGCTGGCGATCGCCGGCGGGGCCACGTACCTGTTTCCGAAGATCACGCAGACCTCGCCGCAGGCCGCCGGTCCGAAGAAGGGCAAGGGGGCGGATGCGGACCGGCCGGTGCCGGTGGTTGCGGCGGTGGCCAGACGCGGCGATATGCCGGTGTTTTTGGACGGGCTGGGCTCCGTCCAGGCGTTTTATACGGTAACGCTGAAGACCCGGGTGGACGGCCAGATCATGAAGGTGTACTTCGAGGAGGGCCAGTTCGTAAAGGAGGGCGATCCGCTGATTGAGATCGACCCGCGGCCGTTCGAGGTGCAGAAGGAGCAGGCCGAGGCTCAACTGGCCCGCGATCAGGCGCTGCTGGCCAACGCCCGGCTCGATTTGGAGCGGTACCAGGTTCTTTTTAAGCAGGAAGCGATTCCCAAGCAGACGCTGGATACGCAGATCGCCACGGTGAATCAGGATCAGGCAGTGATCAAGAGCGATCAGGCGGCCATCGATAACGCCAAGCTGCAGTTGACGTACGCGCACATCACCTCGCCGATTACCGGCCGGATCGGGCTGCGTCTGGTCGATCCGGGCAACGTGGTGCATGCCAGCGACTCCAACGGCCTGGCGGTGATCACGCAGTTGCAGCCGATCGCTGTGGTCTTCAACATTCCCGAGGACAATCTTCCGCAAGTGACTAAAAAGCTGGCGGCGGGCGTCAAGCTTCCGGTCTACGCCTACGACCGCAATGTGAAGACGAAACTGGCGACCGGCACGCTGGCCACCATCGACAACACCATCGATCAGACCACGGGCACGCTGAAGTTCAAGGGTGTTTTCGAGAATAAAGACCTGGCGCTGTTCCCCAACCAGTTCGTGAACGCGCGCCTGCTGATCGACACCAAGCACGGCGCGACGATCATCCCGACGGCGGCCATCCAGCGCAGCCCGGATTCGACGTTCGTCTATGTGGTGAAGGACGATAACACGGTGGAGATTCGCAATATCAAACAGGGCGTCACCGAAGGCGACGAAGCTTCGATCGATTCCGGCGTCGAGCCGGGCGAGAAAGTGGTGATCGACGGCATCGACAAGCTCCGGCAGGGTTCCAAGGTCAGCGTGCGGATGGCCGGCGAGAAGCCGCAGAAAACGACCTAGCAGCGGTACATGAGTCCATCACGGCCTTTTATCCTTCGCCCCGTGGCGACCAGTCTGCTGATGGTGGGGTTGTTGCTGGTGGGCGCGGTCGCCTACAAGCAACTGCCGGTATCGGCGCTTCCCCAGGTGGATTATCCGACCATCCAGGTGGTGACGTATTATCCCGGGGCGAGCCCGGACGTCATGGCGTCGTCGGTGACGGCGCCGCTGGAGCGGCAGTTCGGGCAGGTGCCGGGCTTGAACCAGATGACCTCGACCAGCTCTAGCGGCGCGAGCGTCATCACTTTGCAGTTCACCCTCGATCTGAACATCGATGTGGCCGAGCAGCAGGTGCAGGCGGCCATCAACGCGGCGGGAACGTTCCTGCCGGCGAATCTGCCGAATCCCCCGATTTACAACAAGACCAATCCGGCCGACGCGCCGATCCTCACGCTGGCGCTCACCTCCGACACCATGCCGCTGTCGCAGGTGGAGGACTACGCCGATACCCGGTTTGCGCAGAAAATCTCGCAGCTTCCCGGCGTGGGCCTGGTAAGCATCAGCGGCGGGCAGAAGCCGGCGGTGCGGATTCAGGCCAATCCGATGGCGCTTTCGGCCTATCACATCAACCTGGAAGATCTGCGCACGGCGATCATGACGGCCAACGTCAACCAGGCCAAGGGCAACTTCGACGGGCTGCGGAACTCCTACACCATCGGCGCCAACGACCAGTTGCTCAAGGCCGACGATTACAAGCCGCTGGTGATCGCCTATCGGAACGGCGCGCCGGTGACGCTTTCCGATGTGGCCAACGTCGTCGACGACGCGGAAAATGTGCGGCTGGCGGCGTGGATGAACCGCGATCCGGCGGTGATCGTGAACATCCAGCGGCAGCCCGGCGCCAATATCATCGAGGTGGTGGACCGCGTCAAGCGCCTGCTGCCCACCTTGCAGGCGTCGCTGCCGACCTCGATTCACGTCCACATCCTTACGGATCGCACGGTGACGATCCGCGCCTCGGTTGAGGATGTTCAGTTCGAGCTGATGCTGACCATCGCGCTGGTGGTGATGGTGATCTTTCTGTTCCTGCGGACGCTTTCCGCCACCATCATCCCCAGCGTGGCCGTGCCGCTGTCGCTGGTGGGCACCTTCGGCGCGATGTATCTGCTCGGCTACAGCCTGAACAATCTGACGCTGATGGCGCTGACGATCTCCACCGGCTTCGTGGTCGATGACGCGATCGTGATGATCGAGAACATCGCGCGTTATATCGAAGAAGGCGAGTCGCCGATGCAGGCGGCGCTGAAGGGTTCTGAGCAGATCGGATTCACGATTCTGTCGCTGACCGTTTCCCTGATCGCGGTGCTGATCCCGCTGCTGTTCATGGGCGACATCGTCGGCCGTCTGTTCCGCGAGTTCGCCATCACCCTGGCGGTGACGATTCTGATTTCGGCCATGGTGTCGCTGACCCTGACGCCGATGATGTGCGCGCGCCTGCTGCATCACAAGCCGGAATCCGAGCAGGGCTGGTTTTACCGCGCCTCTGAACGCATGTTCCAGGCGGTTATCCGCTTTTATGGCCGGACGCTGACGCTGGTGTTAAAGGCCCAGCCGGCGACGCTGCTGGTGGCGGCCGGAACGCTCGCCGCAACCATTTATCTGTTCCTCATCATCCCCAAGGGATTTTTCCCGGTGCAGGACACCGGCGTGATTCTGGGGATTTCCGAGGCGCCGCAGACCATTTCCTTCCCGGCGATGTCGCAGCGGCAGCAGGCGCTGGCCAAGGTGATTTTACAGGATCCGGCGGTGGAGAGCCTTTCGAGCTTCATCGGCATCGACGGCACCAACACCACCCTCAACAGCGGGCGCATCCAGATCAACTTAAAGCCTCTGGAGGTGCGCAAGATCAGCGCCAGCGAGGTGATCCGGCGCTTGCAGCCGGCCATCGCGCAGGTGCCCGGAATCACGCTGTTCATGCAGCCGGTGCAGGATCTGACGGTGGAAGACCGGGTGAGCCGCACGCAGTTTCAATACAGCCTGGAGGACGCAGACGCGCGCGAGCTGGCCGTGTGGGTTCCGCGGTTTCTGGAGAAGCTGCAGCAGATTCCCGCGCTGCGCGACGTGGCCAGCGACCAGTTGAACGGCGGCTTGCAGGCGGAACTGGTCATCGACCGATCCACCGCCTCGCGCTTCGGAATCACGCCGCAGATGATCGACGATACGCTGTATGACGCCTACGGCCAGCGCCAGATCTCGATCATGTTCACGCAACTGAATCAGTACCGGGTGGTGCTGGAACTCAAGCCGGATTTGCAGCAGAATCCGGCCGAGCTCAAGGACATCTATATCCGCTCGCAGCAGGGCGGCGAAGTTCCGCTGAGCGCGTTCACGCAGTTCCGCCCGGGCACGACGCCGCTGGTGGTCAATCATCAGGGTCAGTTCCCGGTGGTGACCGCGTCGTTCAACCTGGCGCCGGGCGCCTCGCTGGGCGACGCGGTGAAGGCCATCGACCAGGTGAAAAAAGAACTGAACATGCCGGCCAGCATCCAGGCGGAGTTTCAGGGCACGGCCGCGGCGTTCTTGTCGTCGTTAAGCAACGAGCCGGTGCTGATCCTGGCGGCGCTGGTGACGGTGTACATCGTGCTGGGCGTGCTGTATGAAAGCTACATTCATCCGATCACCATCCTTTCGACGCTGCCCTCGGCGGGCGTGGGCGCGCTGCTGGCGCTGATGCTGTGCAAAACCGACTTCAGCATCATCGCGCTGATCGGGATCGTGCTGCTGATCGGCATCGTCGAAAAGAACGCCATCATGATGATCGACTTCGCGCTGGAGGCCGAGCGCAAGGAAGGGAAACCGCCGCGGGAAGCCATCTATCAGGCTTGCCTGCTGCGCTTCCGTCCGATTCTGATGACCACGCTCGCGGCGATGGGCGGCGGCGTGCCGCTGGCGCTGGGAACCGGAACCGGATCGGAGCTGCGGCGGCCGCTGGGCATCGCCATTATCGGCGGCCTGATCTTCAGCCAGTTGTTGACGCTGTATACAACGCCGGTGATCTACCTT
>JAJPIT010000006.1 GCA_021324615.1 Terriglobia bacterium | reverse complement strand
TTTCGCAGCGCATTATTCGCGAAATCGGAAATATAAAGATTGCCGGCGCTGTCGACAGCCACCGTGATCGGCTGGAACTTCGTTCCGGTGGCCGGACCGCCGTCGCCAAGCACGAACCCGGTGCCGCTCCCGGCGACCGTGGTGATGGTGCCGCTGGCGTCCACTTTTCGAATCCGCCCGTTCGATTGATCCGCAATATACAAATTTCCTGCGCTATCCAATGCGACCCCGGAAGGCGAGCTCAATTGAGCGCTGGCCGCCGGGCCGCCGTCGCCGGAAAACCCGAATACGCCGGTTCCGGCAAAGGTGGTGATCATTCCGCTCGTATCCACTTTGCGGATGCGATTGTGAGAAGTGTCCGCGATATACATATTGCCCTGCGGGTCGAGCGCGATGCCCGTATGCAGCGCGGTTCCCACAAAGCTAAGCGAGGCGCTGGTGGCCGGTCCGCCATCGCCGATATTGCCGGTCAGGCTGAATCCCCCGCCGGCGTACGCCGAAATCGTCTCCGAGGTGTCAACCTTCCGCACGTTGCCGAACAGCGCGTCCGCGAAGTACACGTTGCCCGCCGAATCGACGGCGACGCCTTTTGGTTCGCCGATGGCGGCTTTGATCGCCGGTCCACCGTTGCCGCTGGACTGGGTGATGGTGCCGTTGCCGGCAATGGTCGTGATGATCTGCGCGCCGGCCGGGCAGGCTAGCGCCGCCGCAAGCACCGGAAAAGTCAATTTCGAAGACATCCATCTCCTCCTTGGGAATTATTGGATCGCGATGTTCTTGCTATAGCCGGAATCGCTGACAAATGCGCCCAGATCGATCTGTCCGCCGGCGGTGAGCGGAGCCGTAAAGGGATTCGACACCTGCCCTTCGAGAGCGATCGAGCCGAAGCTCGATCCCGAGGCCGGTACGGGGGGCAGGTAAGCAAGGGCGGCCGGCGGAATCGTGAATGTCCCGGGCGCCGCCGGCACAACGCAGTTCATCGTCACAATGTGCCGCGTCGATCCCGTCGTCGTTAAGGAATTGACCTGAATGTAGACGCTGCTGAATCCCGAGCCCGTCCAGGTGAACGTCAACGGTTGGGACCGGTTCACGGCCGCGATCGAATTCCAGTTGGTCCCGGTGAAACTGCCGGGGAACGTCGTTGTGGCGGTGAAAGCGCCGACGGCCGTTCCACCGGCGCCGCTCATCGTATAAGTGGTCGGCGTGATGGTGCCGGCCGCGGGCAGGATCGAATACGCCGGCCCGAGCGCCGAGATCGTCGCCGTCAACGCCGATCCCGCCGCAAAGTTCAGACCCGAAATAGAGAGGCGCCCGCCCGCATCGAGAAACCCATCCGGGCTCGACGGATCGAGTTCTGTGGCCGGAAACGTCCGGTCGTAAATTTCACAGCCGTTGAATTTCGGAGCGATCCGCGGCAAGGCAAGCTCGACCGGCTTGTAGCTGCCGAAAAATCCGCTGCCGCTCTCCTCGGTAACGCCAGAACCGCCGCTGATCTTGGCGAGAGCGAACGCGCCGACCACCAGGTTCCGGCCGGAGTCCATTGCGCTCAGTACCGATAGCGGGAATTGGGAGTCCGAGCAATTCGCCGCGCCCGGCGCCGCAATCGCGATCGAAGCCAGGTTTCCGGTGTTTCCTCCTGCGGTGACCTGCACCGGCGCGAAACAATCGGGTTGAATATCGTCGGGAAGATGAACATTGATCTGCCACAGACCGGGATATCCCGAAACCGTGCCCGCATAATCCGGAACGATCTGCCGCGTTCCGACCGTCACCACAAAGTTCCCGGCCTTTGTCTGATCGCCGGACGATCCCGAAGAGGGACCGGGATCGTTCGCCGTGTCCGCGCCGCCGCCGGTTCCCCAGAGCACCACCTCATCGCCGGGATGAGCCGGACCGAGGACCCAGTTCAGGCCGCTGTAATTGAGATTCCCGCTGGTCAGCCGGACCAGGCTCACGCCGCCATTGACATTGGCGATCGTCGCCTGCGCAAATCCGGTTCCCAGGCCGTTCGAGGTCCCGATTCCCATGCTGCGGGCGGCCACCGTGACGCTCTGTGGCGCGCTTGTCTGGCCGTTATAGGTGACGGTGACGTTGTAGTTGCCCGGCGCGGCCGAAGAGGGAAGAAATCCGCCGACTTGCGTGCTCAGGGCATACCAAATCTTCGCCTGAAGGGCGGATCCGCCGGAAACCGGCGTGAAGGTCACGGATGTTCCGCTCACCGAAGCCGGATAATCCGGGCCCGTTGCCGTGGCGATCGCTGCGGGTCCCAGATGGTTGCCGTAGATGACCCATACGGCGCCGGGGGCCAGCACGGGCTGATCCCCGCTGGTGTTCAGAATTCGGCCGGCGGCGATGGTAGGCTGCGCTCCTGCGATGCCCGCCGAAGCGATTGCCAACGGCAAGTAAAACCACTTCATTCAGGTCTCCTTTAAGCGCGTGTTAAAATTCCTAGGTCACCCGGCAATACGCAATCCACAAGCGCGAAGAGTCATGCGGCTTGAAAATTTTCAGCGCGAAGATCTGGATTACCTGTTCAGCGTCACTTACGAGGAGCTGAAGCGGCTGGCCTCGTCGATTCGCGCTGGTTCGGCAACGCTTAATCCCACCGCGCTGGTCAATGAGGCGTGGATCAAGCTGTCGCGGTCGCCAAAGTTTTCCGCCGACTCGCCGCTGCATTTCAAGCGAATCGCGGCGCGGGCCATGAGGCAGGTCCTGGTCGACGCGGCCCGCCGCCGCGCGTCTGAAAAACGGGCCGGCGGCGCTCAATTCGTCATCTTCGATGAGGCCACGGACATCGCCGCCAAAGAACGCGATCTGCTGGGATTGGATGCCGCGCTCGACGAGCTTGCCAAAGTCGCGCCCCGCCAGGCCATGATCGTCGAGGGCCGCTTTTTTGGCGGCCTCGAAATCCAGGAAATCGCCGAGCTGATGCGTCTTTCGCCCGCCACGATCGTCCGCGACTGGCGCTCCGCTCGCGCGTGGCTGGCCCTGAAGGTCCGCGGGTAATCCCATGGACCAGGATCGCTGGCAGCGAATCCGGACTCTGTTTGACTCGGCGGCCGAGCTTTCGCGCGATCAATGGCGGCCCTATCTTGAGCGCGCCTGCGGCGGAGATTCGTCGCTGGCTCACGATGTCCTGGGCATGCTCGAGGAGGATTCCCGCGGCTCGTCGATCCTCGATGCCGGCGTCGAACAACTGGCCGCAAACATGTTCCGGATGCCGCCGTGTCCGCCGTTCCAGGAGATCGGCCCCTATCGGATCAAGAGGCTGCTGGGCGAAGGCGGGATGGGCGCCGTTTTTCTCGCCGAGCGCGTCGATCTTGGAAATCAGGTCGCGATCAAAGTGCTGCGGGATGCGCACCTGTCGCCGGCGCGCCTGCGCCGTTTTGCCGCCGAACAGCGAACACTGGCTCAACTGAACCATCCTTCGATCGCGCGGCTTTACGATGCGAATACGCATACGGACGGCACTCCGTGGTTCGTCATGGAGTATGTTGACGGCGCGCCGCTCGATCAGTATTGCGCCGGACACAAATGCTCGATCGAGGAGCGTCTGAAGCTGTTTCGAACGGTTTGCGAAGCGGTGGACTACGCGCATCAGCATGGCGTGGTCCATCGGGATCTGAAGCCGTCCAACATTCTGGTGAAGCCGGACGGGTCGGTGCGGCTGCTGGACTTCGGAATCGCGCAACGTCACGGCGGCGACGGCGGGATCCTTGATCGCACGCGTACCGGTCTGCGCCTGCTGACCCCGGCCTACGCCGCTCCGGAACAGATCCGCGGCGACCCGACCGGCATTTACACGGACGTGTGTGCGCTGGGCGTGATTCTGTACCGCTTGCTCACATCACGCCTCCCGTACGATCTTTCCTCGAAGAGCCCGCTGGAGGCCGCGGCTGCGATCGCCACGGAAACGCCGAAAAAGCCGTCCTTCTATGCTGAAACGGGAACGGCATCGTGGGCGGATCTTGATGTTCTTGGCCTCCGCGCGATGCACAAGGAAGCGCAACGCCGATACCCGTCGGTGGCCTCGCTGATCGGCGACATCGATCATTACTTGAATCATGAACCGCTCCAAGCCCGGCCCGATTCGCTGATGTATAAGACGGGAAAATTCGCCAGGCGAAATGCGCAGACCATCACGGCGATTGCGCTCACGGCGGCGGTGTTGCTCTTTGCGTTCGCTCTCGCGCCTCTGCTGCGCTCCAGGACGGCGCCGCGGCACCGGAAATCCAGAACGGTGGCCGTGCTCCCCTTTTCGAAGTCCGCGGCCGACCCCGGTTTGGACTACCTCGCGCTGGCCGTTCCCGAAGAAATCGCGCGCGTGCTGGGCTACGCGGAATCACTTTCGGTGCGCTCGTTCGAGAACACCCGCCGCTACGCCGATTTTCGCGGCGGTCCGCAAGAGGCGGGGCGGGAACTGCATGTCGGGACAGTGGTCACCGGCAGTTACGCCAAGGGTGTCGATCAGCTCCAGCTTGTGCTTACGGCCATGGACGTCGAAACCGGACGATACTTCTGGCGCGAGACATTTCGCGTACCCGCTCGCAATAGTATCCAATTGCAGGCGCAAATCGCGGCCAAAACGCGCGAAAGCCTCGGTCCGCTTCTCGGAGCGGCGGAGTTTAAGGAATCGGCGCAGCCGAAAAATGAGGCCGCTTACGATTTGTTCCTGAGGGCCACCGCGCTCGGTTCGAATCCACCCGACGTGAAACAGGCCATTCAGCTCCTTCGGAAATCGCTCGATCTGGACGCGAACTATTCCCCGGCATGGTCGTGGCTCGCCGTCCACTATCGGCTGGAGGGCTGGTATTCCAAGGGCGGCGCGGCGAGTCTCGATCGCGCCGAGGCCGCTGCCGAACGTGCTTTTGCGCTAGACCGCAATAACATCGACGCCGCCCGCGGGCTGATCGTGAGTCGCACCGGGCGCGGCAAGACATGGGCGGCCTACCAGGAAGCGGCCGATTTGCTGAAGCGCCGCCCGGATAACGACCAGGCGCACTTCGCCTTGAGCTACGTGTTTCGCTACGCCGGCTTGCTCCAGGATGCCGAGCGCGAGTGCGACGCCGCTTTCGAGCTCGATTCTCTCGATGCGGGCAATCGCTCCTGCGGCACTCCATTTATCCTGGATGGTAAATTCCGGCGCGCCATGGATTTTATTAACCTCGACGCCGGGACGGACTGGGCCCGGAGCTTTACGCTGGAAAATCTTCTTCGTCAGGGCCAGGGGAGGGAAGCGTTATTGGCGGGGCCGAAGTACGTTCCGCGGTGGGCTGCCTACGACGTCTTGTATGCCGCTCTACAGGGCGAGCCCGAATGGAAAATCGACGCCCTGGCGCGCGATGCCCAACCGGAAGGCGATGCGGAAGCCAACTATCTCGCGGCCGCTCACCTGGCTTACGCGGGCCGGAGGGAAGCCGCGCTAAAACTGCTGAGCAGCGCGATTCAGGGAGGATACTGCTCCTATCCGGCGATGGACTCCGATCCGCTCTTCCTGAACCTGCGCAACCATCGCGAGTTTGCGCGCATTCGTTCAAAGGCAATCGAGTGTCAACGCGATTTTCTGGCTCGCCGCGCGCAGTGAGAGCCTGCTTCCCCCTCCGGCGGGTCATAATGAAAGGGTGAGGGCCGCGGCGGCACTGTTTGTTCTCTCTTTCGCCGCCGGAGCTCAGGATTCCTCGACGATTTCGCTCGACAACGGCGTGCGCATCCGGATCGAGGCGAAGTTCGGAAATCCCACCGGGCAGGAAACGCTCAGCGTACAGATGGTCCGCGCGACGGGGAACAGTTTTTACCGCATCTTCCGCGATCAGAATGCGCTTGCCGTCTACGCTTATGAGCTCTTTTTTGATCTCTCCGGAGGCGGCGCGAGCGTCGCGGCCAGCGCGCGGCCTTACGGGCCGGCGTTTGTCGATCAGTTCCCGCTCGCCGATGGAGGGAAACCGACGCCGACGCTCGCCCAGGAACGGGCGATCGGGCCGCTGGCGTCGGGCCAATCGGCGGCGCTCGACCTATTCGAAATTCCCGGCATGGGGCTGCATGTTGTCGAAACAATTTCGGTGGAAATTGATTCAAAGCGTTCCGGCGGACCTCTGCGCCTGGCCGATTTGCAGATCGCGATTAACGGCAAGCCGCTTCCGGTCACGCAACAGCAGCCGGTGTCCGGCCGGTTCGTGATGTTCTATCTTCCCGGACGCGGCGCCTATATTCTCGCCGCAGCCGACCCCGGCCATGGATTCCTGAAGGCCGGCGTCATTGACGGCAACCGCGCGAAGTTTTTCGTTGACAACGAGCAGTATGATTGTTCCACTTCCCAGCCGATCCTGACGAATCCGGAGAGCGGGCAGCTCTGGGTGCTGCATCTATCCGATTACAAACCCGCCGGCACCTGGACCACCCATCCTCGCTCCGGCCAAGCGCGGCCGGCCGCTGAGGATTTTTTCGCCGCCGCGTCGGATTCGCTCAACTGGTGGCTGCCCTGAGCGGGGCTGCGGTCTGGCGGCCAGACGGCTCCGGACTTTCCGGAAAGACGTCCGAAAAAAGTGGCGCCCGTAACGATACCTGTGGCATACTGATGTGGTTCTTTAAAGACTGGCAGTAGCAGGGCGCGGGAAACCCTGCGCGCGTCCGGCGGATGCTCGCGCCGCGTTTGCCGCCTCGCCGTTTGAGGTGCATCGATGCAGCGACGTGCCGCCATGCTGGGGATGTTCGGCTTGCCATTGGCCGCAAAGATCCGCGCCTCCCCTGTCTTGCCCTCCGCCGAGGATCTGTTTCTTGAAGATCTCTGCCGGCGCGCCGCACGCTATTTCATCGAGCAGTCCAATCCGCGGACCGGGCTGGTGCTGGACCGCGCCCGCTGCTGGGGCGAGCCGGTTTACGGATCGGCCGCCAACATCGCCAGCATCGCGGCGACCGGCTTCGGATTGAGCGCCCTGGCCATCGCTGCCGACCGCAACTGGCTCCCGGAATGGGAGGCGCGCGAACGGGCCCGCGCCGCGCTGCGGTTCTTGGCCGGCGAAGCGCCGCATCAGCGCGGCTGGTTTTATCATTTTCTGGACGCCGCCACCGGCGAGCGCGCCTGGAACTGCGAAGTCTCCTCCATCGATACCGCGCTGCTGCTGGCCGGCGTCCTGACAGTGCGGGCGCGCTTCGCCGATGCGGAGATTTCCGCGCTGGCCTCGCGCATCTATGAGCGCGTCGATTTTCCCTGGATGCTGGCCGGCGATGCCCATCTGCTCTCGCACGGCTGGACGCCGGAAGCCGGATTCCTCAAAGCGCGGTGGGACCGGTTCTCCGAACTGCCGCTGCTGTACTTTCTGGCGATCGCCTCGCCGTCGGCTCCCATTCCGCCGGCGGCCTGGTATGCCTGGCGGCGGCCGAGCGTGCGCTATGCCGGGTTTACCTTCAACTCCGCGCCGGCGCTGTTCTGCCAGCAGTACCCGCAGGCCTGGCTCGATCTGCGGGCCCTGCGCGACGCCGATCCGTCGGGGATCGATTACTTTGAAAATTCCGCGGCCGCCACGCGCGCGCACCGCGCGTTCTGCCTGGAGCAGGCCTCCCGGTTTCCGCGCAGTTATTCGGAAAACGTGTGGGGGATCACCGCCTCCGACAGCGCGCGCGGCTACGTCGCCTGGGGAGAATCGCCGGCCCGCGTTGAAGTGGATGGAACCGTGGTGCCCTGCGCGGCCGGCGGATCGCTGATGTTCGCTCCCGATATCTGCGTGCCCGCGCTTATGACCATGCACGGGCGCTTCGGCGAACGCATCTGGGGGCGCTACGGCTTCTGCGACGCCTTCAATCCCACCACCGGCTGGGTGGACACCGATGTGCTCGGCATCGATCAGGGCATCATGCTGCTGAGCGCGGAGAACCTGCGCGGCGCCGGCGTCTGGCGCTGGTTCATGCGCAATCCCGAGGTGCCGAAGACGCTGGCGCTTTGCCGCTTTGAGCGGGACTATGACAGGAAGGCGATGCTGGCGCGGCGCGACATGCTGCGCCAGTTTCTCGCCGGCCGCGCCAGATGAATCCCGGCGCGCGGGCCGGCCCGGTTACAATGATCGTTCATGGGCCGCATCCGGATTCTCTCCGACGCCGTCGCCAACCAGATCGCGGCCGGCGAGGTGGTGGAGCGTCCGGCCAGCGTGGTCAAGGAGCTGCTTGAAAATTCCCTGGACGCCGGCGCAAATGCGCTTCGCCTGGAGGTGGAAGCCGGCGGGCGGCGCCTGATCCGGCTGGCCGACGACGGCTGCGGCATGATGCGCGACGACGCGCTTCTGGCCTTTGAGCGCCACGCCACCAGCAAGCTTTCCGACGTCAAGGATCTGGCCTCCATCGCCACGCTCGGCTTCCGCGGCGAGGCGCTGCCCTCGATCGCTTCCGTTTCGCGGCTGGTGCTGGAAACCAAGACCGGCGAAGAGCAAATCGGCACGCGGGTGGAGCTGGCCGGCGGAAAAATTCTCAAGTGCGAGGACGCGGTGCTGGCGCCCGGCACCGTGATCACCGTCCGCGACCTCTTCTACAACGTCCCGGCGCGCAAAAAATTTCTGCGGAGCGAGCAGACCGAGACCGCGCACATCGCCTCGCTGGTCACCCATTACAGCCTGGCCCATCCGGACAAAGCCTTTTCGCTGCGCCATAACCGCGCCGAGCTGCTCTCGGTGACGCCGGCCGCCACGCTGCGCGAGCGCGTCTTTCAGGTGTTCGGCGGCCAGACGCTGGAAGAGCTGATCGATCTCGGCGATCCTGCGCGCGAGCTGAAGCTGCCCGCCGGGGACAAGGAATCGAGCGAGCGCCGCTTCCGCCTGCGCGGCTTCGTCAGCGGACCCCAGGTGCAGAAGCTCAACCGCAATTCGATTTATCTGTTCGTCAACGGGCGGCTGATCCGCGACCGCCTGCTGCTGCACGCCATCTCCTCGGCCTATCACAACCTGATCCCGCCGGCCTGCTATCCCTTCGCGCTGCTGTTCCTTGAATGCGACGCCGAGGAGGTGGACGTCAATGTTCATCCGGCCAAAACCGAGGTGCGCTTTCATCATGGACCGCTGGTGCACGACTTCGTCCGCGACGCCATTCGCCAGGCGTTGATGGACCAGCGTCCGGCCCCGCGCCTGGCGCCCCCTACCCCGCCGCAGCCCGCCGCCGTGCTTCCCTACTCCGAGTTCACCCAGCGCATGGAGAACCTGCGTCTGGACGGCGCGGCCGGCGGCTACGCAGAAGCGCCGCCGGATCCCGCCGCGCTCCCCGAATTTGCGTTGCGCCCGCGGCCCTCTCCCGCGCCGCGGCTGGATTTTTCCGATCCCGCCGCCAGCGCCTCCGCGCCGCGCCTGGCGGTTCCCGATACGCATGGCCCTTTGGCCGCCGGCTCCTTCGCGCCGGAACCGGAGAGCCTGGAAGCGCTGAAGGATCTGCGCCCGCTGGGCCAGATCCACGACAGCTTCATCATCGCCGCCGGGCGCGACGGGCTGTGGATCATCGATCAGCACGTGGCTCACGAACGCATCCTGTTCGAGCAGGTGCTGGCGGCGCGGTCCAACGGCGGGGTGGCCTCGCAGCGCCTGCTGGTTCCTGCCATCCTCAGCCTCACCGCCGCGCAGCAACTGGAATATGCCAGGATCGCCGGGGAGCTGCACGCGCTCGGCTTTGAAACCGAACCGTTCGGCAACCGCACCATCGCGCTCAAGGCGGCGCCGGCCGGCCTGGCTGCGGCCGATCTCGAAAAGGTGGTGGTGGAGATTCTGGAAATTTCGGAAAGCCGGATGCGCCGCGCCACGCTCGACGATCTGCGCCGCGCCATGGCGGCGTCCATCGCCTGCCGCGCCGCCATCAAAATCCACATGCGGCTGGAGCCCGCCAAAATGGACTGGCTGCTGCGTTCGCTGGCGGCCTCTTCCTGCCCCATGAGCTGCCCGCACGGCCGCCCCATCGCGCTGCGCTACGCCACGCGCGACATCCTGAAAAGCTTTCACCGCATTTAGGAAGCGGCCCTCACATCTCCCGGCGGTTTTCCAGGGATTTGGACATGGTCACTTCGTCGGCGAACTCCAGATCGCTGCCCACGGGAATGCCCATGGCGATGCGGGTCACCTTCAAGCCCAGCGGCTTGAGCAGGCGCGATAGATACACCGCGGTGGCCTCGCCTTCCACCGTCGGATTGGTGGCCAGAATGATCTCCCGGACCTCGCCCCGCCCGACGCGGCCGAGCAGGCCCTGAATCCGCAGTTGCTCCGGGCCCACGCCGCGCAGCGGGCTGAGGGCGCCGTTCAGCACGTGATACAGGCCGGCGTAGCTGCGGGTGGTTTCGATGGGCAGGATATTATGCGGCTCCTCCACCACGCAGATCGCGGAGCGGTCGCGGTGCGGATCGCGGCAATAGGGGCACAGCTCCCCGTCGCTGATGTTGTTGCATTCGGCGCAGACGCCCAGATTGTCCTTGACCTCCAGCAGCGCGGCCGAAAGGCGGGCGGCGTCCTCGCGCGGCGAGCGCAGCACGTGAAAGGCCAGCCGCTGCGCCGACTTCTGCCCGATGCCGGGAAGGCGCTTGAACTCCTCAATGAGGCGCTGCAACGGCTCGGCGAAATCGGGCATGGACTAGATCAGCCCCGGCGGCAGGCCCATTCCGCCCAGCATGCCGCCCACCTTCTTCTGCGTCTCATCGTCGACTTTTTTCGCGGCTTCGTTGCAGGCGGCCATGAACAGGTCTTGCAGCATCTCCACGTCGCCGGCGACTTCCGGATCGATCTTCACTCCGGTGACGTTCTTGTGGCCGTCCATGGCCACCGTGACCATGCCGCCGCCGGAGGAGGCTTCCACCCTGATCTGCGCGATCTCTTCCTGCATCTTCTGCTGCATCTTCTGCGCCTGCTGCATCATCTGCTGCATGTTTCCGGGCAATTTCATAATTTTCCGTCTTTCTACGCTTCGTTCTCCCGCAGATTGCGGACCGCGCGAACCTGGCTGCCGGGGAACTCCTCCTGAAATCTTCGCACTTCGGGATGGGACAAGGCGCGTTCCCGCAGCGCGTCCTCGCCGGCGGGCGCGGAGGAAAGGGGAGCGGCGGCGGCCTCGCCGGCCCGGACGGTAATCCGCACCGGCCTTCCCAGAACGCGCCGCGCGGCCGCCTCGAAGTCCGGCTGTTTCAGATAAAGCACGTACATCTTGGGAGTGGTTACGATCAGCTCCTGGCCGGATTCGGAGATTTCGGAGTGTTCCACCGCGTCGGCGATGTGCATCTGGCGGGCTTCGAGGAGCGCGGCGTGGAGCCGCGACCGCAGGTCGCCGGAAAGAGCCGGCGCCGGGGAAGCGGCAGGCGGGGGAGCGGCAGGCGGCGGCGCGGCCGGGGCGGGCGCGCTCCTGGCCGGCGCGCCGCCGGAAGGGGAAAGCGAAGCCAGCGCTTCCTCGATCGGCCGCAATCGCCCGGCGTGCACCATGCGCAGCAAGCCGATTTCAAGATGAAGCCGCGGCTGGAGCGAGCTTTGCAGATCCCGGAACAGATCGAGCGCCAGTTGCAGGTAGCGCGTCAGATCCTCCTCGCTGAACTTCGCCGCCGTTTCCAAAAGCCGCTGCTGTTCGTTGGCGGAGGCGGCCACCAGGCGGGTGGGCCCGCCGGCGATTTTCACGACCAGCAGATTGCGGAAATAGCGCGCCAGCTCGCGCGAAAAATGCTGCAAACCGCGCCCGTTTGCCTCCAATTCCGCGACGATTTCCATCATTTTTCGGGAATCGGATGCGGCCAGCGCCGTTGCCACCTGCTCCAGCGACTCCAGCGAAAAAACCCCCAGCAGCTCGCGGATTTCCCCGGCGTCGAGCGTGGTTCCGCAGCAGGCGATGGCCTGATCCATGGCTGAAAGCGAATCGCGGACGCTGCCTTCGCCGGCGCGCGCCAGCACGCTCAGCGCCTCGGGGCTGGCGGCGATGCCTTCCTGCCTGGCGATCCACTCGATCCGCGCCACCAGCTCGTCGAAATCCACCGAGCGGAAGCTGAACTGCTGGCAGCGCGACGCGATGGTGGAAGGAATCTTGTGCGCTTCCGTGGTGCACAGAAGGAACGCCACCCATTCCGGCGGCTCTTCCAGCGTTTTGAGCAGCGCGTTGAAAGCTTCCGGGGTGATCTGGTGCGCTTCGTCGATGATGAAAATCTTGTAGCGGTCGCGCGCCGGGCGGAAGCGGACCGCCTCGCGCAGTTCGCGCATTTCGTTGATGCCGCGGTTGGACGCCGCGTCGATTTCGATCACATCCAGGCTGGAGCCGGCGGCGATCTCCAGGCAACTGGGGCATTTCCCGCAGGGATCCGCGGTGGGGCCCTGCTCGCAGTTCAGGCACCGCGCCAGGATGCGCGCCACTGTGGTTTTCCCGGTCCCGCGCTGGCCGGAAAAGATATATCCGTGGGCGATGCGGCGCTGCGCGATCGCGTTTTCAAGCGTGGTCTTGACGTGCTCCTGGCCGATCAGCTCCGCAAAGCTCTGCGGCCGGTATTTTCGCGCGATGACCTGATACATTGGGGCGGGGAAAACAGCCGATCATGCCAGACCCCGGGTGATCCGCGGCACACGGGTTAAACCGCTACCGTTGCTTCCTTCCGGACCTGGCGGGGTTCGCAGCCGCCCGTTGCACGAAGCCCGGAGC
>JAJPIT010000012.1 GCA_021324615.1 Terriglobia bacterium | reverse complement strand
TTCTGGCCGGGGCCGGGGAAGCGCGCAAGCGCCGCCTCGAATTCATTCCAGTCGCGCGCGCGATCGATATCGAGAAAGGGAAATTCAAAGCCGTCCGGC
This sequence comes from Terriglobia bacterium, assembly GCA_021324615.1. Classification (GTDB taxonomy): domain Bacteria; phylum Acidobacteriota; class Terriglobia; order Bryobacterales; family Bryobacteraceae; genus Palsa-187. The sequence goes on along the minus strand of JAJPIT010000012.1, from coordinate 2,814 downwards.
TCGGCCGCCGTCCAGCGCAGCGCGTACGCACGCCCTCCGTCCTGCAACAACACCGGACCATGCCGCGTCACCCACTGGTCCATCTCCACCGGCCTGCCGCCTTTGACCCCGATCACGTTACGCTCCAGGCGGGCCTGTTCGACGCCGCCGCGGAACGCATAACGGCCGCTCCGCAAATCGAGCTGCTCGCCATAGAGATCCTGCACGTCGGCTTGCAGATTGGTGACGCCCCAGGCGATGCGGCGGTTGTGCCCGATGATCACCCCCGGCAGACCCGGCAGCGAAACTCCGGTCACGTCCAGATCCGGCGCCTTCAGATGAACCATGTACCAGATGGAGGGAATCGAAAACTCCAGGTGCGGATCGTTGGCCAGAATCGGCTTGCCGGTGGTGGTGCGCGCCCCGCTCAGGACCCAGGCGTTGGAGCCCGGCTGCGCCTCGCCTCCGCCGCGGACCGGAAACAGAAACTCGACCTTTTCGCGGTCGCCCTTGGCCAGCATGTGCATCTTGGCGGTCTCGTTCCGCCAGCTCGACGTCAGCGTCCGGTACAGGTTCAGGCCGGCCAGCAGGGAATCGCGAATCCGCCACGGCCGCGGATCATAGCCCAGCAGCGCGAACTCCACCGGCAGCCGCCCGCGGTGGGTTTCCAGATAAAAATTCACGCCGCGCGCATACGCCGCCATCACGGCGCGATCGCCGGGCGGCAGGTTTTTCTCCGCCGCCTCGGCGATCCTGCCCAGCCGCAGCCGCCGCGCCTCCTCGTCCGACTCCAGCGCCGGAGTGCCGATCACCTCCGCCAGCTCGCCCGCCGCCAGGCGGCGCAGCGCGTCCATCTGCCACATCCGGTCTTGCGCGGTGACGAAGCCCTGCAGGAAAATCGCGTCCCGCCAGTCCGCCGCTTCAATGTGCGGAACGCCCAGCGCGTCGCGGGTAATGCTCGCGGCGGCCGAAACCGGAGCCCCCAGCTCGCCTGAGGTCTGCGGCAGCGGGCGAACCGCGTACCAGTACACCGCCCCCCCGGCCGCCAGCAGCAAAACCGCTATGCTCAGATTGATCGCCCGCTCGAGCGAAGTGGAAAAATGCACGAAGTTCGATTGTAGCGATTCGGAAAGCCTTGCCTGGAGGACCTGGCTTCCGGCTCCCGTTTTTTGAAAAATGTCTCTTCGCCTGATCCTGCTGCTGGCCATCATCGCGCTGAACGCCTTCTTCGCCGCGGCTGAGGTGGCGCTCGTCTCCGTGCGCCGCTCGCGGCTGGGCCAGCTTGCCGGATCGGGAAGCGTGGCCGCGCGCGCCGCCCTGGGATTGCTGGCCAACCCCAGCCGCCTGCTCGGCGCCACCCAGGTCGGCGTCACCCTGGCCAGCCTGGGGCTCGGATGGGCCGGCGAGGACACCGTCTATCGCCTGCTGCTCTCCGCCCTGCACCCGGCCATCACCGCGCGCAGCGAGCCTTGGTGGCGCGGCGGCGCCTTCGCCGCCGCTTTCCTGATCATCAGCTTCTTCCATGTCGTCGTCGGCGAGGTGGTTCCCAAAAATATCGCGATCGAAAAGGCCGATCGCGTCGCCCTGCTCATGGCTCCGGCGCTGCTCCTGTTTCTGCGCCTGACGCAGCCGTTCGTCTACGTGGTGGAGCGCTCCGCCGCCGCCATCACCCGCGCGCTCGGCCTGCGCGGCGGCCATCTCTCCGGCGGTCACTCTCCCGAGGAGCTGAAATTCATCGTCGAAGCCAGCCGCCGGGAGGGATATCTGGAAGCGTTCGAAGAGGACGCCATCCAGCGCATCCTCGAACTGGGGGAAGTGAACACGCGCGAGATCATGACGCCGCGCATCGACATTGTTTCCGTTCCGCTGGAGGCGGCGCTCGATGAACTGCTGCGCCTGTTCATCGAGCACAAGTACTCGCGCCTGCCCGTCTATCACGGCAAGCCCGAAAACATCGTCGGCGTGGTCCATTATAAGGATCTGATCGCCGCCTGGCAGGAGCGCAAACTGGCCGGCGACCGCCGCCAGCCCGCCCGCCCCTTCCGCCTGCGCCGCTACCTGCGCCAGCCCCTGGTGGTGCCCGAAACCAAGCCGCTTACCCAGCTCATCGGCGAGTTCCGCCAGCGCCACACCCACCTGGCCATGGTCGTCGATGAATTCGGAACCATCACCGGCCTGGTGACGTTTGAAGACGTGCTGGAGCAGATCTTCGGAGAAATCGGCGATGAGCACGACGTGCACCGGCCGCTGCCCTCCGCCGGCGCGCCGGTGATCGAAGTGGAAGGCAGCACCAATATCCGCGATCTCGCCGCGCAATACGGGATCGAACTGCCGGGCGACGCCGGCTTTGAAACCCTCGCCGGATTCTTGCTGTTCCGCCTCGGCTATATTCCCGCTCCCGGCGAATCGGTGACCTACGGCGACCGCACCTTTATCGTCGAGGAGATGGATCGCAATCGCATCGCCCGCGTGAAAATCGTCAAGCTCCGGCCCCAGGACACCGTTCCGGCCTGACCGCGCGCGGATCATTTGACGCCCGCACCCCGCTACGCTAGGATGAATGTGCGGGGTGGTGCAGTCTGGTAGCTCGTTGGGCTCATAACCCAAAGGTCGGTGGTTCAAATCCACCCCCCGCAAAGTCCCTTCGCCAGCTTGCTGTATCTGCAAAAACAGCGTGATGGTGTGTCGCTTCGTGACGCCTCGCTGAGGTGGACCCCATCGTTTGGACAAAAAACGGGCGTCCTTAGATGGTGAAGTGGGCTAATTCTGGAGGCGGCCGTGAGGCCGCCGTCCATTCCGGGCTTGAATCGGCGCTCGGGTCGCATCCCTGCGTTG
>JAJPIT010000103.1 GCA_021324615.1 Terriglobia bacterium | reverse complement strand
GCCGCCATCGCGCACGGCGTCGATTCCATCATGACCGCGCACATGGCCGTGCCCGCCATCGAGCCTGAGGAGATCCCCGCCACCGCGTCGCCCAAAGTGCTGACCGGGCTGCTGCGCCAGGAGCTCGGCTTTGAGGGCCTGATCGTGACCGACGCGCTCGATATGCTCGGCTTCGCCCAACAGTTCGATTCCGGCGGCGGCGCGGTGCGCGCGCTGGAGGCCGGCGCCGACGTGCTGCTCATGCCGCCCGATCCGGAAATGGCCATCCGCGCCGTGCTCCGGGCAGTCGAGCGCGGCGAGCTTTCGCGCCAGCGCATCGACGACAGCGCGTTGCGCCTTCTGGCGGCCAAGGTTCGCGTCGGCGTAATCAAAAGGAAGCTGGTGGATATCGACGAGGTCAGCGACGCGCTCGATTCCCCGGAGGCCGCCGCGCGCGCGCAGCAAATGTCGGACCGCGCCATGACCCTGCTGCGCAACGATCAAACGCTTGTGCCGCTGGCCAATCCGAATCAAGCCTGCCTGGCGGTGGCCGTCGCAACGCGGTTGTCGCAGTACGGCCAGCAAATGGCCGCCGAATTCCGCCGCCGGGCTCCCAACGCCCGCCTGACCTTCGTCGATCCTTCCATGCCTCTGGCCGCCATGAACGCCGCCTTCGGCGATCCTGGCCCGTGCTCGGCGGTGGTCATCGCGGTCTTTTCCACCGGCGGACCCCTCGGCGGCGACCTGCCGGAGTTCGTCGCGAAACTCACCGAATCGCCGTCCGTGCTGCTCGCCATGGGCAGTCCCTACGTGCTCGGCGATTTCCCCAAAGCCCGCGCCGCTCTGGCGGCGTTCAGTCCCACGCCGCCGTCGGAGATATCCGCGGTGAAGGCGCTGTTCGGCGAGATCGCCATCCAGGGGCGTCTCCCGGTCACCATTCCCGGGCTGGGCCAATACGGCGGCGGGATGGCCTTGCCGCCGCTTGCGAAAAAATAGGCGCGGGATTCGCCTTCCGGAGCCGCGCCTCAGTAAAATCGAATTTATGATTGAGATCACCTGGCTCGGACACGGCACCTATCAGTTGCGCCTCACCACCGGAGAAGTGATCCTGGTGGATCCCTGGATCGACGGCAACCCCGCCTACCCCGCGAAGTTTTCCATCGATCGGCTCGATGTCATGCTGATCACGCACGGCCACTTCGATCACGTTTACGACGCCGTCTCGCTCGCCAAAAAATTCTCGCCTCAGGTGGTCGCGATCTTTGAAACCGCACGCTGGCTGGAGTCGAAAGGCGTCAAGAACGTCGTCGGGATGAACAAGGGCGGCACCGCGATGGCCGGCCCCATCGCCGCCACCATGACCCACGCCGTTCATAGCTGCGGCATTCAGGACGGCGACAAAATTATCTATGGCGGCGAGGCCGCCGGATACGTGGTGCGCCTGCCCGACCGCCGCAACGTGTATTGCGCCGGCGACACCAACGTCTTCAGCGATATGCAGCTCATCGAGCGCCTCTATCATCCCGAGCTCGCCTTCCTGCCCATCGGCGATCTGTTCACCATGAGCCCGCGCGAAGCCGCGCTCGCCTGCCGGATGCTGAATGTGCGCAAGGTGATCCCGGTGCACTTCGGCACCTTTCCACCGCTCACCGGACGTCCCGAACAACTGGCCGAGCTGATTCGCGATCTGCCGGACACCGAAGTCTGGGAGCTCAAACCGGGCCAGCCTGTGCAGTGGTGAACGGTTGAAAGCCCGCTCCTCTTTCGACTGGTTGATCGTCGCTCTGCTGGCGATCCTGCTGCGCGCGCCTTTTCTCAACCAGCCGATTCAGGGCGACGACCCCTATTATCTCTACGGCGCCGAGCACGCGCAGATCGATCCGCTGCATCCGCTCGACACCAAATATTATTTCCAGGGCGATCTGGTCGATATGCGCGGCCACCCGCACGGCCCGCTGAACTCGTGGGCTTTGGCCGCGCTGCTGGCGATCACCGGCGAAATCCGCGAGATTCCCTTCCATCTGGCTTATATTCTCTGGTCGATCGTCGCGGTGCTGGCTATGTGGTCGCTGGCGCAGCGCTTCTGCCCGCAGCCGAAATGCGCCACGCTGCTGTTTCTGGCTGTTCCGGCGTTCGTCGTGAATGGCGCCTCGCTGGAAGCCGATCTGCCGTTTTTAGCCCTGTGGATGCTCGCCATGGCGAGCTTTGTCAAGGCCGCCGAAGAAAAGTCGCGCGCGGCGCTGATCGTTTCGGCGGCCTCCGGCGCGCTGGCGGGAATCGCCGCCTATCAATCGATTCTTCTCGCGCCGATCCTCGCCGCGTATCTGTGGCGGAAGCGACGCGATTGGACGCTCGCCTGGCTGGCGGTTCTGTCCGCTCCGGCGGCGATCGCGGGCTGGCAGCTCTTCGAATATCTTTCGCGCGGCGTGCTGCCGGCCGCCATGCTGGCCGGATACATGAGCACGTATCATTTGCAGGCCGGCTCGAACAAGCTGCATAGCGCGGCCGCGCTGATCGTGCACGCCGGCTGGATTCTTTCGCCGCTCCTGGTTCTGCTGCTGCGCGGTCCGCGATGGCGCTGGATCGCCGCAGCCGCCGCGGCCGCCGCCGGCGCGTTCTACGATCTCAACCCGCTCTTCTGGTTTTCGCTCGGCTGCGGCGTGCTGCTGCTCTGTTCCGCCCTCGGCCGCGGTTTTCTCACCGTCTGGATTTGGACATTTTTCGCGGGCGCGGCGCTGATCTTTTTCGCCGGCTCGGCCCGTTATCTTCTGCCCATCGCCGCACCGGTGGCGATTCTCGCCGCACGCGATTGCCGGCGCGGGCTTCTGCTGGCGGGATTCGCTCTGCAAATGGCGCTTTCGCTCGGGCTGGCGATCGTGAACTACCAGCACTGGGACGCCTATCGCCAATTCGCGCGGTCCCTCAGCGCGGAAACCGCGCAGCATCGCGTGCGGGTCAATGCCGAATGGGGATTGCGTTACTATCTCGAATCGCAAGGCGCGCTGCCGCTGCCCGCGGACCAGATCCTTCAGCCCGGCGACATCGTCGTCACCAGCGACCTGGCGCTGCCGCTGAAAACCAACTCGCTGGTTTCGCCGATCGCGGAGGCGCAAATCGATCCGCGCATCCCTCTGCGAATCATCTCGCTCGGCGGCCGCTCGGCCTATTCGCATGCCGCCCGGGGATTGCTGCCGTTTGAAATTTCGCGCGCGCCCATCGATCGCATCCATGCCGGCCTGGTGGTGGAGCGCGCCCCACGCCTGACCCAGATCGATCCCGCCGATCCGGAGGCCGCGCCGCAGATCCTGCGCGGCATCTACGCCCCCGACCGCTGGATGTCGGATCAGGCCACCGTCCTGCTGAAGCGTCCCGAGCGCATCACGCCCCTGCGCGTGGCCATTTTCATTCCTCCGCAAGCTCCGGCGCGGCATTTGAAAGTCTTCGTCGACGGCCGTCTCGCCGCCGAAGAAAGCTTCGGCAATCCCGGCGCCTACGTCATCGCTATGCCCGGCGAGGATGGGCCGCCGCAGGTCACCGTGACCCTCGCCGTGGACCGCACATTTTTCGCCCCCGGCGATCAGAGAAAACTCGGCGTCGTCGTCACCCGCATCGGCTTCTGGTAAGCTTCCTACTTCAGCGTGATGCGCGGAACTCCCGCCTGGTTCAGCTTCTTTTCGATCGCTGGCACGGTTTTCTGAACCAGCGTATCGAGCGCGGCCGCTTCCTTGGCGAACTCCTGCTGTAGATCCTCCAACTCCTGCCGCTGCGTCAGCGTCGGCACAAACGGCGATCCGCTCACCTGGCCAAACAATTGATTGACGCTGCGGTTGATCCGCGCCATCTCCGTTTTGACTTTTCCCGAATCCTTCACCGCCGCATCGAGCGAGTCCTTAGCCGCCGCCTGCGCGTCCGGATTCTTGGCAAGCGCGCTCAACTGCGTATCGAGCGATTCCGCTTTGGTGTTCGCCGGATCGGTCTTCGATTGCAGCGCCATGACCTCGGTAATGATCTTGCGCCGCGAATCGATCTGCTCGGTGGTGAGCGTCACCGCGGGATCGGCTTCCACGTGAACCGGCGTCGTGTAGTCGCGCCCCGCGACGGTGAGCCGCGCGACGTATTCGCCGGGATCCACCAGCGCCGCGTTCGGCCCGCCGCGCCCTCCCCCGCCCGCGCCCGGCTGCGCCCCTTGCTCCTGTTCGCCGCCGCGCCCTCCCCCGCCGCGTCCCCCGCGCCCCGCCGCGCCCCCGCGGGCCGACTGCACCAGGGGCTTGCCCCGCAGATCCCACTGCACGCGATTGATTCCCTGCTCCTTGGTCGCTGCCAGCTCGCGGACCACCGCGCCGCTCTTGTCGAGAATCGCCAGCTTCACCTCGCCGGAAGGCGCCGACTTCAGGTAGTAGCTGATGGTCACGCCCGGCGGCGGATTTTCGCCGGTAAACCGCTTCTCGCCGAGAAATTCATCGTTGGTGAAGACCCGATAGTCGAACGCCGCCGCGGGCTTGGTGGTGAAAAGATGGACCTCGCTTGAAAGCACCGCCGGCGTCAGCTCCTCGAGCGGCGAAATATCGATCACCCAAAAACTGCGCCCATGCGTGGCGGCGATCAAGTCGCCGTCGCGCGGATGCACGATCAGGTCCGCCACCGGCGCGGTCGGCATCCGATTCATCAGCCGCGTCCAGTGCGCGCCGTCGTCGGCGGAAACATAGGCGGCCGACTCCGTCCCCGCAAACAGCAGGTGCGGATTCTTCACGTCTTCGCGAATCACCCGCACCGGCTCCGCCGCCGGCAGATCGCCGCGAATCGAAGTCCAGGTTTCGCCGTAGTCGTTCGATTTGAAAAGATACGTCGTGAAATCATCGCTGCGGTGGCCGTCGAAAGCCAGAAAAACGGTGCCCGCGTCGTAGCGCGACGCCACCAGGCGGCTCACCCAGCGCTTGCCCGGCATCCCCGGAACGTTCGCCGTGATATTTTTCCAGTTCTTTCCGTCGCGCGTCGCCCACACATTGCCGTCGTCGGTTCCGGCGTAGAGAACCGTCGAAATCTTGGGCGATTCGGCGATCGTCGTGATGGTCCCCACCTTCGCCGTGGTTAGCTCCGGACTGATCGCCGTCCAAGCATCGCCGCGATTCGTCGATTTGAATACAAAATTGCCGCCGATGTACAGCGTGTTGGAATCGTGCGAGGAAATCAGAAGCGGCGTCTCCCAGTTGAACCGGTACGCCGGCTGCCCGGCGCGCGCCCGCGGCTTGATCGACGTGTTGCGCCCGCTGCGCAGATCGTAGCGGACCACCCCGCCGTTCTGCGATTCGGCGTAAATGACGTGGTAGTCGTTCGGATCGACGCGCACCTGAAAGCCGTCGCCGGTCTGCACCTTGAACCAGTCGCTGTACTTGATTCCCACCTGATTGCGCGTCGCGCTCGGCCCGGCCCAGGAGCAATAATCCTGCGATCCGCCGTAAATAAAATACGGCTTTCGCATATCGACGTCCACCGAGTACATCTGGCTCAGCGCCATCTGCCGCGTCTGAAAATCCCAGCTCCGGCCGCCGTCCCAGGTCATATACACGCCGCCATCGTTGCCGTCCAGCATGTGCCGGGGGTCTTTGGGATCGATCCACAGCGCGTGATGATCCACATGAATGTTTTCGGCCACCACGCGAAACGTCGCCCCGCCGTCGAACGATTCGTTGTTCTGCGAGCCAAGCACGAACACATGATTTTCATTGGCCGGATCCACGCGCACCTGGCTGTAATAAAACGGCCGGATGTCCACCGGATTCATCCAGCGCCAAGTCTCGCCGCGGTCGTCGGAGCGGAAGACGCCGCCGTCGCGCATCGTCTTAGGCCCGGTTGCCGCCGGGGGAGGCCCGCCTTCCTCGCCCGTCTCCGGCGGAACGGTCGTCGCAGTCTGCACTACGGCATAAACGCGCGAGGGATCGCTCGGAGCGACAGCCAGGCCGATGCGGCCAAGATCGCCTCGCGGCAGGCCTTGCGACAGCTTGCGCCAGGTGCGGCCGCCATCGGTGGTTTTATAAATTCCGCTGCCGGGACCGTATTGCTTGGCGGGGTCCCCGCCCGCGAATCCATCGCGCCGCACCTCCCAAGCCGCCGCATATAAAGTATTGCTGTCGCGCGGATCCATCGCCAGATCCACCACCCCGGTGTCTGGATTGATCTTCAAAACCTGACTCCAGATGACCCCGCCGTCGGTGGTTTTATAAACCCCGCGCTCCGCATTGGGACCCCAGATGTGGCCCAGCGCGGCGACGTAAACCACGTCGGGATTTCGCGGATCGATGCGGATGCGCGCGATGTGCATCGTTTCCTTGAGGCCGAGATTTTTCCAGGTTTTTCCGCCGTCGGTCGATTTGTAGACGCCGTCGCCCCAGCTCACGCTGTTCCGCGGATTTGCCTCGCCTGTTCCCACCCAGATCGTGTCTGGATTGGAAGGATCGGCCGCCACCGCGCCGATCGCGCCGACGGCTTCGTGCTCGAAAATCGGCTGCCACGTAGTGCCTTCATTGACGCTCTTCCAAACCCCGCCTCCGCCGGTGGCGATGTAAATCGTCTGCGGTGAATCGCCGGCGGCGGAAATGTCAACGACGCGCCCGCCCGCTCCCGCGGGCCCGACGGATCGCCAGGTGAAATGCTTCAGAAGATTTTCGTCCAGCCGCTGGCCGCAAAGAACGAGGGAGAGTAGGAAAAGGAAATACTTGCGCACGACCCCTGAACGTATCGCACGGCATCGCGCGCCGTCAACTATCCCGCCCCGGTTGCGCCGCCGCACGCTACGGCCGGTCGTCGCTCCAGAAATGCCACGGACCGCCATCGAGATCCTGCACCTGATCGGCGTGCCGCTTCAGATACCAGCACGGCGGGTCTTCATAATGCGAGAACATCGAGTTCACGCACTCCACCATTTGCGGCTGTTCCTTGCGCTGCTCGATCTGCCGGTTCTTTAAATGAACCGCGAAGCGGTAGCGCACTTCCACCTGGCCGAACGCGTCTCCGTCGGAGTTGACCTTGTGCCGGAGGACCAGCCAGTCGCACGTCCACGCGGCCGCGCCCGCCAGAGCCAGACCCACCACCGTTCGCCGGATGATTCTGCCGATCGTCAATCGCGGCTCCCCTCGAATTTCGATAAACTCGGGACTCAGGAGAATTGACGATTGTCGACTATGCGCACGTTACTCGCATTCCTTCTCGCCGGAATCGCTTCGGCCCAAACCATCGACGGCAGGCTTTACTCGGAGATGCGCTGGCGGTCGATCGGGCCGCCGCGGGCGGGCCGTGCCCGCGCGCTGGCCGGCGTGGCCAGCCAGCCCAACGTCTTCTATATCGGATTTGATAACGGCGGCGTCTGGCGCTCCACCGATTACGGCTCCACCTGGACGCCGCTGTTCGACGATCAGCCCACCGGATCGATCGGCGCCATCGCCGTTGCCCCTTCCAATCCGAACATTATCTACGTCGGCACCGGCGCTGGCATTATCCGGCCGGATCTCGCCACCGGCGACGGCGTCTACAAATCCACCGACGCCGGCAAAACCTGGACCCATCTCGGCCTGCGCGACTCCCAGATGATCGCCAATATCGAAGTCGACCCGCGCGATCCCAACAGACTGTTTGTGGCCGCGCTCGGCCATCCCTATGGCCCCAACGCCGAACGCGGAATTTTCCGATCCACCGACGGCGGAGCCACCTTCGAAAAGGTCCTCTACAAGGACGAGTACACCAGCGGCAACGACGTTCGCATCGATCCCAAAAATCCCGACGTGGTGTACGCCGCGCTGTGGCAGCAGCAGCAGGGATTTTATGAAAACGGCGCCTTCGGCGGCGCCGGTGGCGGTATCTTCAAGTCCACCGACGGCGGCTCGCACTGGACGCAGCTCCACGGCGGCCTGCCCGCGGTCATTGAGGCGAACCTGGCGATCGCGCCGGGAAATCCGCGCGTGATTTACGCGATGATCGCGCATCCGGCCGGAGAAGGAGCGCCTGCCGGCCGCGGCGGCCGCGGGGGCGGGCCCAACGGAACCATCGGATTCTATAAATCCACCGACGGCGGCGAAACCTGGCGATTGGCCGCTGATGATCCGCGCATCGCCGAAACCGGGTCGCAGCGCCACCCGCCCGATCCGCGCCCGCTTGGCCGGATCGGCGGCGGGGATCTGCCCACCCTCAGCGTCGATCCGTCGAACGAGAACGTCGTCTATAGCTGCTCCACGGTTTTCTGGCGTACCGAGGACGGCGGCGCCACCTGGACCGCCGTGCGCGGCGCGCCCGGCGGCGACGATTATCAGAAAAGCTGGATCAATCCGCTGCACCCCAACATCATTCTGCTGGTCAGCGATCAGGGCGGCGTCGTTTCCGCCAATCGCGGCCAATCCTGGAGCAATTGGTACACGCAACCCACCGCGGCCATGTATCACGTCACCGCCGATAACGCGTTTCCCTACCGGCTGTGCAGCGGCCAGCAGGATTCCGGCTCGGCCTGCGTCGAAAGCCGCAGCATGGACGGCGAAATCACCTTTCATGACTGGCACCCCGTCGGCATCGAGGAATACGGCGAAGCCGCGCCCGATCCCAAGGACCCCGATCTCGTCTACGGCGGTAAGGTTAGCCTGTGGAACCGCCGGACTTCGCAGAAGGCCAACGTCGGCCCTCCCGGCGGCGGCCGCGGAAACGAGCCGCTGCCGCCCGGAGCGCCGCCGGCCCGCACCGTGCGCACCCAGCCCCTGGAATGGTCCCCCAAGGATCCCAACGTTTTGTTCTACGCCACCGCCGGCGTGTGGAAGACCACCAACGGCGGCCATAGCTGGACCCCCATCAGCGGCGACTTGACCCGCGGCGATAAATGGGAGATCCCCGCCAACGCCGGCAAATACGCCTCCACGGTGACGCCGGCCGCGCTCGGATCCGTCACCGCGCTTGCGCCCTCGCCGCTCGACGTGAACGTGCTGTGGGCCGGCACCGGCGATGGACTCGTGCAGGTCACCTTCGACGGCGGCGCCAAGTGGTCCAACGTCACGCCTTCGGCGATCAAGCCCTGGACCCGCATCTTCAATCTCGAGGCCGGGCATTTCGACACCAAAACCGCCTACGTCGCCGCCAACACGCTGCGCCTCGACGATCTGAATCCGCACTTCTGGCGCACCCACGACGGCGGTAAAACCTGGACCGAAATCAACAACGGAATCGCGCCCGGCGCCGTCTCCAACGCCATCCGCGAAGATCCCCGCAAAAAAGGACTGCTCTACGCCTCCACCGACACCCAGGTCTGGGTTTCCTTCGACGACGGCGATCACTGGCACTCGCTGCGCCAGAATATGCCCGCCATCTCGGTGCGCGATATCGAAGTGAAGGATGATGCGTCGTGCCTCTGCTCGGATCTGGTCGCGGGCACCCACGGCCGCGGATTCTGGATTCTCGACGACCTCACGCCGCTTCGCCAGGTAAGCGAAGCCGCCGCGGCAGCGGGCGCCTATCTGTTCAAACCCGTCACCGGCATTCGCATCCGCTTCGGCACCAACGATCCGACGCCGTGGCCGCCGGAGCTTCTCGCCGGAGAAAATCCGCCCAACGGCGCGATCGTCGATTATTATCTGCCGCGCGACGCAGCCGAAGTGAAGATGGAATTTCTGGACGCCGCCGGCCGCCCTGTCCGCACCTACTCCAGCCGCGATCCGGTGATGAATCCCCATCCCGCCCTCGACCCGGCCGCCTACAACAAACTTTGCCAGGAGCGGCCCACCGCGCCATACTGCAATCTGCCGCTGTACTGGCCCGCTCCGCCCGATGTGCTGAAAATTTCGGCCGGCATGCACCGCTTCACTTGGGACATGCATTACGACCCGATTCCGGGAACGCCCGGCGCTGGCCGCGGCGGTGAATCCGCGGTGGGCGCAGTGCCGCATCGCACCTATCCTTCGCCCGCTTCGCCCTGGGTCCCGCCCGGAACCTACACCGTGCGGCTCACCGTCGATGGCAAGTCGATGACCCAGCCGATCGTCATCAAAATGGACCCGCGCGTCAAGATCACGCCCGAAGTGCAGCAGATCTTCACCTGGACCACGCGCATGGAGCGCAACGCGCGCGCGGCGCTGGCAGCTTATCAGGAAGCCCGCGCGCTGCTTGAGAAAACCACCGACGAAGCGCTGCGCAGGCAGATCGAGGAACTCGCACCCGCCGAACCGGCGCAGCCGGAAACCGGCGGCCGCGGCGGATTCGGCGCGCCGCCCTCAAGACCCGCGCCGAATCTGGCCAATCTCCCCGGATTATTGATCGGGGCCGTGATGCCGATGCAGGCCTCCGAAATGCCGCCCACGGCGGCGCAGCTTCAGGCGTGCGCTCGCGAAGAAGCCGCTTATACCTCGGTGATGGCCAAATGGACCGCGCTCAAAGCGAAACGGAGCGCCAATTAGAGCGGCGCTTGCCTGGTTTGCAATCCAGGCTCTTCCGCGGAGCCCCGGCGGTTGTTCTTACCCGCCGGGGCCGCCGCATTATCCGTTGAAATATCTCAGCGCCATGCGGATCGCGCGGTCGTAAAGCGCCGCGCGCTCCGGATCCGACGCGCCAAGTGCAGCCCCATCGCGCTCGCGGGCAAGGCGCAGATCCGCCGCCAGCGCCGCGTTCCATACCTTGCGTCCCGCCTTCACATACGCCCGCATGGTCCGCAGACCGAGCCCTTCGGCCACTTGCGCCGCCTGCAGCCGGGAAAAACCCGCCTCGCGCAGCGTCTCCACCGCCGCGCTGAAGCACGGCAGCAGCAGCGCCGACGCAAACTGAAAGCCCGCCCAGCACAGCGCCTTGGCGGAGGAGGGAATTTCAATCAGCCGCCGGCGCTCGGCCGCGGCCAGCCGGCGGATCTCGCGCAAAACCTCGGCGTCTCCTTCCGCCACCAGGATCCCCTCCTCGCCCGGAATCGCCTCCAGCGTGGCGATCCGCGCGCCGGGAGCCAGCCTGCGGAAACTCCCGCTCTCCCGCCGCACGCCGCACACCACGATCATCTTTCCCTCCGGATGGGCCGCCGCGGAAAATTCGCGCAGCGCGCCCTCCAGCGCCGCTTCCGGCAGCGCGATCCACACCAGCGCGCACTCGCTCAGCTCCGCATAGCCCCCCGCCGGACGCCCGGCGCGCAGCGCATTTCCCACCCGCCGCGCCACCCCCGGCGAGGTGCCCTTGATCGGCCCCAGCGAGCGCCACGCCGCCGGCATCCGCGCCAGAAAGGATCTGCCCAGTCCGCCGGCGCTGATCAGGCCGGTCTTGGGCGGCTTCATGAGACGGCGGCAGCCACGCTTTGCGCGCGCAGCTTCTTGATCCGGTCGCGGAACTCCACCGCCGCCTTGAAGTCGAACTGGCGCGCCGCTTCGCGCATCCGTTCTTCCAGCTCGGCGATGTAGCTCTCCCTCTTGTCCGGCGGCAGCGATTCGATCTCGCTCTCCGGCTCCAGCGGCACCGTCACGTAATCCGCTTCGGCCACCGCCGCCAGCGCCGCATCGATCGCCTTCACCACCGATTGCGGCTCGATTCCATGGGCCTCGTTGTAGGCGCGCTGCAGCGCCCGCCGGCGCCTGGTCTCCTCGATCGCCCGCCGCATCGAATCCGTCATCACGTCGGCGTAGAGAATCACCCGCCCGTTCACGTTGCGCGCCGCGCGCCCCATGGTCTGGATCAACGACCCCGCTGAACGCAGAAAGCCTTCCTTGTCCGCGTCCAGGATCGCCACCAGCGACACCTCCGGCAGATCCAGCCCCTCGCGCAGCAGATTTACGCCGATCAAAACGTCGTAGGTCCCGCGCCGCAGATCGCGCAG
>JAJPIT010000081.1 GCA_021324615.1 Terriglobia bacterium | reverse complement strand
GGATGCCAGCGCTTTGCCCCGCAGCTGCTTGCCCAGGGGAGCGCCGGCCCGCGCCAGGACTTCACGAAGCGGAACACCTTCGTACCGAACCTGGGTCCCGTCCTCCTGCCGGACGGAAACCGTCTGGCGCGGCATTTTGGCCAGATCCGCGGCGCTCAGATGCAGCGGCGACGGAACATCGCCCGATACGGCCAGCACCACGGCAGCCGGCTCCGGTTGAGCCCGTGCCCAGCCGGCCATCAACCCAAATCCCGCCAGCGCCGCGGCCAGAGTTCGGCGGTTCATGATCCCTCCGTCCTGTATAAACGACAGAGTATATGATAATGGACAAAGCGGCGGAAAGGAAAGCGCCCCACCCTGCGCCGCTTACCGCGCGCCGCGGCCGAAGATCATGGTCTTCGCGGTGTGAAACATGATATAGGCGTCCAGCGACCAGGCCAGATTCTTGATGTAGTACAAGTCGTATTCCAGCTTGACGATGGAATCCTCGATCGTGTCGCTGTAGCCGTGGTTGATCTGCGCCCACCCGGTGATGCCCGGCTTTACGCAGTGCCGCAGCCGGTAGTAGGGGATCTTCTCTTCCAGCACGGTGACGAACTCCGGACGCTCCGGACGGGGGCCCACCACCGCCATCTCCCCCCGCAGCACGTTAAAAAGCTGCGGCAGCTCGTCCAGCCGCAGCTTGCGCAGCCAGCGGCCCAGCGGCGTGACCCGGGGATCGTCCTTGATCGCCCACATCGGACCGGTCTTCCCCTCCGCGTTCTGCCGCATCGAACGGAACTTGTAGACCGTGAACAACCGCCCCTTGAAGCCCACCCGCGTCTGCCGGAACAGCACCGGACCGGGCGAAGTGAGCTTCACCAGAACCGCCACCGCCGCCATCAGCGGCAGCGTCACCAGGATGCCCACCGCCGCAATCAGCAGCGAGTACGCCGATTGCAGCGCCATCTTTTGCCGGTTGGGACCCAGCTCCGCCGAAAAAATCAGATCCGAGGGCCGCAGATCGCGGGTGGAGACGCGATGAAAAATATTCTGATAGGTGACCGCCGCGTCCTCCACGTGAATGCCCGACAAGCGCAGATCCAGCAGCTGGTCCACCGGAAGGCGCCCCCGCCGGTCGGCCAGGCCCACGACAATCGAATCTGGGCGGAGCTCCTTCACTACGCCGGCCAGATCCCCGATCGATCCAAGCCGTGGAGCGCCGCAGAGCGTGTCCCCCGCCTCCGGGCCGCTGTCAAGAAACCCCAGCACCCGCAGCCCCAGCTTCGGCGTCTCGCCCACCGCGGAAATCAACTCGGCCACCGCCGCGCTCGATCCCAAAAACAGCAGCTTCCGCCCTCCCATCGCTTTGGAAACCGCGCCGGAAAAGAAAATCCTCCAGGCGGTGACCGAAACCATGGTGAACGCGCTGCCGTAAAGCATCGACCACTTCGGCAAAACCAGAGACACGCTGCGGCTGTAATTGAGCAGCGCCTGCAGCAGAAACGTGCTGCCCAACACCATGCAAAAACGCTGCACCATATCCAGGTGCGATTTGATCCGGTAGTCCTCGTACAAGTCCGCGAAGTACATGCCCATCAGCACGGCAGCCACCACCAGGCCCACCGCCCAGAGGCCGTTTTCGTCCAGCAGATAAACGTCGGGAGCTTCCACCGTCAAGGAAACCGCCAGAATGTAGCAGCAGAACAGAAGGACGGCTTCGGAAACAATGAGAGCCACAACGCTTCCGGGAACCGAGACTTTGAACAGCCGGATCACACCAATGAATCGACGGCGGCGCCAGAATGTATCGCCGCAACGGGGCGGACCACGCGTTGACCCGCAACGTTAATCCGCAAACTTCCTGATGTTAACATGATTCACCCAGCCCGGCCTCCGGCCCCCGCCATGCTTCCCGCTATCTCTTCAAAGCTTCGGCGGGCTTCGGCGCCGGCGAGGGCTGCCAGAAGCGCTCCGCCGGCACGATCAGAATTCCCACCGCGCAGGCGGCGGCCGCCATTAACGTCACAAAGGCGCGCAGCGGGGAGCTCACCCGCTTGACCGCCCATCCGGCGGGCACGAAGCGGTCGATCATCGCCAGCGCGTAAACCAGAACCTGCGCGGCGGCCGCGGCGCGCCAGCGGCCCGGCAGGAAAAAACTGACGCCGAGCAGCGCCGCCAGCAGCCAGGGCAGCAGCAACCGCCCCAGCTTGTACGAAACAAAGTCGAGCCACTGCCGGTTGCCGGGTCCGAGCAGTTGCGGATAATACCGTAAAAGCTGATATACCCCGGCCTGCGTGCGGACCTTGCGCCGGAACTCGGCCTCCAGCGAGGCCGGCGAATCGAAAGCCCGGGCCGCCGGATCCAGAATCAGCCGGAATCCTTTGAAGAACGCCGCCAGCGGCAGAAACATGTCGTCATTGAGAATTCCCCGGGGAATCGGCGGCGCCAGCTCGCGGCGCATGGCGTAAATGCATCCGGTGGCCCCGAAAAACGAATCGATCGCGCTGAGCCTTTTGCGGATCCACTTTTCGTACTTCCAGTACAGCCCCACCGCGGCCTCCTCCCGCGAATCGCCCTCGGCCAGGATCAGCTCCCCGCTGACCGCGCCTACGTGCGGATCGTCGAAACAGGCCACCAGCTCGCGCAGGCTGTTTGCCGCAAGCGGCTGCCGTACGTCGGTAAACAGCAGGATCTCGCCGCGGGCGAGCGCCAGGGCCGCGTTCAGCGCGGCGGACTTGCCCTCGGCCGGCCGCTCCAGCAGAGTCACGCCTCGTCCCGCCCAGCTCCGGGCGATTTCGGCCGTGGAGTCGGTCGATCCGTCGGAGACTACCAGAATTTCCAGCAACTCCGGCGGATAATCGAGCGCGCAAAGATTTTCCAGCTTCGCCTCCAGCCATCTTTCGCCGTTCCTCACCGCCAGCACCACGCTGACCGTCCGCGGGGAGAACTTTTTGCGCACCGGCCGCCTCCGCCGCCACAGCAGCAGCAGCGGGTAGCCGCCAACAAGATAGGCCACGGCGGCGGCGAGGGCGAAAAATGCGGTCAGCGGCGCGCTCATGCCGGCCCGGGTTTCCCTATTCGCTGCGCCACCGCACGTAATCGAAGCTCCAGCGGTAGTTCTGGCTGAAAATCTTGCCCGAGTAACTGATGTCGCTGTCGAGCGCGTGCGCGAACAGATCGTCCCCTTCGGCGCGGTATTTGTCCTCGCCGGTCTGCCGCCACACCCAGGCGAACGCCGGCGCCACAAGGTTCACCAGATCGGTCGCGTAGCTCTGGCAGCCGTCCGTGCAGTTGGGTCCCTTCGGCTCGGGATTGTAGACCAGTTGCTTGCGCTTGTGATCCCAGCCCTCGCGCCACATCCAGTCGCACATGATCTCCAGCGTGGGGAGCACGCGGGGATCCTTGGTGAGCCCGTAAGCCTCGATCAACGCCTCCGCCGCCAGCCCGTCCATGAAGGTCTGGTGCCCCGGAGTGACCCGCGAGACGAACGACATCTCGAAGTAGGCCAAAAGATAGTCGACCACGCGCGCCAGCCTCGGATCGCGCGGCGCACCCAGCTTTTCCGCGTTGATATAGGCTTCCGCCGCGTAGGCGTTTTCGCGAACCCATTCCGAGCCGAACATCCCGCCCTGCTGCGCGTACGGCGAATTTTTCGCCAGCAGCATCACCGCGCGCCGGTAGCTTTCATCCTTGCTCCGCTCGTAGGCCATGCGCAGCCCGTGAGGAAACACGCGGTAGCCGGGGACCTTGCCGTCGCCCGTCGTCACGTAGTCGCGGTATTGGCGGGCCACGTTGAAGGCGCAGTTTTCCCATTTGCGGTCTCCGGTATAGTCGGCGATCTGGAAATAGACGCGCGCTCCATCGTAGTACCACACCTGGCTTTCCACCCCGAACGCCAGCGCCTGGTCGGGGTGCTTGGGATTGCACCAGAGCGAGGCCAGATCGCGCATGGTGTCCCGCCATTGCCGCAGCTTGGGAATCGGCGGCGCGGCGCGTTTTTCCGGCGGCGTCGGCGCGGGCGGAATCACCACCACCCGCAGCGGGATCGCCAGCTTCTGCGGCTCGCCCGCCGCCTCCGTCTCCACCACGATTGAATCATCGCCGGGCGCGGCTTCCGGGCCGGCCTTGATCCACAGCTCCACGCGCGCCGTGCCGCCATACTGGAACCAGCCCTTGGCGTCGCGAAAACAGTCCGGCATGTACGGACTGCAGCTCAGATGGTAGGAAAGGCCCGGCGGAACCGTCACCCGCGTAAAGTACAGGTTCGCCGGCGCGCTCCCGAACTCGGCCCAGAGCTGCACCACGGTGTCAAACCCCTGGTAAACCTGGCGCGGCCCGGTGAACTTCAACTGATAGCTGGCGCGGGCCTCCGGCGCCAGGATCGTCCCCAGCACCAAGGCCGTGGCCCAAGCACAACGCACCCCCTCAGAGTAGCGCCGCGCGCCCGGCCGCGCAACGTTTCTCCCATCCTGTCTGTTCTGCTCCGCTCCAAACGCGGGCCGCAATCCAGGCATCTCCTGTCATCCTGATGCGGCCCGGCGGCGGGCGTGTTACGATTCGCCGTAATGCGCAAAACCGCCGGAACCATCTGGCGCGGAGTCCGAATTTTCTGCGCCGCGCTGGGAGCCGCGATGCTCATCGTCACCTTGACGCCGGTCACTTCCTGGGCCGCGGCCCGGCTGGCCGGCCCCTGGAACGATCCGCACGGCGCGGTTCTGGTCGTGCTTTCCGGCAGCGGATCGGATCAGGGGATGCTCGGCGAAAGCTCCTACTGGCGCGCCTTCTACGCCGCGCTGGCCTGGCGCGAGGGCCGCTGGGAAAAGATCGTCCTGCTCGGCGGCGGGAATCCTCCGGCGTCCTCGGCCATGAAAACGTTTCTGGAAGCCGCCGGAGTGCCCGGCCCGGCGATCATCACCGAAACCGAATCGGGCAGCACGCGGGAAAGCGCTCTTCGCGCCAAGCCTCTGCTGGACGCCCTGCCCGGACCCAAGGTGCTGATGACCAGTGACTATCATATGTACCGCGCCGCAGGCGTCTTTCGCAAAGCCGGCATCGACTTCGCACCCCGGCCTATCCCCGATGCCCTCAAGCGCGCCGCTTCCTGGAACCTCCGCTGGTCCGTCTTCCAGGACCTGGTCATCGAGACGGTCAAGATCGCGTATTATCGTTCGCATGGCTGGATCTAAAGGCGGGTGACGCCATAGGAAGGAGATCAGATGTGGCGTTAAGTCCGATAAAACGAATCGATACGTTTCTGATCGAGCGCTTCAGCAACTCCTCGCCCGTTCAATTCGGCTGGGCATTGTTTTTTCTCGGCTGCCTGGTGCGAATCGGACTGGTTTTCGCAACGCACTATTACAGGTACACGCTGCCCCCGGATACGGAAGACGAGTGGCTTCGCGTCGCCGCGAATCTGGCCGCCGGCCGCGGATTCGTCAACCCTTATTGTTGCGAATCAGGGCCGACCGGGCACGTCTCCCCCGGTTTCGCCTATCTGCTGGCCGCGGAGTATCTGCTGGTCCGCGGTCCGATGCGGGCCATTGTGATCTCGGTCGTGAGTTGTATCGTCAGTTCCGCGGTATACGCAATGACCCCCTGGCTTGCCGAGTCGCTTGGCTTCTCGCGTCTTACCGGCCGCTGGGCGGGCCTGGCGGGCGCCGCCGTCCCCCTCTTTTTCTGGATCGAGGTGTGTGGCGTTTTGGAGGCTCCTTACATCGCCCTTGCGCTGGTGATTGGCGTGGCTCTTACGCTTGGAGCAAAATCCTTGCGCGGTCTGGCGTTATCGGGTGCGGCCTGGGGTGCGGGATTCTGGTTCGCGCCGAACGCTCTTCCGGTGATGCTGGGGTGCGCGGCAGTCGCAATTTCGCGGCTTCCGCGGCGGGCGGCGTTGCCTGGCGCTGTCCTGCTGATTACGCCGGCCGCGGCAATCATTTCTCCCTGGATCGTGCGCGATTACGTCGTCCTTCATGGTCTTTTTTGGGTCCGCGACAACATGGGCCTGGAGTTACGGGTCAGCAATAATTCGGAAGCCGTAGCCTTCGCGCTGGTCAATATTGACGGCAGCTTCTACCGGCGATACCATCCCAACGTAAGCCCGGTGGCGTGCGCGCAGGTTCAGCGGCTCGGCGAAGCAGCCGTCTACCGCCAATACCGGAAAGACGCGATCGAGTGGATCGCGGCCCATCCGGGCCCATTCGCCCGTCTCACGGCCCAGCGGGTTTTACTTTTCTGGTTCCCGCCGTGGAATTCGCGGCTGCGGCAGGCGATGCTCTGCGGCATTACCCTCCTGGCATTTCTGGGTATTTTGATGAACGCGCGGCGAAGCCGCGGCGCGATGTTAGGCGCGATTCTGCTCCTCTATTCCGGGGTTTACTATCTTGTACAGGCGGATCCGCGGTATCGTTATCCCTTACAACCATTCGTTCTGATCGCCGCGGCTGCGGCGGCGCTTGGTATCGTCTCGAAGATGAGCGGCCGCCGCTTCGCGTAGCGAAAAAACGAATGCGCTTCCCCGCGGCCCGGTGCGGCTTGCCGTCCGCTCCGCCACCGCACGTAGTCGAAGCCTAGCCGGTAAATTTGATTGAACTCCTTACGCCCTCAAACGCGCCTCGTCGAGACGGTCAAGATCGCGTATTATCGTCTGAAAGGCTGGATTTAAAGGCAGCCTATTGCCGAAAGGAGGATCGCTGAAACCGCGCAGCCGCCCCGGCGGAGCCCTCTGGATCGTTCTGGCGATCGTAACCGCCGTTTTCGCGGCGTTGTTCACTCAAACGAGGATTGAGCCGCATCTGCCGGCCATGGCCGAGGGCCTGAGGCTGCGTCTGATCGCTGGAGTTAAGTTGGTGCGGCTTAGCTTGCTGGCGATAAGCTGTTTTTCCATTGCTAATTTCTTTCTGTGGCGGCAGTTGTACGCGGCTTCTCGACTCGACCGGCCGCCGAGAAATTTCAGCCTCACCAACCGCGACTGGATCGCCGCATCGGGCCTTTTCTTCGCTGCTCTGCTGTTGCGCTTGCCAACCCTGAATCGTTCCCTCTGGTGGGATGAGTTGAATACGTACGTCCGCGTTGTTCGGCGCGGACTCCCGGTGATCTTCGCCTTCGCCTCCGACGGAAATAATCACCTGCTGAACTCACTGCTCATGTTTTTCTCGGCGAAACTCATCGGCACGCATGAGTGGGAGCTGCGCCTTCCGTCGCTGCTGCTGGGATGCGCGGCGCCGCCGGCCATTTATCTTTGCGGAACGCTGGCGCTGCCGCGTCGCATCACAGTCTTAATGGCGGCCCTCGCGGTGATCCATTTCCGCTGCGTGTCCTATGCGGACCAAGCCAGGGGTTATGCCGGCGCATTCACATTCGGTTTTATCGCCTGCTTCCTGATGTGCGCCGTTTGGCGCGAGTTCGACGCGCGGGTGGCGATCGCCTACGTTATCGCGTCTTCGGTGGCCTGCGGATTCCTGCTGCCGATGCTGGTTCTTCCGATTACCCACGCAACCGCCGCCGCCGTATGGTTTCTCTCCGCGCGGTTTTTGCGCTCCTCGCGCCAGGACACCGCCGCGCCGTTACGCGGTTTTTGGGTAGCCGTCTGGGGTGCTTTGGGCGGCTTACTCATCAGCGCCTTGGTCATTCCCCAGGTGATGGAGTACTCGCGAAGATCCCGAGTCGATATGTTGCCGCTGCGGGATTTATATTTGCCCGTGCTCAATTTTGCCGCGGGTGGACCAGAGGTTCTGCTGAGCGCCGCGACCGCGGCTGCCGCGCTGATCGGCCTTTATTCCGCGCGGAAAGATCTATCGCTTATCGCCGCGGTCGCCGCCCCCGCCGCGCTCGAACTGGCCGCGTTCCTCCTCACCGGACAGGAGACGGCTCCTCGCATTTTGCTGCCAGTAATTTTTCCGTTTCTCCTCGGGCTGGCTTTCTTTCTCGGCGGCAACTGGCCGGCGGACCCGTTGCGGCGCGCGGCTGCAGCCATCATCGCCGCTATGTTTTTAATAAACTCCGGATTTGCTTATTGGCCGTACTGGGTGATCGGCAACCCGCCCCTGCGCGAGACCGCTTCCCTTATCGGCTCGCGCCCGATTCTCCTCACCGGACCGCAATCGGATCTGAACACCTATTACTTCCGCTCCGGCGTGGTGCGCTCAAACGAAAATGTGTCTGAATTATTGGAAAACCCGCCGGAATTCGTCCTCGCTGGTATCGACTGCGGCGCCGCATCGAACGACGCGCCAGCTCCTAACTACCGCGAAGTTGCGCGCCTGGATGATTGGACCCTCCGCTTCGAGCCCCCAACCGACCGCCGCCCGTGCTTCGTCCTCTGGCGCCGAACCGCCGCCGGCAATAGCGGCGGCCCGCGCCCGTAATCCTAACTTACCTCCCGCTCCGCCACCGCACGTAGTCGAAGCCGAGCCGGTAAACTTGGTTAAATTCCTTTCCGTTGAAGATTCCGGCGTCCAGCGCGTGGCTGAACAGATCGTCGCCCTGGGTCTGATATTGAGAAAGTCCCGTCAGCCGCCAGTACCACGCCCAGGCATGCGCATAAAGGTTGTTCAGGATCTCCGATCCCGCCGAAGGCGTGCCGCAGATCGATGAGCTTGCGCCCCCAAACCACATCGAGGTCAACGAGCAGCCCACGCCGTCCTGCGCGGTGTTGTACAGCAGGGAGTGGTTGGCCGAATCGTACCAGTTGGTGTACAGATCGTCCAGCTCGCGCTTGATCACATAGGGGATGCGCGGATCGTGGGTGATCTGCCACCGCTTGATCAGCGCCTCCATCGCCAGGCCGTCCATGAACGGCTGCTTGCCGAACTGCCGGGCAGCGATGCCGTCCACGTCCATGGTCAGCATCTCTATCAGGTAGGTGGCGGTCTGCTGGGCGCGGTCGATCACCGCGTTGCCCGGCGGCGGAGGACCGTAACGGTTGTAATAATTGTTGGTGGGATCCGAGTAGATCCGCGGCTGGCCCGCATCGGCCTCCAGCACATTGTAGACGTCCAGCGCATACGCAGTTTCCCGGATGTAGGCCGGATCAATCCACGCCCCGGTCTTCACGTAAGGTCCGCCGCCGTAAGGGAAGCCCGTGGGCGGAAAAGCGAACTGCTCCACCACCGCCCCGTAGCGCGTATCGCCGGTGACCCCCTGCTCGTACACCAGGCCGTGCGGGAAAGTCCTCCAGCCAGGGACCGCCGCGTTGCCCGAAGCCGCATAGTTGTAGTAGAAGTCCGCCAGCGACTTGGCGCACAACAGCCATCCCGTCTGGCCGTTGTAGCGCTCGATTTGCAGGTAGGAGCGCGCCCCGTCGTAGTACCACACGTTGCCTTCGAAGGTGGTCATCGGGTTGGGGTTGGTGATGCCAGTGGTGGGATCGCACCAGCACAACCCGCCGCCGAGGCTCGAACAGGAATCCGCCGTCTGCGTGGTTACCCAATTGGCCAGTCCGGGGATCGGAGGAAACGACGTGGGCTCCTGATTGGTCGGAAGCGGCGTTATTTTCACCACAGTGATGGGGAAGGTGAAGGTGCTGGTGGCCCCGCCGCCGGTGGGATTGGTGGACACCGTAAACGACAGCGTGTAAGCGCCGGGAGCCGCGCTGGCCGGAATATGGAGCTGCACGCCCATCACCGCGCCGCTGTAAGGGAAGTAGGGCGTCCCGCCAGACATGTACGCCTGGCCAAGAATGCCGCCGGACAGAATGTTCCAATACTGCACCGTGGATCCCGCCGGATAGCCCGAAAAGTTCGAAAGATACACCGGCGCACTGCCATAATCCATGATCATCGAAAGCGTACCGGTGCCGTTGTCGGAGAAGGTCTGTTGCGGAGCCGAGCAGTTCTGCCCCTGGGCCAGGGTGAACTGGGTTCCGCTGATGTTGCAGATGTGGTAATAGGCCGTCGATCCGCCATAAATGCTGCACATCGACGTGCCCGCCGGGCAGGTGCCCCCGCTGGAAACCCCCGGCATCAGGGCCGACGAGGTGACCGTCACACCCTGCACCGTTCCGATGTTGGGCAACCCCAAAGTCTCGCTGCCCGTGGGAGTGTAGCCGCCATTGGTGTTGCAGGTGTTGGTGGTGTGGTCGCAAGTGATATCCACCGCCCAGCGGAGCTGCAACGAATAGTAGGTGTCGTAGCCCGCAAAGACCGTGGCCGGTCCGATGAAGCCGTTATAGCCCGTCCAGTTGCTGGACGATCCGTAGGCAATCACCGGATAAGGAGCGCCAGCCCGCGCAACAGCCGCCGCCAGCAGTAAAGCCCATATGGCTGTATGTCTCATGGCCATCACCTGTCCGTGCCCACAAAGAGGAAAGAAGTCGCCACCGAGTTTTGCTGGGCGGCGAGTGTGGTGGCGGTGGCGGAAAACGACAGATTCGTTCCCGCCGGAAGATTGGTGGTAGGGAAGTTGGAACAAACCTCCACCGTGTCGATGTAGAAATGGAGGGTTCCTCCGGTGTCGTCCACGATCACCGCGAACTGGTGAGGATTAGTGTCGGGAGCGACGCCCGTGTCGGCGGTGCTGGCGGCCGAGCCATTGGTGACATAGCACTGCCAGGTAGACTGTCCGGCAGAAGTCGAGTACTGGAAGCAGATGGCCGATCCCGCGGTCTGCGGGGTGTCGGTCGTCACCAGGGTGGAGGTGGCGAAGTTGGTCATGCATACGTACAGTCGCGCGGAGGTGACCGCGCCGAACTGGCCGCTCCAGTTGAACGCCAGGTTGCGCCCGGTGTGGAACAGATAGGCGTTGGTCCCGCTCGCTCCGGTGAAGTGCGCCGCGGAGTTGCCCGAAGTGGTTCCGGTGGTGGTCGAGTACATCACCGGATTGCTGCCCGCCGGAGCCACCGCGGAGCTGGATCCGGCCGAGGTGGTGGAAGTGAACGCCGCGCCCATCTGATCGATGGCCACGCCGTTGGCCAGCCACATCGCCGTGCGCCTCCCGTCGCCCGGATTCAGCATGGCGTGCATGTAGGTGAACGCCGCGCCATTGGTCACCGGCACCGCGCTCCGGCTGGTCAGACTTTGCACCGGCAGGATGGGATAGGGCTGATTAGCCAGCTCAAAGCGCCCGGACGCGGCATGATAAATCAGAATAGCCTGCGCCGGATTGGACGCCGTCGCCGCGATGATCTCGCCCGCCCCCAGGGATGAACCATTGGCGTGCACGATCGGCACCGGCGGCCCGTTGCAGATCGAAATCGTGCTCGGGCCGGTGTTGGTCGCCAGCGCGCGCAGCACTAAAATGACCCCGTCGGAAAGTGCTGTGTTGGGATCCGGACAGCCCGCGTAAGCGTTCACGGTTCCAGTGTCGGCAACCACCAATGCGGCGCCCACCCCGCTGGCCGTAACCGAGCCGCTTCCCCTGCCCCCGCCGATCATCGACCATACGTTTGCCGCCGTGCAGGCAAACACGTTCTGCCCGCTGGGCGCCGAAGTGTTGAAAAACATCTGGCCCACCGAACAGACCGCCGGCAGCACGGAGCCGACCTGAAACGGCCGCGTGCCCGAGAAATTGGAAAAGTTCGAGTGGCCGATCGCCGCTTCCGGCGGGACCTGGGCCCAGACGGACGCCGCCGCGGCCCACGCCAGCAAAAGAGTCTTGAATTTGCGCATGATTTCCTCGCCCTCAGAACAGCATGCTAACTCGCCGGCCGATGCCGCTTCAAAATGCCATCTGCTTGCTTCCGCGCAGAGATCCGCCGGGCCGGAGACTGCTATAATCGGCCGATGCAGAGCGTGTCCGGGCGGATCTGGAGCCGCCCCGTCGCGATCGGCGCCGTCGCTTCCGTCTGGCTCGCCATGACCGCCCTGTTCTGGGTGGGCTACGCCGGCGCGGACGACATGTTCTACGCCCGCTACGCCTTTCTCTTTCACCGCCCGCCCATCAACTGGTGGGAGTTCCGCATTCCCGCCATTCTGGCGATCCGCGCTGCGTTCCTGATGTTCGGGCCCTCCGCCTTCACCGCCGCCCTGCCCTCGCTGGCCGCCTCGCTGGCGATTCTTGTTTCCGTCGCCTGGATCGTCCATTGGCCCGCCAAGCTGAATTGGCAAACCACCGGCGCGATGCTCGTCGCCGCCACCATGCCGCTCGATGTCGGCGCGCGGTCCACCGCCGGCGCCATCACCGTCGCCACCGGTCTTCTCGCGCTCGGAACCGCCTGCCTGCTTCAGGACGGCCCAAAAATCCGCTGGGCGGGCGCGGCTTTGTTCGCCCTCGCCTTCAGCACGCACGAGTTGAGTGTATTTTACATCGGAATCTTCTGCCTCCTAGCGCTGCTGTTCGACCGCCGACGATTCCTCGGTCCGGTGACCGCCTGCCTGCTGTTCTCCCTCTGTCTGGTGCTGATCGAGGCGGTTGTCTACAAGCATCTGCTCGGCGACGCGCTGGCGCGCTTCCGCATGTCCGCCTCGGAAAGCGCAAACCAAGCCTTCGATTCCGATCCCGACACCCACCTCGCCGGCCTGGCTTTCTTTCTCTGGCCCGTCCGCAACCTGATTTTGGGAAAAGCGTTCGGATGCAGCCTCATACTGACCCTTGCCGCCGGCGTCCTGGCCTGGAAGGCATTATGCTGGCGCCAGAAGCTCCTTTTCCTCAGCGCTTTCCTTACCTGGGCCTGGCTTGGATACGGCACCAAGGTTCCCTGGGCGTACAAGCCACTATATCGCGAAATTCACTATTACGGAATCGTCACGGTGGCTGTCGCCGCGGTGCTTCCCGCAAGTCTGGCCATCGTATTTCGCCGCTGTCCCGCCTGGGCCGGTTCGATCCTGCTGTTTGCCATCGCTGTCCAGTTCGCCTGTTCCGCCGCCGGAGGCCGGTGGGGCGATGACGTGAAGATCTCAGCGGATCTGCTCCGTTACGCCCGCCTTCATCCCGCGCAGGTCTTTCTGACCGATGTCGCCACCATGAACCAGATGTACGTGGTCAACGGCTTCCGTCTGCCGGAAAACGTGATTTGCGAAAACGGCTCCGCCGTCCGCAAGGATCTGCTGGTGAACAAGGAGCCTCCTGGCGCGCCAGTCTTCGCTTTTCCGGAGCGGCCGGTTCAAGGCATTCTGATCAACCGCGATGTGCTGGAGCTGCGCGGAGCCGAGCCGGAGTTTATCGGCTTCCTGCGCCAACACCCCGGCCCGCGGACCGTCATCGCCCCCCTGCGCTACAAGCCCTGGCTGCGCCCGTTGCTTCCTCTGGCCGGCCCGCGCCCGTTTTTCATCCAAAGCCGGGGCGGCGAGGTGATTCCGATCGGTTGAAACGCGGCCGCGGACTCACGCCACCAGGCCGCAAAGCCAGCTCTCAAACTCCACCTCGGTGATGCGGCTGTGATCGAGCAGGCGCGGCAGCAGCAGCGGATCGCTCGCGGGCCCGGCCAGCGCCGGATCGCAGGTGGTCGCGCTTTCCACCGCGCATTCCCGCAGCCAGGGAAGAAACTCACTGGCGTACTGCCCGCTCGGATAACAGAAATGAGCGGCGTCCCGGCCCGTAAGCTCGCGGATCCGCGCGCGATTATCGCGGATTTCCCGCAAAAACAGCTCCCTTTGGGGCGGCGTGCGGTGGCGGTGGGTGTGCAGCTCCAGATCGACCCCGGCCGCGTGCGCTTCCGCCGCTTCTTCCGGACTCATGATCTGCAAAATCCGCGACTTCACCAGCTCGCCGTAATCGATCCCCGCCGCTTCGGCGATCTCCGCCGCCAGATCGTTCTTCGCCGCCGTATCCATCCCGTGTTTTTCCGCGAACGACGCCACCATGCGCACCGCCGCCAGCCGCTCTTCCCGGCTGGCGATGCCGACCTCCCCCGCGGCTCCGAACCGGCTCAGATCCATCGCCGGGCGGCCCGATTTCCAAAGCACATAGGGCACCACCAGATTGAAAATCGGAAAACGGTAACGGCAGTAATGCGTGGTCAGATAGAGCGTGCAAGGGTAGCCGAACTCTTCAAGCAGCGGCAGCGCGTTCCGGTGAAAATCGTAAAAACCGTCGTCGAAGGTCAGGACCACGCTGCGCGGCGGCAAGCTGCGCTCGCGCAGCCGCCGCAGGGCCTCGCCGAGCTCCAGCACGCGGGCGCCGAAGCGCCGCAGCGTTTCCAGACGCTGCCGGAACAGGCGCGGGCTGATATAGAGCAGCTCTTCCCACCGCTCCTCGTCGCGCAGGGAAATGCCGTGGTAGCACAGGATCAGCAGCCGTTCGCGCCGCATCTTGGATCCCGCGGCGATGCGAAAAAGGCCGGCCGACCGCAGCGCGCGGAGCGCCCCCTGTTTGATCAGCGTTCTCATTGTGACGCGCGCGGCTCTTCCAGCTTTCCGCCGCCGATGGAGCAAACCGCACCTGCGCCCGCCGGGTGGACGCCGAACAGCCGCTCGTAGCGGTCCGTCACTTTCTCGGTAGAGTATTCGCGCAGAATCAGACCACGCGCCGCCGCTCCCAAAGCGCGGCGCTTTTCCGGATCGGCCGCCAGCGCGGCCAGCGCTTCGCCGATCGAAGCCGGGTCCGCCGCGCGCGCCACCAGTCCCTCGACCCCGTCGCGCACCAACTGCGTATTCCCCGGAATA
This sequence comes from Terriglobia bacterium, assembly GCA_021324615.1. GTDB lineage: Bacteria > Acidobacteriota > Terriglobia > Bryobacterales > Bryobacteraceae > Palsa-187. The sequence continues at coordinate 55,812 of JAJPIT010000081.1, read as the reverse complement.
TCGCTCACCACTGCGGGAAGGCCCGCCGCCATCGCCTCCGCTAACGAGCAAGGGAAACCCTCAAGCGAGGAGACCAGTGTGAAAACATCCGCCGCTCCGAGCCATTCTCGAACTCCGCTCGAAGGAACCGCGCCGGCAAACCGGACTTCGCCGTCAATGCCAAGCCGCGCCGCCAGACGCTCAAGCTCGCGGCGAAGAGGTCCGTCTCCCACCAGCGCCAGCGACGCCGCCGGGCGTCCGCGCCGCATCCCGGCGAATGCTTCCATCAGCAGCGGAAGCCGCTTTTCCGGGGCCAGCCGCCCCACATACAAAATCAGAAAGGCTTCCGGCGCGACTCCCAGCCGCCGCCGCAGCTCCATCTTCGAATCGCCGCCCACCGGAGCAAACAACTCGACATCCACCGGATTCGGCATCCAGCCGAGCTGTGAACGCGGAAAACCCGCCGCCTGCGCCTCTTCCATCATTCCGGGATTCAACACCAGCACCTGTTCGGCCCACCGCCGCAGCGCCCGCAGTTCGAAACGTCCCAGCGCGGAGGCGGTCAGCGGAGCCACGGTGTTGCTGCCGGAGAACTTCATAAAGATTCGCTTGCGCGCCAGCCGCGCCACCGGCAGCGCGAGGGCGAGCTGGACTCCTCCCATCACGAAATAAGCGATCTGATAGGTCCGCCGCCGGCGCCACAGCGTCCAGGCCACCCCGACCGCGTACGCGTAATCGCGAATCGCCGAAGGCCAGCGCCCGCCGAACATTCGCACCGGCACGCCTTCCCCATCCACCCACTGCCGCGCCGGCGGCATCGGCGCGCCTCCCCGGCACAATACTTCCACCCGGTAGCCCCGCTCCAGAAGCGCCGCGCAAACCCGCTGCACTTCCACCTCGGTTCCCCCCAGGACCGGTGGATAGGAGCTACAGATCACCATCAGGGAAGGGCCGCCCGAAACCGGCGCGGCTTCCGCCCGGTTCACGCCGCCCTCCGCGCCGGCTGGCGCCACTCCTGTTCGGCAACCCGCGCCACCACGATGATCATGCCGCCCAGCGCCGGCAAATAAAACCGGTACGCCAGCGACAGAAAGAAGATGGCCACGCAGAATCCGAGCAGCGACAGGCTTAAGGCGGTCACCGCCGCGCCAAGCAGATCGTTGCGTTCGTTGGATGGCTGGCTCCGGGACCGCAGCCGAATCCGCCGCAGCAAAAGGAAACCCGATGCCAGAGCGCCGGCGAAAAAGAGAAACGCGGGGATCCCGGCTTCGCTGGAAACTTGCGTGTAGGCGTTGTGCGTTTCATGCCAGTCGCCGCGGCGGCCTTCGTTTCTCGCCACGCGGGCCTCGGCATCCATGAACTCCCCGGTGCCCACGCCAAAAACCGGATGCGTGATGGTGAGCCACAGGCTCCGCTGGAGAACAAATCTTCGCTCCTCGAGCGAGCCGGCGGCCTCGTGGCTCACCGGATCATTGGCCTGCGACTCGGAATCCTCCAGGGTCAACAGCCGGTGCACCGTCTCCGGCGGAAGCAGCAGGCCTAAACCGACGGCCGCCGCCGGCAGAAGAACCGAAAATGCGATTTTCCAGCCCGCCGATACGCGCCAGAAAGAGACCAGCGCGAGCACCGCCAGCGCCAGCATCGCGCCGCGCGAACCGGTCCGCAAAATCAGATAAAGCCCGTAGCCCAAACCGAGCAGCGAAAGAGAGCACAGCAGCAGATTGCGTTTGCGGGAAAGCAGCGGGATCAGCAAAAACGGCAGCATCATCACCAATTGCGCCGCGAAATCGTTGGCGTTGCTCATCGTCCCGGTGGTCAGCTCCAGGCGCGTCCGCAGCTCGTCGGATTGCAGAAAGCGGGACATGAAAACCTCCACCAGAGCGGCGTAAACCATGACCCGCATGAGCCGGCGGAGATCGGTAAACGTCAGCAAAAGCCCCGCGATCAGGAACAGCATGATGAATTCGGTGCGCAGATAGCCCCCAACCATCAAAAGCGATCCCGTTTTATAAGAGCTGAACGGGATTCCCAGCACGAGCCAGGCCGCGAATCCCAGCCAATAGCGGGCCAGATTCCACTGCAAAGCCCGCCGCAGGCCGCCGCTGGCCAGCATCGCAATCAGCGCGGGGGGAACTAGAAAATACAGGATGTAGGTGTCGCCGGTATACGTCGCAATCCACTCATGAATTCCGGTGAAACGCACAAAAACGGTAATGAGCGTCAGCACGCAGCCGATCTTCCGGAGCACGTCGTTCTCCGCTCCCCGGCTCGGAAGGCTGGCGGGCGCCGCGCGGGGCGCCTGAGGCGGGGGAGCGGTCGGCTGCGCGGGCGCGGGCTGGCGGCGCGCCGCCTTCAGCGGGCGGGCGGTGCTCAAAGATCGGGACACCATGAGGCAGGAGAACCTGTTGAGTTGCGTGACAATTATATCATCGGCGGGCGCCGGGAATTCTTTGCAGGGGTGATTTTTCAGCGGGTTACCGGGCCGCTTAACCCTTCTGAAGACGGCGAAGCGTGTACTGTTCTTCGCTGATCGCGCCGTTTTTGAGCTTTTTCCAGTCGTCCATGACGCCGATCAGGCGCCCGGTGATGTGATTGGAGGCCTCGGAGGCCAAAAACAGCGCCAATTCCAACTGTTTATCGGGCGGGGTGCCGCCGGTCAGGCGGGTCTGGCTGGCGTGTTCGATTTCGCGCCAGCCGGCCCGCTCCCCCGGCGAGAATCTGATCGGTCATGTGGGTGTACGTATCGCCGGGCGAGATGCAGTTGACTTGCACGTTGTGCTCGGAGACCTCCGCCGCGACGCTCTCCACAAACCGCGCCACCGCCGCCTTGGTCGCCGCATATAGGGCGAAGTTGGGCCGCCCGCTGGACGCTCCGCCGCAGGCGAGCACGATGATTTTTCCGCGCCGCCGCTCGATCATGCCCGGCAGCGCCGCGCGGCAGGCGTTCATGACGCCCACCAGGTTGGACTGGATCACTTCCTGCCAGGATTTGGGCGAGCTTTCGACAAACGGCCCGATGGGTCCTTGCAGCGCCGCGGCGCAGATCAGAATCTGCACCGGGCTGTTGAAATGAACGCGCATCCGCTCCAGCGCGGCGCAGACCTGTTCGTAATCGCCCACGTCGCAGCGGATGCGCAGCGCCGATCCGCCGGCGTGCTCGATTTCCAGATGACACAGATCCAACTCCGCCTTGCTGCGCGCCAATAATCCGAGGCGCGCGCCTCTGGCCGCCAGACCGATCGCCAGGCGCTTGCCAATGCCGCGTCCGGCGCCGGTCACGAGTACGGGAACCGCTTTGAACGAGTGCACCTCACTTGAAGTTAGTACATTTTTTGCGGCGCCCGCGGAGCAAAATCGGGCACACGAAATGGCGTTTTGCGCGTCTGTTGTTTAGAAAGAAACACCGGTTGTGCGGCTGCACTGCAACCGCGCCGGCATCATGAGCGATGAGGTTTTGGGGGCGGAAACGGGCGGCATGGGGGCTTTTAACGGCCTTGCCCCTTCTGGCGTCGGACAGCGCCGGAGTGGTCAAATTCGGCGGGCTGCCGCTGCCCGGGGCGACGGTTACCGCTTCTCAGGGCGGCAAAAAGATCGTCGCGGTCACGGACGCGGATGGAAAATATTCCTTTCCGGATCTGGCCGATGGCGTTTGGACCATCGAAGTCGAGATGCTGTGCTTTGAAAGCGCCAGGAAAGAAATCACGGTGGCCAAAGACGCGCCGCCGGTTGAATGGGACCTGAAGCTGCTGCCGATCGAGCAGATCAAATCGATCGCCGGCGCGGCGGCGCCGCCCGAGCCGGCGGTTTCGGTCGCACCGCCCGAATCCGCCAAAAAGAATGCTCCGGCGTTTCAACGCACGGACGTAAAAGCGTCAGCGACGCCGCCGCCAGCGGAGCCGCAAAGCGCCGATTTCGCCAACGCCTCGGAAAGTGAGCTGAGCCAGCGCGCCAGCGACGGTTTTCTAATCAACGGAACCGCCAACAACGGAGCAGCATCGCCGTTTGCGCAGGCGCAGGCGTTCGGCAACAATCGCCGCGGATTCCGCTCGCTCTACACCGGCGGGATCGGCTTCACCTTCGACAATTCCGCGCTCGACGCGCGCACCTATTCGATTACCGGCCAGGATACGCCGAAGCCGGCCTACAACAACATGACCGGCATGTTGTCGTTCGGCGGCCCGTTGAAGATTCCGCACCTGTTCCGCGACGGCCCGTTTCTGGCGCTGAACTACCAATGGACGCGCAACCGCAGCGACGCCGTTGCCGACGCCCGGATGCCCACCGCGGCCGAGCGCGGCGGCGTATTTCCAGCCACAATTGTCGATCCTTCGAACGGCGCGCCGTTCGACAACAACATTATCCCGGCGGCCCGGATCAGCGCCCAGGCTCGCGCTCTGCTGAATTTCTATCCGCTGCCGAACTTCGCCAGCGCCCAATACAATTACCAGACGGCGCTGGTCAGCTCGACGCACATGGACGCCGTGCAGGCGCGCACGAACAAGACCATTGGCCGGAGGAATCAACTGGCGGGGAACTTCGCGCTGCTCAGCAGCCGCGCGGATCATCCCAATATCTTTAATTTTCTGGATACGACGGACATGCTGGCCTATGTGGCGGGCGTCAACTGGCGAACCACGCTGACGCCGCGCCTGTTCGGAACCCTCGGCTATCAATTCAGCCGGGCCTCGACGCGCGATATCGCCTTTTTCGAAAATCGCGAAAATGTTTCCGCGGCGGCGGGGATCACCGGCAACAATCAGGACCCGATGAATTGGGGTCCGCCGTCGCTTGCGTTTTCGAGCGGCATCGCCGGGTTGTCCGATGGGGATGCGTCTTTCAATCGCCGCCAGACCAGCGCGCTTTCCTATTCCCTGTTCTGGTATCGCACGCCGCACAACGTGACCTTCGGCGCCGATTACAAGCGCCAGGAGATGAACAATCTGGGCCAGCAGAACGCGCGCGGCGCCTTCACCTTCACCGGCGCGGCGGCGGGCAACGACTTCGCCGATTTTCTGCTGGGCATCCCCGATACCAGCTCGATTGCCTTCGGCAACGCGGACAAATATTTTCGCGATAATCTGTGGGATCTTTACGCCAACGATGACTGGCGCGTCAGTCCCGAATTGACCCTCAACTGGGGCGTGCGCTGGGAGTATGCTTCGCCGATCACGGAAAAATACGGGCGGCTGGTGAATCTGGACGTGGCGCCGGGATTTTCCGCGGCCGCTCCGGTGATCGCCATCGATCCCACCGGCCCGCTGACCGGCCAGAGATATCCCGCATCGCTGATGCAGCCGGACCGAAGCGGCGTCGAGCCGCGGCTGGCGCTGGCCTGGCGGCCGCTTTCGGGATCGTCGATGGTGGTCCGCGCCGGTTACGGGGTGTACTACAACACCTCGGTTTATTCGCAGATCGCGCTGCAACTGGCCCAGCAATATCCGCTGTCGAAGAGCCTGAGCGTGTCCAACAGCGCCGCCGATCCGCTGACGCTCGCTTCCGGATTCAACGCCTCGCCCGCCACGACGCCCGATCTGTTCGGCATCGATCCGCATTTCCGCGTCGGATATTCGCAGAACTGGCAGGTGTCGGTGCAGCGCGACCTGCCCGGCGCGCTGGTCGTGACGGCGACGTATCTGGGAATCAAAGGGACGCGCGGCGTTCAGGAATTTTTGCCGAACACGTATCCGATCGGCGCGGCGAATCCCTGCCCGTCGTGTCCTTCCGGATTCGTGTATGTCGTCTCCAACGGAAACTCGACGCGCCACGCCGGCGTTCTGCAACTGCGCCGCCGGCTGCAAAGCGGATTCACCGCCACGCTGCAATACACCTACTCCAAATCGATCGACGACGATGCGGTGCTGGGCGGAAACGCGCAGCTTGCGACGGCGAGTGCGGCTCCGGGGCAGGGATCCGGCGGCATGGGAATGAGCCCGGCCTCAGCGATGACCATCACCTCCGGATCGAGCTCGCAAGCCGCGCCGATGATCGCGCAAAACTGGCTGGATCTGAGCGCGGAACGTTCGCGCTCCAGCTTCGACCAGCGGCATCTTTTAAATTTTCAGATGCAGTACACCACGGGAATGGGGCTGCGCGGGGGAACGCTGGCGAGCGGATGGCGGGGCGCGCTGTGGAAGGAGTGGACGGTGTCGGCGCAAGTCAATGCGGGCTCGGGATTGCCGCTGACCCCGCTTTATCTCGCCGCCGTTCCAGGAACGGGCGTTACGGGGACGATCCGGCCGGACTACACCGGCGCGCCGCTTTATTCGACGTCCACCGGATTGGCGTTGAACCCGGACGCGCTGGCCCCGCCGGCTCCGGGCCGTTGGGGCAACGCGGGCCGCAATTCGATCAACGGACCGGCGCAGTTCTCCCTGAGCGCTTCGCTGGGGCGCACGTTTCGCGTGAGCGACCGCTGGAATCTGGATCTGCGCGTCGATTCGACGAACACGCTGAATCATGTGACCTATGCGAGCTGGAATACGACATTCGGCAGCCCGCTGTTCGGGCTGCCGGTGGCGGCCAATCCGATGCGCAGCCTGAACACGACGCTGCGTTTGAGGTTTTAGACATGACGAAGAGATGGCCCGCGGCGCTTTTGCTGGCGCCGGTGGTATTCGCTCAACAGGTCGGCACGAATCAGCAATCCGGCCCGGCGTCGGCGACGTTTCAAAGCAGCACGCAGTTGGTGGTCGAAACGGTGGTGGTGAAGGATAAATCCGGCAAGCCGATTGAAGGGTTGACGCAAAAAGATTTCAGCATCACCGAGGACGGCGTTCCGCAGACCATCCGATTTTTCGAGTATCAGAAGCTGCCCGATGCCGCGGCGCCGGAGCCGCCATACACAGCGCCCGTTGCGCCTTACAAAAAATATCCCAGCGCTCACATCTCGCCCGAGCCGCCGGGCAGCGGCAAGTATTCCGGCAAGCGGCTGCTCGCGATGTTTTTCGACATGACCGCGATGCCCGTGCCGGATCAGCTTCGCGCCTTCGCCGCGGCGGAAAAATTCATTCGCGCGCAGATGACCGCGGCCGACCTGGTCGCGATTTTGATGTATCAGGGCGGCGCGGTTCGCGTGCTCGAGGATTTCACCAGCGACCGCGATCGCCTGATGCGGACGCTCGAAACGCTGATCGCCGGAGAAGATCAGGGGCTGGAGGAGACCGCGGGCGACGAGAGCGCCTCCGATACAGGCGCGGCGTTTGGCCAGGACGACACCGAATTTAACATCTTCAACACGGATCGGCAGTTGGCGGCGCTGCAAACCGCCGCGCAGATGCTCGGCGCCTTGCGCGAGAAGAAGGCGCTCATCTATTTCGCCAGCGGGCTGCGGCTCAACGGGCTGGACAATCAGGCGCAGTTGCATGCGACCATCAATTCGGCGATCCGCGCGGGAGTCGCGTTGTGGCCGGTGGACGCGCGCGGTCTGGTGGCGGAGCCGCCGATGGGCGACGCCACGCGCGGATCGCCGGGCGGGCTGGGTATGTACACCGGCGTCTCGGCGCTGCAAACGGCGGCGAATTTCCAGCGGTCGCAGGACACGTTGTGGTCGATGGCGGCGGATACGGGCGGCAAGGCGCTGCTCGACACCAACGATCTGGCGCGCGGGATCGTGAACGCGCAGCAGTCCATTTCGAGCTATTATCTGATCGCTTATTACACGACCAACGAAGCGCAGGATGGAAAATTCCGGCGCATCCGGATCTCTTTGAACAATGGCGCGGCGGCGAATCTCGATTATCGCCAGGGCTACTTCGCCGGCAAGGTGTTCGCCAAGTTCACGGCGGCCGATAAAGAACGTCAGCTTGAAGAGGCGCTGCTGCTGCCGGATCCGATCACCGAGCTGACCATCGCCATGGAGATCGACTATTTTCAGTTGAACCGCGCCGAGTATTTCGTTCCGCTGACGGTGAAGATCCCGGGCAGCGAGCTGGCGCGCGCCCGCCGCGGCGGCGCCGAGCGGACCGTCATCGATTTCATCGGCGAAATCAAGGACGAGTACGGCACCACCATCACCAACGTTCGCGATAAAGTCGATCTGAAGCTGAGCGGGCAGACCGCGGCGGAGCTCGCCAAGCGGCCGATCGAGTACGACACCGGATTTACGCTGCTGCCGGGCACCTACACGATAAAGTTTCTGGCGCGCGACGCCGAAACCGGGCGCATCGGCACCTATCAGACGAAGTTCCTGATCCCCAACCTCAACAAAGTCGAGGCGCGCATCCCGATCAGCTCGGTGGTGCTGGCCAGCCAGCGCGTCAACCTGCGCGAAGCCCTTTACAACGTCAAGGACAAGCAAAACGCGGAGGCGGTAAATCCGCTGGTGGTGGAGGGGGAGAAGCTGATCCCCAGCGTGACGCGCGTCTTCCGCAAATCGCGCGATCTGTACGTCTTTCTTCAAGCCTACGAGCGGGGGGCGGCGGCGCAGCGGCCGCTGTACGCCTTCGTCACGTTCTATCGCGGGCAGACGAAAGCATTCGAGACTCCGCCGCTGCCGGTGACCGGGGGAATGGATCCGAAGTCGAAGGCGGTGCCGCTGCGGTTCAGTATTTCGCTGGGGAAACTGGCGCCGGGAGAATACAACTGCCAGGTGACGGTGCTCGATCCGACGGCTCAGAAAGCCGCGTTCTGGCAGGCGCCGATGATGCTGATCCCGTGATCAGCGCGGTTTCGGATCCCAGAAGACGCGGCAATCGCCGACCTCGGCTTTGTTGCGGAACAGCGGAGCGAGGTGGTCCTCGACGAACCATCCTTCCTCCTCGCAATACTCGACGGCGTAGTAGTTTCCGGCTTCGACGCGCCGCTGGAGATCGGCGCGGGAGATGACGTGCAGCAGCGCCGCCTGTTGGGGCGGCAGCGCCAGCTTGTGCGAGTCGCGGCTGGCCAGCTCCGGATCCGGAAGGCGATGGAGGAGAAAGAAAATGGCCTCATCGGCCAGCAGCGTACGATCCGGCGGGACGACTTGCTTCACCTTGGCGGCGGCGGCCTCAAGCTGGCTCCACTGGAGGTCGTCGCGAATATCGTAGAGATTTTTGGCGGTGTCGAGAACCGAGATCAGGCAGAGAAGGGCGACCGGCAGCCACGGCCGATCGGGCGACCACAGCCGCGCGCCGGCGTGGTAGATTCCGGCGGCGGCGAGATAGGCCAGAAACGGCGTCGTGAACAGATAGTAGCGGGCAAAGGTCGGATGCGCGCTGGAGATGTGGGCGGCGAGCGCGAGCGCCAGTAAAGCGCAGAGATAGAATTCCTGCTTGCGCTCGCGGTCCCATTCCGCGCGGAACCAGACGAAGAGCGTGCCGCCCAGGGCCAGCAGGACGAGCAGGAGGGCCTGCGGAAAATCGATCAGGCCGGCCATGGTCTCCAGATCGTGGCGGATGGCGCCTTCCCATTGGACCTGGCGATAGTACAGGTGATATTGAACGATGCAGAACCAGGTCTGGCGCGGCGCCGCGGCATAGAGCCGCAGGATGGGAAAGATCGCGAGAACGCCTCCGGCAGCGAAGGCGGCGAATTTCCACCAGCGGCTTCCGGCGCGGTTGCAGAACAGGATCCAGAGCAGGACGGCCGGCGCGACCGGCGCGGTGAGCAGCGATCCTCCCGCGGCGAGTGCGGCGGCGAGTCCGGCGGCGAAGGCCGCGAAAACGCCGGGGCGGTCGACGGCGGAGGTCGCAAAGCAGAACGCGGCGACGATCCAGAGCAGGCAGAATCCGTAGGCTTGCGAGAGCGGCCCAAATTCGACCACCGCCAGATTGGTGGCCACCAGCACGGAGCAGAGGATCGCCGCAGGCAGCCGCCAGGCGGCTACCGGAAACCTCTTCAGGGCGAAGCAGCCGATGAGCAGCGCGGCGAGGGTGACTTCCACGGCGGCGACGGCGTGGGTGGTCCGCCAGCTTTCGGTTGCGACGCGCATCCAGAACGCGTTCCAATAGGCGTTGAGCGGCGTCTGCGGGAACAGGAAATCGATGTACGGCCGCCATCCCGCTTTGATCAACTGCGCCGCCAGGGAATGAAATCCTTCATCCCAGGCGAAGGCGAAGGTCTGGGAATAGGCGAGCAGGCCGGCGCCGAGGAGCGCGCAAACGCCCAGCAGGGGCAACGCGCGCGGCTTGGGTTCCATCATCGAAACTACTTGGGAATTTGCATCAGATAATCCGTGATGGCGTCCAGATCGCCGGGACTGAATCGAAACGGCGGCATCGTCGAACCGGGGGAGTATTTGGCGGGATCGGCGAAGTGATCCTTCACCCAGCCGCGCGCGCGGCGATCGGCGAGTCCATTGAGCGCCGGACCCATATTGTGGCCGCTTCCGTTGAGCATGTGGCAGACGGCGCAGTGGTTGGCGTCGTAGACCATTGCTCCGTTTACCGCGGCTTGCGGCGCGTCTTTCCAGGCTTCAATGTCGTTGTCGCCGCGCCGGGTGACGAATGTCGCCAGGGTTTTGAGCTGCGCGGCGTTCAACTGAGCCGGCGGGGCTCCCGGCGCGGGCTGGCGGAAATGGTTGATCAGCCAATCGACGGGTTTTTGCGAGGGCGCCGCGGTGAGATCCGGGGCGGCGCCCGATTTTCCCAGCAGGTGGCAGCTTCCGCAGTTGGCGGCGCGAAAATATCCGATGGCGGCGAGATTTTCCGGCGGGATGCGGCGCCAGGCCGCGATCTGTTCCAGTCCCGCGTTCTCAGATTCGCTGGAGGGCGGCGTGGTGGCGATGGCGCGTGCGGTCAGGCCGGCCCAGCCGAGGGCGCCGAACGCCACCAGCGAGATCGCGCCGGTTCGTTGCCGCAGGCGGACCATCTTGCCGCGATCGATAAACGGCACCAGGAACAGCGCCAGCACCGCCAGGGTGGGCAGCACGATGCTGCCCACGATTTCCAGCGGTCCTTCAAACAGCTTGAGGAGTTGGAACAGGAACAGGAAGTACCATTCCGGGCGCGGGATGAAGCTGGTGTCCGTGGGATCGGCCGTGCGCCCCAGCGGCACCTTCACCACCACCGCCATGGTGACCAACGCCACAAACCACAGAAACGTCGCCACGGTGTCCTTAAAAACCTGCTCCGGATAGAATTTCTTCTTCGGCCTGAAATCGTCCGCCGCGGGAGCGACGCCATGGCGCCGGATCAGGATCAGGTGGATGGCGATCAGCAGCAGGGTCAGGACCGGCAGCAGCAGCACGTGCACGGCGTAGAAGCGGGCGAAGGTCACCACGCCGATGGCGCCGCCGTCGCTGCCGAGCAGCCGCAAAATATACGGACCGGCCAGCGGCGCCTGCGAGGCGATCTGCGTGGTCACCACCGTGCCCCAGTAGGCGCGGTTGTCCCACGGCAGCAGATAGCCGGTGAGCCCGTAGGCCAGCGTGAACAGCAGGAGCACGCATCCCACCAGCCAGGTCGCCTCGCGCGGCTTCTTGTAGGCGCCCCATAGAAAGACCTGGGTCATGTGCAGCACCACGACGATGATCATCAGGCTGGCGCCCCAGTGATGCAGGCCGCGGATGAGCGAGCCGGCGGTAAGCTGGGTCACGATGTAGCGCAGGCTGTCGTAGGCATCGCCGGGCGTGGGCGCGTAGTTGAACGCCAGCAAAATTCCGGTGAAAAACTGGGTGAGAAACGCGAACAGCGCCACGCTGCCCAGCACCTGATGCCATCCCGAGGAATCGGGAATGTCTTCGTACAGGAAGTGATGAATCGCGCTGGCGACCCCGGTGCGGTCCTCCAGCCAGCCGAGAACTTTCCGCAGCATAGGTCAGGATTTTTCAATCACGGGGGAGATCAGGAGTTTACCGTTATCGATGCGGGTTGCGTAACGGTCCAGCGGACGCGGGGCCGGACCGGCGAGCACTTTGCCGTCGATCGAAAACAGCGAGGCGTGACACGGGCAGACGAACTCTTTGGCCTGCTCGTCCCAATGATAAGCACAGCCCAGATGCGTGCAGGAGGGCGAATAGGCGACCACGTGTTGCGGGTCCAGTTTCACCACCCAGGCGGTGGCCTTCTCATTCACCACGCGCCAGCCGTCGGCGCGCGAACGGACAAACATTACCTCCCGCGGCTCGCCGGGCCGAAGCGTATTGACATCGGCCGCATCCACCCAGTCCGGCGACTTTGCGGCTTTCGGCCTGCTGAAAAGGTAGGCTACGGCGGGCGCCGCCAGCGCCAGTCCCATCAACCCGCTGAGAGTGTTGATGAGAAAAGAATAAAACCCTCTGCGCGAGGTGCTTGGACTATCCATAGAAGACACGATAGAAGACGCGATGATCCCTCATTGTATACTTTGGATGGCAGTGAAATCTCCTGTAATCTTGATCACCATTGTGGCGATTGTAAGCGTCGCGGCGGGAGTTTGGCTGCCTTCGGTTCGGGTTTTGTCGCGGCGGCTGGTAGCTTTCAGCGGCGGATTGCTGATGGGGGTCGCGCTGTTCTGGCTGGTTCCGGAGATCGCCGCCGAATTGAGCTGGCCGGGCGCTCTGGCGTGGACCTTGGGGGGCGCGGCCGGGCTCGCTTTGATCGACCGGTTTGTCTATCCTGTCTGTCCGGCGTGTTCGCATTCACACCAGCACGATATCTGTGAGACGCGCCTGCACGGGTTTGCGGTTCCCTTGCTGGCTGCGGCGGCGGTCCACAGCGTGCTGGACGGCTGGATCGCGGCGTCGGCGCCGAAAGCGGTGGCGATCGCGCCAGCGCTGCTTTTGGCGGTCGGTTTTCACAAAGCCCCCGAGGGGTTGGCGCTGGGCGTGATCGCGCGGGCATCGCTCGCCTCGCCCGTGGCGGCGTTTGCCTGGGGCGCGGCGTCGCAAGCCGGCGTTTTGGCCGGGGCGGCGATGCAAGCGGTGGCGGCGCCGCGCCTGCCCGAGGTCTGCTGGTATCCGCTGCTGGCGCTGGCCGCCGGGAGTTTCCTCTATTTGGGCGGCCATGCGGTGCACGGGGAGCTGCGGCGCAGCGGCCCGGCTCCGGCGTTCTGGCCCGCGCTGACCGGTGTGGCGGGATCCAGCGTGCTGCGCTATTTTGTCTCCTAGCCGCGTTCACGTTTCGCCGATTGGCGGTTTTCCGGTTGAAATGCTTCAATAAAAAAGAAGAAAGATCTCAGGGAAGTACAGCAGGACGGGAACCTTGTGCGGAATTGCCGGATTCACTCATTCCCAGCTCAGGCCTGACCGGAGGCGCATCGAACAGATCACGCGCGCGCTGATCCACCGCGGGCCGGATCAGCAGGGCGTGTGGCAGTCGGCGCAGGTGTCCCTCGGCGCGGTGCGGTTGAAGATCATCGACCTGGAGCAGGGACACCAGCCGATGCAAAGCGAGGACGGCGGCACGGTTCTGGCGTTCAACGGCGAGATCTACAACCATCTCGAGATCCGGCGCGAGCTGGAGCGGGCCGGACACCGCTTTCTGACGCGCTGTGACACGGAAACCGTTCTGCGCGCGTTTCTGGAATGGGATCTGGGCTGCCTGGCGCGGCTTCGCGGGATGTTCGCGGCGGCGTTCTGGACCGAGGCGTCGCGGCGTCTGGTCCTGGCCCGCGACCGGATGGGCATCAAACCGCTGTACTTTGCCGAGCGCGCCGGCGAGATTTATTTCGGCTCCGAGTTGAAAGCGATCCTGCTGCATCCGGAGATCGAGCGCCGGCTCAGCCCGGCGGGTCTGGACCGCTATCTGTCGCTCAACTACATCCCCGGCCCGCAGACCATGATCGAGGGGGTGGAAAAACTGCCGCCGGGGCACTGGCTGGAGTGGCGCGGCGGGCGCATCGTCTCGGACTCCTATTGGCGGCTGGAGATGCGGCCGGACCCGGCCATCGATCTGGAGTCGGCCAAAGCCGAGCTCGATCATCTGCTGCGTTCGAGCGTCCGGGAGCACCTGATCTCCGACGTTCCGCTGGGGGTGTGGTCCAGCGGCGGCCTGGATTCGACGACCATCCTGCACTACGCCTCCGAACAGTCCTCCTCGCGCCTGAAGACGTTCTCGGTTTCCTTCCGCGGGCGCAGTTTTGACGAGTCGCGCTACTTCCGGCAAGTGGCCGAAGTTTATCACACCGATCATCACGAATTCGATCTGAACCCGGAAAGCGAGCTTGGCGAGGCCATCGAACAGTTCGCCTATTATTCCGACGAGCCCAGCGCGGACGCGGGAGCGCTGCCGGTGTGGTTTCTTTCGAAGATGTGCCGGCGGGAGGTGACCGTCGCCTTATCCGGCGACGGCGCCGACGAGCTGTTCGGCGGCTACACCACATACCTGGCCGACCGCTATGCGCGCGCGCTGCGGGTTCTGCCGTACGCGGTCCGCGGCGCGGCGGCGCGGCTGGCCCGCCTGCTTCCGGTCTCCGACGAAAAGATCGGGATCGACTACAAGATCACCCGGATGCTGGAAGGCTCGCTGCTGGATCCGGTAAGCGCGCACCTGTTCTGGAACGGCACCTTCGCCGGCGCGGACAAGGCGCGGCTCTGCCCGCTGGCCGCCGGCGCGCCCCCGCTGGCGGTTCCCGCTGGAAGTTACGGCTACTTGAACCGGTTTATCGCGCTCGATCAGCTTTATTATCTGCCCGACGACATTCTCAATAAGTGCGACCGGATGAGCATGGCGCATTCGCTGGAGGTGCGCCCGCCGTTTCTCGATCACCGCCTGGTGGAGTTCGCCTCGCGGCTGCCCGAAAATTTCAAGATCCGCGGAACGCGGTTGAAATTTCTCCTGCGCGAGCTGATGAAAAACCGGCTGCCGCGCCCGGTGATCCAGAGGCGCAAGGAGGGCTTCGACATTCCGGCGCATCACTGGCTGAGAACCGTGCTGAAACCGCTGCTGGTCGATACTCTAAGCCGCCGCAACGTGGAGGCCAGCGGGATTTTTTCCTGGAAGGCCATTGACGAGACGCTGCGCGCGCACCTGGCGCGGCGCGTCAACGCGGGCTATCACCTGTGGGGCTTGCTGGTGCTGTTTCTGTGGATGAAGCGCTGGCGCGTGGAGCCGGGCCGCGCCGCGGCGCCAGAAGCGGCCGAGTTTCTTCCCGCGCGCGTCTGACCCATGCGCATCACCATCGACGCCACCTCCGCGCTGCTGCGCAGCGCCGGCGTCAAGAACTACGTCTACCACTGGGTGCGCCATCTGCGCCGGGCCGCCGGCGCGGGCGATGAAATTCGCGGTTATCCATTTTTGAACGAACTGGGACGGCTGGATCACGACGCCTCGACGCTTTCGAAATGGCGGACCATGCCGCGCCTGGCCGCGCTCTATCTGACGCGCGCCAGCTTCGCGCTGGACTGGGCCATCGCCGGCTCGGACGTGTTTCACGCCTCCAATCAGGTGCGCCGCGCGCCGCGCCGGGCGCGGCTGACCGCGACCATCTACGATCTGACCACGCGTCTGATGCCGCAGTTTCACACCGAGGGCAACATCCGCGCGGAGCGGACCTTTACCGAAAATATCCTGCCGCGCGCCGCCGGCGTGATCGCCATCTCGGAAAACACCCGGCGGGACGCGATCCGGCTGCTGGGGTTGCCGCCGGAAAAGATCACCACCATCTATCCCGGAATCGGCGAAAGCTATTTCGGAGCGCGGCCGAAGCCGCGCGAGCGCCCGTATCTGCTCTACGTCGGCACCATCGAGCCGAGAAAGAATTTGGAGACGCTGCTCGACGCCTGGCGGCTGGTGAAGCCGTCGATTCGCGGGGAGTTCGATCTGGTGGTCGCCGGTCCCGGCGGCTGGGCGCCTCCGCCCACCCTGGCGCGCCTGCACGCCGAAACAGAATATCTCGGATATGTTCCCGAACAGGAGCTGCCCGGACTGATCGCCGGCGCAACCGCGTTTGTCTATCCCTCGCTGTATGAGGGCTTCGGTTTTCCACCGGCGCAGGCGATGGCCGCCGGAACGCCGGTAATCACGTCGAATAATTCGTGCCTTCCGGAGGTGGCCGGCGGCGCGGCGCTGCTGGCCGACGCGCGCAGCCCGGCGGAAATCGCCTCCGCGATCACGCAAGTTGTGGAATCGGATTCGCTGCGCGACCGGCTTTGCGAGCTGGGACGGGCGCGGGCCCAGAGTTTCCGCTGGGAAAGATGCGCCGCGCTCTCGCTCCAGTTCTTCCACCGCCTGGGCGGTTAAGGGGAGCGTGGGTCAGCCGCCCGCACTAATCCATGCGGCCGTCGTCGTCCAGCGCCGCGGTGACGGTCATCTCCTTGTGATCGCGGACCAGAGTCAGCGTCACCGGCTTGCCGCGCGACATCCGGATGCGGCTGGACAGATCGGCCGGGGTGGCGACCTTGGCCTCGCCCACGCGCGTGATCACGTCGCCGGCGCGGATTCCGGCGCGTTCCGCCGGCGAGCCCTTGGAAACCGAACGGACCAGAACCCCCTGCTTGACGCCGAAATAATCGGCGAGCTGGCCCTCCAGGGTTTCGCACTCGATGCCCAGCGCGGAGCTGCGCCAGGTCATGAAGCTGCGGGGGATATCGGGCAGATGCAACTCCAGGGGCGGCGGCGCCGCCAGCGGGGAGGGGGCATAGGGCAGCTGCGGCGCGCGGCGCGCGGCCACCGTCACGCTGACATTCAGCGGCGAGCCGTCGCGGTAGATTTGCAGTTTCACTTCCCGGCCCGCCGGCGTTTCGCGCACCAAACGCGAGAACTGCTCGATGCCGGCCACGCGCTCGCCGTTGTATTGCATGACCACGTCGCCGGGCTTCAATCCGGCGCGCTCGGCCGGGCTGTCGGGTTCGACGCGGGTGATCTCCACGCCCGCTTCCTCCGGCAGTTTGAGCGCCTTGGCGCGGGCGCTGTCGATTTCCTGCATCATGACACCGACATAGCTGGTCCCATGCGGCGGGGAGGGCTGCGCGGCCAGAGTGGAGGCCGCCATGAGGAGGAGAAAGAATCGCGCGTTTTTCATAGCCACTTCACGGCGGGCCGCGAACGCCCACCTACTTCCTTTTCAAATAAATCACTCCGCCGGAGGTGTCCAGCATCAGCACCGGACCGCCGCCGTTGATGGCGCCCTCGTAGACCGCCGGCTGGCTGAGGCTCGCCGGGCGGGCGCGCAGCTCGGAAAAGTCGGAAAAGATGCGAGGGCCCGCCCCCGAATCGTTGCGGGCCACAACCGATAACGCCAGATTGGACGGAATCCATACCGTAATATCGCCCGAGCCGGCCAGCAGCGACGAGTTGTCCAGGCGCGAGCCCGACAACAGCTCGGCCAGAATGCTGCCCATCGCGGTTTCAATCTTCAACGGGCCGGCGGAGGCTTTGACGCGGATCATCCCGGCGGCCGATTGGCAGTTGGCGCCGCTGGCCCCGCCGACGTCGATGGCGCCGCCGCGCGTATCGGCCAGAACGGCGCCCGCCGCGCGCAGGATCTGGATGGTTCCCTCGCCGGTGTGCGCTTCCACCGAGGAGGCCGCGCGGTCGACTTCGATATTGCCGCCTTCGGTGGAGAGCGTGAGCGGCCCGGCGGCGTCGCGCACCTGAATTTCGCCGCCCGCGGTGCGGCAGACAGTATCGCGCCCGGCGCTGTCGATGAGGATCGATCCGGCCGCGGAGACGCATCGCGCGGGACCGCCGACGCGGCCCAGGCGGATCTCGCCGCCGCCGGTGTTGGCCTCCACGCCGCCGCCGATGCGGTCGCAGTGAATCTGCCCGGCCGCGGTATCGGCGTGCACGGAGCCGTCCAGATCGTACGCCTCGACGTCGCCGATCTGGGTGTGGATGCGCAGCGAGCCGAGGCTCCGCGGCACGTTCAGGTCCCACTCGACGGCCACCGGCTCGCCGGCCAGGGGCAGAAGCGTCAGGGTCATGGCGGCGTCGCGGCGCAGCACGGTGGCGATCACCTTGCCGAACAGCCGCTGCGCCTCCTCCAGCGTTCGCGCCCGGACCCGCTCGGTGAGGGTATAGCCGACGCGGTCCCCGGAGCCGCCGCGGACGACGACGTGGCCGCGTGTGATCAGGCGCAGCGCGGCGCCCGGCGGCGGAGCAAATTCCCCGGAATACGTTTTCACCCAGCGCGCCGGCCGTTCTTCGACGATCCTGGCTTCCTGCGCCAGCAGGGATCCGGCCAGAGCCGCGATGCAAGCGCCGGCCAGCATCAATACGTCTCCGCCGAGGCGTTCACCGCGCGCAGCACGCGCAGGCAGCGCTCCCGGACATAACCCAACTGCTCGCCGCGGACCATCAGTTCCTGGAGCGTGCCGACCACCTCCCGGTCCACGTCGCCACGGGTCAGAAGATCGATCGCCTTGGTGCGCAATCCGGGATTGGAATCGCCCAGCAGCACCGCGGTCAGGGCGTTGCGCACTTCCGGATCGGCGGCGTAAGGCGCCAGACCGCTTAGGGCCTTTTCGCGCACGCCCGCGTTGTGGTCATGCTCCAGCGCGTAAATCAGCGCGCCGCGAACGTCGGCCGAAGCGGCCTGAGCGTTCAAAATTCCCAGCGTCTCGGCGCGCAGGCCGGGATCGGAGGGGTCTTTCGCGGCGGCCAGCAGCAGGCCGCGGATGGGGGCCTCGTCGGCGCGGCCGGAAATCACCCGCTGCCGGGTCACATCCACCACGATCTGCACGCGCCCGGCGCCGGCCGGCTCGACGTAGCGCACGCGCTCCTGGCCGGCGGCGGACGCGGTGTTAAAAATCCCACTCAGATTGGTGGAGGGAAGAAGCCGCGCGGCGAAGAATCCGATCGCCACCAGCGTCAGCGCGCCGACGGGCCGCAGCAAGCCGGATTGAGGCAGAATGCTCTCCCACCACGGCGTGCGCGGCGGAGCGGCGTTCATCAGGCGGGTGCGCAGATCCTCGCGGCAGCGCCTGAGCAGCGACGGCGACGGCTCCACTTCGATGGCGCCCAAGGCGGCGTGCAGCGCCCGTTCGCGCTCCAGCGCGGCGCGGCAGGCGGCGCAGCGATCCAGATGCGCTTCCACTCTCTCCTCCTGATCGAAGGAAAGCTCCCCATAGAACAGCAGCGCGAATTGTTCGCGCGACCAGGTGCACTCCGTCATAGGAAATCTCCCAAAGCAGCCCGCATTTTCTGCGTGGCGCGGAACAGGCAGTTCTTGGCCGCCTCTTCCGAAGTCCCCAAAACTTCCCCGATCTTGCGCAGCCGCAGGCCCTGATAGTGGCGCAGTTCGAAGACCACGCGCTCGCGCGGCGTCAGCTCCCCCAAAACTTCCTTGATTTTCCGCCGCAACTGGCCGCTGAACAGATAGCGCTGCGGATCGCCGTCCACCCTTTCCTCCGGGACCGCGTCCATGCGGTCCATGGGCCCCTCGGCGGTGGCGAGCACGGTCGGCTCCTCCTTGCGAACCTTGCGCTTCCGCATCTGGTCCAGGCACAGATTGGTCACGATCCGGAACAGCCAGGTATGAAAACTGCAATCGAAACGGAACGCGTGCAGGTTGCGATAGACCCGCAAAAAAGCTTCCTGATAGACATCGTGCGCGTCCTCGGGCGATCGCAGAAGGTTCATGGCCAGCCGGAGCACACCCTGGTCGTAGGCGCGGACGAGCTGCTCGAAGGCGGCGTGGTCGCCGTCCTGAGCCGCCCGGATCAGCGCCGCTTCGTCCAGCTCAAGGCACGGTTTTGAGGCCAAGGCGGCTCCACTCTTCCGGGGCAACACTAATTACGACGGCAGGGTCGGGAAAAGGTAACGGACAAAGCCATCCCTTATCGTAGCTCCCGCCCGCAGCCAGCGGCGGGTTTGCCCTTACGGGCAGCCATGGTATACTCGCGCAGCCATGAAAATCCTGTTCCTGCTTTGCCTTGTGGGCTGTCAAGCGGCCATCGCCGCCGACCCGGCCCGCTTGCTGTTTACGCGGATTGGGCCGGCGCAAACGGGTTTGTTCGTTGCGAATGCGGACGGCACAGGCGAGCGCGCGCTCCTTGCCGGTAACGGTCTCGACTACAATCCGTCCTTTTCGGCGGACGGAAAATGGATTGTGTTCACCTCCGAGCGGGCCGGTTCCGCCGACATTTACCGGGTGCACGCCGACGGCAGCGGGCTGGAACGGCTCACTGAGAATCCCGCTTTCGACGATCAGGCGGCGCTGTCGCCCGACGGATCGGCGCTCGCGTTTGTGTCCTCGCGCCAAGGCGGCTTTGCCAATATCTGGGTTCAGGACCTGTCGAACGGGCGCGCGAGGCCGATCGCGAAAACCAACGCGGGCAGCTTTCGCCCGAGCTGGTCCCCGGACGGCAAGTGGATCGCCTTTACTTCCGATCGCGGTACCCGCCGCGCCCGATGGGATGGCGGATGGGAGTTTCTTCAATCGACCGGCCTGTATGTGGTTCGCGCCGACGGAACTTCGCTGCGGCGGCTGACCGAGCCGGGCGGCTACGCCGGCTCACCGCGTTGGAGCGCCGACGGGCGGCGAATCCTCTTTTACCGGTCGACGCCGAAAGATGTCTATCCGGGGCGGCTTGGCCGCAACCGGCCGGCGGTATCGCAGATCGTCTCGATTGAAGTGGAGTCGGGCGCCGTGCGCGAATACACTTCGGGGCCGGGGCTGAAAGTCGCGCCGCAGTGGCTGCCCGGCGGCGAAATCGGGTATCTGCGGAAGTTCGGCGAAGACAAAGGACTGGCGTTCGCGTCCGGCAGGAGCGCGGCGCATGGAATCATGCAGAATCCGTCGTGGTCGGCGGATGGCAGGATGGTGGTGTACCACAAGCGGACCAGCGATAAGCCGGCGCCGGGAATGACTCCGGCGTTCAGCCGCGATCCCGACTTTTCTCTGTATCGCACCGGCGATTTCCCGTCCTGGTCGCCCGCGGGGGACCGTTTCGTCGTCTCGGTCGAACCCGGCCTCCAGATGTTCGATGCAAACGGCGGAAATGGCCGGGTGATTTATGACAGCAAAGGCCCGCAGGTGGCGTTCCCGAGCTGGTCGCCGGACGGGAAAACGATCGCCTTCGGGGTCGGCTCGTATTTTAGCGGCCATGCCAAGCCGGCCGTGATCGCGATGGTGAATGCGGACGGAACCGGGTTCCGCGAGGTGACCAGGGGGCCGGGCAATGCCGGCTTTCCGAGCTGGTCGCCGGATGGGAAGCAAATCGTTTTCCGTGTGGCCGGGTCCGAGCAGGGCCTGCGGATTGTGAATCTGGAAAGCGGCAAGGTCACCCGGCTCACCGCGGAGTACGACAATTTTCCCGCCTGGTCGCCGAAGGGCGATCGGATCGAGTTCACCAGCTTTCGGGACGGCGACTTTGAGATCTATACCATCCGGCCGGACGGCTCCGGCGCGCGCCGGCTGACGTATACCGGCGGCAACGACGCGCACGGCATCTGGTCGCCGGACGGCCAGTGGATCGTTTTCAGCAGCTCCCGTCTGGGATGGAAGGACGAAGCATTCGTCCTCGACAGCGGACCGCAGCCCTATGGCGAATTATTCGCGATGCACCCGGATGGAAGCGGCGTCCGGCAGTTGACCGACAATCAATGGGAAGACGCGCTTCCCGCCTTTCAGCCGCGCCGCGCGGCCCGCTGAAGTGTTGCGAGCTTAGGCCAGATCCAGTTCGATCTTTTTCTGCGCCGGATCGATCGCGGCGATGCGGAAGCTGCGGACCTGTCCCGGCTTCGGAGCTTCCGATGCGGTCTGCGTCCCCGCGCCTGCCTTCCACTTGGCCGCGAGCATCGCGCTCAGCGCGGATACATCCGCTTTGCCCTGCGTCCCGGCACTCTCTTGCGCCTTTTGTTCAGCGAGCTTGCATGTCGCGAACACGCCTTCGCCCAGCTCCACCTTGGCGCGATTGCCGGAGACTTCCACGATGCGGCCGCTGACCGAATCGCCGGGTTTGTGCTCGGCGATGTATTCATCGACACTGGTCGGCTCCAGTTGCTTGATGCCGAGCCGGATGCGGCGGCGTTCTTTGTCCGCTTCAAGCACCTGCGCCTTCACCCGCTCGCCGATCTTTAACGCTTCGTTGGGATGATTCAGCCGCTTTTCCCGGCTGATGTCGCCGATGTGGATCAGGCCTTCGACGCCTTCGCCCAGATCGACGAACGCGCCGAATTTCGCCAGGCTCGTCACCGGCGCTTCCACCACCGCGCCCACCGGATACTTCTTCACCGCCTCTTCCCACGGATCGCCAAGCGCCTGCTTCAATCCCAGCGCGATGCGCTTCTCCGCCGGATTGACGCCGAGCACGACCACCTCAACCAGGTCGCCCACCTTCACGATGTTTTCGGGCTTGACGTTTTTGCGCGTCCACGACATTTCCGAAACGTGAATCAATCCTTCGATCCCCGGCTCCAGTTCAACGAAAGCCCCGAAATCGGCGACTCGCACGACCTTTCCTTGAACGCGCGAGCCCTGCGGATATTTTTGCGCAGCCAGACTCCACGGATCCGGGCTTAATTGCTTCAATCCCAGGGCGATTTTGCGCGATTCGCGATTCACTTGGAGGATTTTCACCTCGATCGGCTGGCCCGGCGCGACCACTTCGGATGGTTTGATGCCGCGCTGGTAGGACATATCGGAGACGTGCAGCAGTCCGTCCACGCCGCCGAGGTCGATAAAGGCCCCGAAATCCATCACCGTGCGCACGGTGCCGCGGACCACGTCGCCTTCCTGAAGCCGCGCGAAAACTTCTTCCCTGGCCTGCTTTTCGCGCTCCTCGAGCACGACGCGGCGGTCGACCACCACGTCCTCCGACGCTGTATCGAGCTTGGTAATCCGGCACTCGATCTGCTGGCCGACCAGTTTTTCCATCTCGGCCTGATCGCGCGCGCCGCTGCGTGAAGCGGGCATAAAGGCGCGCACGCCGACATCGACGCGCAACCCGCCCTTCACCACTTCGAGCACCGTACCGCCGATCGTCTGCTTGTTCGCGAAGGCGGCTTCCAGACCGCTCCAGTCGCGCGGCGTCTCGGCCTTGATGGTCGAAAGCACGTAGTTGCCCTGCTCGTCGCGCCCGCGGATGGAAACCAGCAGCTTGTCGCCAGCCTTCAGCGGATGCGCCGGATCGGGCGCGAGCACGCCGTCCATTTTGCGGCCGATATCGACGAAGACGGCGTCGGCGGTAACCGAGACGACTGTTCCCTCCACCGCCTCGCCGCCGTGCTGGTGCGAATGTTCGAATTCAGAAAGAATTTCGCCGAACGAGGATTCCGTAGACGTGGATTCGGCCGGATCGCTGAGATTGGACTGGCTCATTTGAGGAAAAACCGTGGTGTGTCTCCTATTGTGTCATATCCGCCGCGCGCCGGAGATGGCCTCCGCGCCGCCCGGTTTGGCCTCCCGCATCTCCGGATTATATGATTGGGACGTGAACGAGTCCTTGCTGGTCAACACGCTGGGACATTCGGCCGGGGTTCTGATTTTCGGCATTTTTCTTTATCTGCTGGTTCAGGACCGCGCCTCGCGGCGGCTGCCCGGCAGCGGCAAGGCGATGCTGGCGGCGGCTCTCGCTTTGCTCTGGAATCTCGCCTCGCTGATCGTGCTGGCCGCCAATCCGGCGGCGGACGTTTTCACCAGCGTCACCGTCGCGATCGGATTTTCGGTGCTCAGCCTGCTGCCCGCCGTCCTGTTCGATCTGTGCCTGCGCGCGCGCTTCCGCCTGCTGGTGACTCTCGGCTATGCGCTGAGCGCGGTGTGCATCGCGCTTCATTTAAGTGAGCTCGCCGCCGACAATCCCGCCTATCACCGCCTGGGGCTGGCGCTCATCACCATCGGCTACGGCGCGTTTACCATCATCGCGGCCGTGCGGTTATTCGCATCGCTTGACGAGAACCGCGGCGCGCTGACCTCGCGCCTGATCGGCACCATGTCGCTGTTTCTTCTGGCGATGAGTTTCGTCCACCTGCGCAGCGCGCACTTGAATCAGGTCTGGTCGCGCGAGCTGGCCTTTCACCACGCCGCGATCCCGCTGGCTTTGCTGGTGCTGCTTCAGGATTACCGCTTCGTCCTGTTGGACGCCTTTCTGCGATTCCTGGCCAACGTTTTACTGGCGGCCCTGTTCACCTTCGGCGCGGTGGTCGCCTGGCGGGCCGGGCTGGTGCCGCTGTCGGAGACGCCGTTTGCGCAGGCCATGCTGCTTGCCGCCATCTGCCTGGCTCTGATCGTGTTCGCCCTGCTGCGATCGCGTCTGCAAAGCCTGATGACGCACTTGGTTTTCCGCCAGCCCGATTTGAACCATCTGCTGGATCGGCTGAAAACGCCGGTGCGCGAGGAGGCCGCTTATCTGGAATCGGCGGCTCGCGAGCTCGGCCGCTTTATGGGCGCCGAAGCGGCCTTGAGCGACGATTGCAATCTTCCCGATATCGATCTCGGCCGTCCCGTGCTAGTTTCCGAGCTGCCGCGGATGCGCGCCGAGCTGGAGCAGCGCGGCTTTGAAGCGGCGGCGCGGCTGCGCGTCCCCTCCGGCGGCGCGCGCTACATCCTGCTCGGCCGGCGGTCCGGCGGGCGGCGTTACCTGAGCGAGGATTTGCAGGCTCTGGGCCGCGCGGCCGCGCTCATCGAGGAGCAAATCGAGCGGTACCGCGAATCGGAGATGCGGCGGCTGGTGGCGCAAGCCGAGCTGCGCGCCCTGCAATCGCAGATTCATCCCCATTTTCTGTTCAACGCGCTGAACACGCTTTATGGCATCATCCCCCGCGAGGCCCGCGGCGCGCGCGAGACCGTGCTGAACCTCGCCGATATTTTCCGCTATTTCCTGGAAACGCAGAAGACGTTTTCGCGCCTGGAGGAGGAACTCCACATCGTCAAGGCATACCTCGACGTGGAGCGTTTGCGGCTGGGCGAAAAACTGCGCGTCGAAATCGAGGTGGAAGACAGCGCGCTCGACGCGCCCATCCCGATTCTTTCCATCCAGCCGCTGGTGGAAAACGCGGTAAAGCACGCAATCGCGCCCAAACCCGACGGCGGCGTGGTGCGATTAAACGCCGCTTTCGATGCAAGCGGCGATCTGGTGGTGACGGTCCGCGATACCGGCGGCGGATTCGCGCCGGAGCGCTCCAAATCCGGCGTCGGGCTGGACAACGTCGCGCGCCGCTTGCAGCTCTGCTACGGTGCCGGGGCGCGGCTGCGCATCGATTCGGATTCGCACGGCAGCGCGGTCGCGTTCTCCGTTCCCGCTTCTTCCATGAGCTTCCTGCGCGCCGCCGAGGCGGTGTCATGAAGGTGCTGATCGCCGACGACGAGCCCATCGCGCGCCAGGTTCTGCGCGAGCACGTCGAATCCATCCCCTCGCTCCAGGTGGCGGCCGAAACCTCGACCGGCGCCGAGACGCTGGCGCAAATTCTCGAAACCGATCCGGATATCGTGCTGCTCGATCTTCAGATGCCGGAGCTGGACGGCCTCAGCGTGGTCCGCCATCTGCGGCGGGACCGGAAGCCCGCCATCATTTTCGTCACCGCCTTCGAAAATCACGCGCTGGAGGCGTTCGATGTCGGCGCGGTCGATTATCTGCTGAAGCCGGTGCGGCGCGAGCGCCTCGAAAAGGCGATCCTCAAGGCGGGCCGCCACCTGAAGGGCGCCGGTCCGGCCGCTCCGGCGCCGCTCAAGAAAATTGTCGGACGCCGCGGCGGCAATCTTTATCTTCTCGACCCGGGCGAGATCGTCGCCTTTCAGGCCGAAGGCGAGCTGGTGCATCTGATCACCGTGTCGCAGCGCTATTTCGCCGATCCGCCGCTCAAAGCCATCGAGGAGAAATTGGAGCAGCCGCGCTTCCGCCGCATCCACCGCCGCACCATCATCAACACGGATCACATCCGCCGCATCTCGCCGTTGTCCAGCAAGCGCTGGCTGCTGGTCATGTCCAACGGATTCGAGGCGGTGGTGAGCAAGCGTCTGGCCAGCTCCATCCGCGACCAGGCCCGCTGGTAGCGCTGGTAGCGCGCCGCCGGCGGCTCCGGCATCCGGCCTTGAGTTTTGCCGGGCGCAATCCTTATGATCGTACAGGCGATCCGGCCCGCCCCCTCCAGCCAATGGTCGAATGCGTTCCCAACTTTTCCGAAGGCCGCGATGAGGCGAAGGTACGCGCCATCGTCGAGGCCATCGCCGGCGCGGGCGTGCTGCTGCTCGGCTGGGAGTCCGATGTTGATCACAACCGCAGCGTGGTGACGTTTGCCGGCGCCCCCGAAGCGGTGCTGGAAGGCGCCATCCGCGGTGCCGGGCGCGCGGCCGAACTGATCGATCTGACCGCGCACCGGGGCGTGCATCCGCGGGTCGGGGCGGCCGATGTAATTCCGTTTGTTCCGCTCGACGGATCGACCATGGAAGAATGCGTCGCCCTCGCCAATCGTGCCGGAGAAGAAATCTGGCGGCGCTTCCGCGTGCCGGTTTATTTTTACGAATCGGCGGCGAAGCTTCCCGGGCGGCGGCGGCTGGAAAACGTGCGCCGTCCGGGATTTGATGGCCGGCCGCCCGATGTGGGCGACCAGAGCGCGCATCCCACCGCGGGCGCATCCGTCGTCGGCGCGCGCGGCTTTCTCATCGCCTTCAATGTCGATCTGGCAACTTCGGACGTGGAAACCGCCACGGCGATTGCGCGGAAAATCCGCGAATCCTCCGGCGGATTCCAGTTCGTTAAAGCGATCGGCCGCTATCTTCCCTCGCGCGGGTGCGCGCAGGTGGCCATCAATTTCACCAATTTCGCGCAAACGCCGCTGGAGCGCGTCTATCAGGCCATCGCGGCGGAAGCTCCGGTGCGCTCCTGCCAGTTGGTCGGCTTCATCCCCCGGCGGGCCTTCGAGATGGCCCCCGATTTTTTCCGCCGCGCCGGGAATTTCGAGGATTCGCGCGTGATTGAAAACCGGATCGATGCGCTAAAGGCATTGAAATAAAAAACGTTATTCTTTCCGGCCCGCTACGGATTTCTCTGGGGTCGATCAGGCAGGGTTTTCCGCCGATCGATTCCCTGTGACGTGGCTTGTGCTGTTTTTGATCCAGGACGCCGGGCGGATTCGTGCGGCGATGGAGAGTTCGCTCGCCGAGCAGCGCGCCTCCGTGCAGCGGCAGGCGGAAGCGGCGGGCGTTTCGATCCCCTGGAAGGCGCCGCAGCCGGTGGCGGCCGAATGCGACCCGATTCCGCTTGCGGAATTGTCCAAAATGATCGATGAAAGCTCGCAAAAGCAAGGAATTGATAAGAATCTGGTGCGGGAAGTGGCGCGCCAGGAGTCGGGTTTCCGGCCATGCGCGGTATCGGACAGGGGCGCCGAAGGGCTGATGCAGCTTATGCCGGAGACGCAGGCGCAGTTTCAGGTGGAGGATCCGTTCGACCCCAGACAAAGCCTGGAAGCGGGTAGTAAGTTATTGAAACAACTGCTCGATCGATACGATGGCGACCTCAGCAAAGCGCTCAGCGCCTATAACGCGGGCGCGCGGCGCGTCGATGAATCGGGCGGGGTGCCCGATATCTCCGAGACCAAGGCCTATGTTCTAAGTATTCTCACCCGGTATTTGAAATAAATCTTTCCTAGCTTGCCGCCGATAAGTAATCAAGCGTGGCCATCCAGACCAAGAAAGCGGCGGCGAAGGAACTGACATTTCCGCGGGCGGAGATGCACCTGCCGCGCTGGGAAAGCGTGCTTGAGGATGCGGCGCAGGCGCCGGCGATCCTGATCGTCGATGACGTCGACCTGAACCGGCGGCTGCTTAAAGCCATTCTCAAGGCGGCAAATTACAGAATTTTCGAGGCCAAGAGGCCGTCGGCGGCGCTGGCCATTCTGGAGCGGGAAAAAATCGATCTGGTGGTGGTGGATCTGGTGATTCCGGAGATGCCGGGGCCGGAGTTTGCCCGGATGCTCAAGAACGACCGCAGAACGCAGTTGATTCCGATCCTGATGACCACCAGCGTGCAGGGCACGGAAAACGAAGTGGCCGGGATCGAATCGGGCGCCGACGAGTTTCTGCTCAAGCCGCTGCAGCCGAGCATTGTGCGGTCGCGCGTCCGCGCCATGCTGCGCAACAAGGCTCTGATTGATTCGCTGGAAGAGGCCGAGACGATTCTGTTCGCGCTGGCGCAGTCGGTGGAGCATCGCGACAAGTACACGGGCATGCATTGCGAGCGGCTGGCCAGCTACAGCATCGCGCTGGGCCGCGCGCTGGGTCTTCCGCGGCAGGATCAGTTGGCGCTGTATCGCGGGGGATATCTGCACGATATCGGCAAGATCGGGATTCCGGATTCGATTCTGTTCAAGCGCGGGCTGCTGACTGACGAGGAGTGGCAGACGATGCGGCTGCACACCATTCGCGGCGAAGAGATTTGCCGGCCGATGAAGACGCTGGCGCCGGTGCTGCCGATCATCCGCAGCCATCACGAGCGCTGGGACGGCACGGGATATCCGGACCGGCTGGCGGGAGAAGAGATTCCGCTGCTGGCGCGGATCTTGCAGGTGGCCGACATTTACGACGCGCTCACCACCGCGCGGCCGTACAAGCCGGCGTTCACGCATCAGCACGCCATTGAGATCATGCTCGAGGAGGCGCGGCGGGGCTGGCGGGATCCGGAGCTGGTGCCGTTATTCGCGGAGATATGCCAAATGCCCTACGCCGAAGAGCTTAGCCCGATCGCCGGCAACGTTACCATGCAGCAATCGCTTGAGAATATGCGCCGCGAGCTGTCGAAGTAGATGGGCGCTGTACTCTTCCGGTCCGCCGGGCTCGTCTGATCAGACAATGGGTAAGCTGCTGGCGGCCCTGTTTTTTATTGGAACGGCGGGCGCCCAGGCCCCGGACGGCGCGGAGGCGAAGAATGACGCGGCGGTTGAATCGGCGCAGTCCTCCAAAGACGACAAACACATCCTGGGCGTGGTGCCGAATTACATGACGGTCAACGACCCGTCGAGGAGCTCCGGCCCGCTGACGGTGCGCCAGAAGTTTATTCAAGCCAATCACGACACGTTTGATCCGTTCAACTGGGTGATTGCCGGGGTGTACGCGGGCGTGTATCAGGCGCAGAACACGTATCCGCAATGGAGGCAGGGCGGGGCGGCGTATGCCAAGCGCTACGGCGCGACGTTCGCCGACGGCGCCATCAGCACGTATCTGAGCGAAGGGGTTCTGCCGGCGCTGCTGCATGAAGATCCGCGCTATTTCCGGATGGGCGCAGGAGGCAAGTGGTGGCGCGCGGGCTACGCCATGAGCCGGGTGCTGATCACGCGCACCGATGCGGGGAAGCTGCGCTTCAATCATTCCGAGATCGAAGGCAACCTGATGGCGGCGTCGCTTGGGAATCTGTATTATCCGCCGGGCAGCCGCAGCGCGGGCGATACCTTTGAAAAGTTCGGGATCAACGTGGTGAGCGACGCCGGCTTCAACGTGCTGCGCGAGTTCTGGCCGGACATGCGGCGGCGGGTGCTGCACCGATAATCAGTATCCTGTTTCGGGAGACCGCTTTCATGAACGACAGTCTGATGGAGGACGCGGCTGCGCGCGCGGCCCGTTATGTTCGGGAAATTGGGCGGCGGCGCGCGGCGCCCACGGCGGAAGAGATTCGCGGGCTGGAGGCGCTGGCGGCGCCTCTGGGCGACGATCCGTGCCCGGCGGAGGGCGTGCTGGCGATGCTCGACGAAGCGGCCTCGCCGGCTACGGTCGCCTCGACGGGCGGGCGCTATTTCGGATTCGTGACGGGCGGATCGCTGCCGGCGGCGATGGCGGCCAACTGGCTGGCGACGGCATGGGATCAGAACGCGGCGCTGTTTTGTCAATCGCCCGCCGGGGTGAGAATCGAGGAGATCGCGGCGGAGTGGCTGCGCGGCATTTTCGGTTTTCCCGCGGCTTGCGGCGTGAGTTTCGTCACCGGGGCGACGATGGCGAACTTCACGGCTCTGGCGGCGGCGCGGCATGCGCTGCTTGAACGCGCCGGGTGGAACGCCGAGGATCGCGGGCTGTTCGGCGCGCCGGAGATTCGGGTGATCGTGGGCGCGGAGGCGCATGTTTCGCTGCTGAAGGCGCTGGCGCTGGCTGGTTTGGGGCGGGCGCGCGCGCTTTCGATTCCGGCGGACGATCAGGGCCGGATGCTGGCGGAACTTCTGCCGGAGCTCGACGAGCGGACGCTGGTGTGCATTCAGGCGGGCAATGTGAATAGCGAGGCGTTCGATCCGGCGCCGGAGATTTGCGGGCGCGCGCGGCGGGCGGGGGCCTGGGTGCATGTCGATGGCGCGTTCGGATTGTGGGCCGCGGCGGCGCCGGAGCGAGCGCATCTGATGAACGGCTTCGCTCTGGCGGATTCGTGGGCGACAGACGGTCACAAATGGCTGAACGTTCCCTACGATTGCGGGCTCGCGTTCGTGCGGGAGGAAAAAGATCTGCGAGCGGCGATGGGGTTGAGCGCGGCGTATCTGGCGATGACGGAGCATCGCGAACCGGCGCTTTATACTCCGGAAGCTTCGCGGCGGGCGCGCGGAGTGGAGATTTGGGCGGCGCTGCGGTCGCTGGGGCGGCGCGGTCTGGCGGAAATGATCGAGCGGAACTGCCGGCAGGCGGCGTGTTTCGCGGAGCGCTTGCGCCAGGCCGGGTTCGAGATTCTGAACGATGTCGTTCTGAATCAGGTGCTGGTGTCGTTCGGCGGCGATGAAGAGACGCGGCGGGTGATTCGAGCGGTGCAGGAGGATGGGACCTGCTGGTGCGGCGGCACCGAGTGGCGCGGGCGGGCGGCGATGCGGATCAGCGTGTCGTGCTGGGCGACGACGGAGAAAGACGTCGAGGCCAGCGTGGCGGCGATTTGCCGCGCGGCGCGCCAGGCGTGAAATCTATTCCGAAAAGACGGGTTTGACCACCATGCCGTCGCGCAATTCGCGGTCGGTGTAAAGCGCCACGGCGTCGCCTTCTTGCAGACCGAGGATTTGGGTGCGGGTGGTGTTGGCCAGGCCGAGGGAAACTTTTTTCCATTCGACGTGATCGCCGACCAGAAGATAGACGCCGCTTTGGCCGTGCTCGGTGCGAACCGCTTCCTTGGGGCCGCTGAGCGCGTTTTCGACGGTTTGCGCGCGGATTTCGACATTCACGTTGGTGCCAGGGAGCAGATCGCGGTCGGGGTTGCGGATGACGCAGACGACTTCGCCGACCTGGCGGGTGCCGAGCGGCTGAACTTCGGTGGGGGTGCGGTCCACTTCGCCCTCCCATTGATGGCCGGGCAGGGCGTCCCAGGTGATCAGCACGGGCATTCCTTTTTTGACGCGGCCGAGATCGGGCTCATCGACGTAGACGTTGACGCGGACCTGGTCCATGCGGCCGATGGAGGCGACGGCGTCTCCGGCGTTGAGATAGGCGCCCGGTTTTAAATCGAATTGGTAGACGGTTCCGGCGACGGGGGCGAGGATGACGCTCTGGCGGATCTGCGTTTCGGCGGCGCGGGCGGCGGCCTGCGCCTCCTCCAGGCGGGCCTGGGCGGCGGCGCGATCGGCAGTGCCGGCGAGCGCGGCGCGTTTGCGCTCGAGCGATTCGATTTGCAGCCTGGCCTCTTCGACGCGCGCTTTGGCGGCGTTGACTTCCTGGGCGGTGGCGGCGTTTTTGGCGGCGAGGCGCTGCTCGGTTTCGTAATTTTGCCGGGCTTGATCGAGATCGAAGCGCGCCTTGGCGAGGCCGTTCTGAATATCGGCGAGGTCGGTGGCGCGGCCGCCACGGTCGATGATGGCGAGGTCGGCCTGGGCCTGGGCGATGCGGGCCTGGGCGGCGAGAAGGCTGGCGCGGGCCTCGGTGGAATCGAGTTCCACCAGCGGCTGGCCCTTGCCGACCTGCTCGCCCAGATGGATCAGGATTTTTTGCACGGGCCCGGGGCGTTCGGCGCGCGCGACGGCCCATTCGACCGGCTCCACTTTGCCGTTGGTGGCGACCGAGCTGTGCACGTCCTGGCGGGTGACGCGAACGAAGCGCACTTCGGGCGGCTGGGCTTTGAAGCGGACCAGTCCCCAGGCGAGGGCGCCGGCGGCGGCCAGGCCGGCCAGAGCGAGGAACCAGCGCGCGGTCACCGCGGCCTCGCGCAGTAGTCGAACAGGATTTGCCACTCGGCGCGCTGGATTTCAAGCGCCGCGCGTTCCTGCGCCGATCCAGGCTGGGCGCGCGCCCGCTCGCAAAAGGAGATGAAGGCGAAGGGATCCCAGCGCCCGGTGCGAAATTCCGCGCCGGGATAGTTTTCAAGAATTCTGGCGGCCTGGCGCGCCAAAGCCGGATAAATGGGATGTGTCCCCACCTTACGAAACCAGTATGCCGCGTTTCCCGAATCGGGTTCCTGGCGGTGGAGGATGGCGTGCCACAGCTCGCAATCGGGCGAGCTGGAGTCCTGCGCGATCTGGTGGGCTTCCTCGAAACAGGAAAAATAAAGCCAGAGTCCGGCGAGCGCGGCTTGGCGATTGGGCGCGTCCGGCAACAGCCCGGCGGCGGTTTGCGTCTTCAGCAGTTGCAAGGCTTGGGGGCTGGAGCAGAGGCCGCAGGTAAGCGGGATGAGGCGTTGGCCACTGGCGTCGAGCGCGAGAAGGCGAGCCACCGCCGCGCCATAACGATTCGGATCGAAATCTTCCATTGAAGCGGTTACGCTCTTTATTGTAAAAGGAGCCGCAAGCGAGGCGATGAGCGATAGCAGAAAAACGGCGCTGGTTTTATCCGGCGGCGGGATGTTTGGGGCCTGGCAGGCGGGGGCCTGGCGCGCGCTGGCGGCGGGTTTTCAGCCGGATCTGGTGGTGGGCGCCTCGGTGGGGTCGCTCAACGGATACGCGATCGCGGGCGGCGCGTCGCCCGAGGATCTGGCGGAGTTTTGGCGGCATCCGGAGACCGGCGAGCTGAGGCGGCTTCCGGAGACGATCCGCGGGCTGATGAACCGCTACCGGGCGCCGGAGAACTACGCGGCAGTGTTGACCGACGCGGTGCGGATGAAGCCGAAAATCTTTTCGGGCGGGGAGGTGACGTGGCGGCATCTGGCGGCGTCCTGCGCGGTGCCGCTGGTGCTGCCTCCGTACCGGATCGGCGGTCGATGGTATTGCGACGGCGGGCTGTTGAATCCGCTGCCGGTGTGGGCGGCAATTGAGCTGGGCGCGACGCAAATCGTGGCGTTGAACGCTCTGCCGCAGATCCCGGTACGGTGGCTGAAGCCGTTGGCGGCGGGATTCCGGAGGGTGGCGGGATACGATCTGCCGCGGCCGGAGGGAATCGAGGTGCGGACCATCGAGACGGCGGAGCCGCTCGGCTCGCTTCGCGATTCGCTGTGCTGGAAGCGGGAAAATATCGAGCGCTGGATGGAGCAGGGGTTTGCGGCGGCGAAAGACATTTCCTTGGGGAAATGTTTTAGGCGATAATCCCGATATGCCCTGTTATAAGATCCACCGGCTGAAGGATCATCTGCGCGCGGCGTTCCGCGCGGCTCCGCACGTCAGCGGGACGGCGGAGGTGAAGCCGCGCGATTACACGCCGGCCGGCGAGGTGGAGGCGAGCTCGCCCTACGCGGCGTATTTCGCGCTGCGCCAGGCCGGTTCGCCGCTGGAGGTGGGCGACATTCTGGAACCCGCCGGGGGCCCGCCGCGGATCTGCAAATTCGTGGGCTTCGAGGAGGCCCGGTGGCTGGCGGCGGAGGCCCCGGGCGCGGCATCGAATTTGGTGGAGGCGGCGGAGCGCCAGGCGCGCCCTGCCGCGGTAGAATAAAGCAGAGATGGGTTGTTGTAACGGCGAGGGAAGTCTGATCAACTCCTTTGCCCTGGTTTCCTACTTGCCCGATCCGCTGGCGGGTTTTCTCGATCGTTTACGCCATGAGCTGGTTCCGCAGTGCGAGCCGAGGGCTCACGTTACGGTGCTGCCGCCGCGGCCGCTCACGGCGGCTCCGGAGGAGGCCTGGCGGGATCTGGAGAAGGCGCTGCGCGAGGTGGAGCCGATCCGGGTGGAGTTGGGGCAGGTGGAAGTTTTTCCGGTGACGCAGGTTCTGTATCTGTCGATCGGCGCGGGGCACAACGAGCTGAAACGGCTGCACCAGGCGCTCAACCGCGGGCTGCTGCGTTTCGAGGAACCGTTCCGCTATCATCCGCACGTGACGCTGGCGCAGGATTTGGAGCCGCAGCAAGTGGCCGGGGCCGTGGAGCTCGCCGGGGCCCGCTGGCGGGAGTTCCAGCAATCGCGCGGATTTACGGTGGACCGGCTCACGTTTGTGCAGAACACGCTGGAAAACCGCTGGATGGACCTGCACGGCTGCGCGCTGTCGAGCCGGGTGAGGATCTGATCCGGCCCCGGGGGCGCGGGGCGGCGCGATTTTGCGCGGAATTTTTGGCGCCCGATGTTAATCTATCTTAGGAATGGAGCTGTCCTTCATGTCTGCCGAGAATATCGAGCCTATGGAGAAGACCCAGCCGGAACAGAGCGGCGCGCCGGATCCCGCCGCTTCGCTGGCCGCGGTGGCGGCCGAGCGCGACCAGTTGGCCAGCGAAAAGGCGGAGCTGCACGACCGCCTGCTGCGGAGCCAGGCCGAATTTCAGAATCTGCGCAAGCGCACCGAACGGGAGCGGGTGGAGCTGTTTGAGTACGCCAGCATGGAGGCGGTGCGGGTGCTGCTGCCGGTGTTGGACGATTTCGAGCGCGCCATGAAAGTGGAGACGTCGGACAAGGAGTACGCCGCCGGCATTGAGCTGATCTATAATCGCTTCTACGACACGCTGAAGAAGTTGGGCCTGGAGCCGATGGAATCCAAGGGGCAGCCGTTTGATCCGCAGATTCACCATGCCGTGGATATGGTGGAGACCGGGGATGCGCCCGACCACACGGTCCTCGATGAATTTCAGCGAGGATACCAGTTCAAGGGGCGCCTGCTGCGGCCGGCGATGGTGAAGGTGGCGGTGCAGCCAGCGTCGAAATGAGCGTGGCCAAACGCGATTACTACGAGGTGCTGGGGGTGGAGCGCGGCTGCGACGAGCAGGCGCTGAAGGCGGCCTACCGCAAACTCGCCTTGCAGTATCATCCGGACCGTAATCCGGGCGACCGCAGCGCCGAGGAAAAGTTCAAGGAAGCGGCGGAGGCCTACAGTATTTTGAGCGATCCGCAGAAGCGGGCGGCATATGACCGCTTCGGCCATCAGGGGGTCTCCTCGGGCGCGGGCGGCGCGGGATTCGACGGGTTTCCGGACCTGGGCGACATTTTAAGCGACGTGTTCGGATTCTCGGACATGTTCGGCGGGAGCACCCGCCAGCGGCGCAACCGGCCGCAGCGGGGCGAGGATCTGCGCTACGATCTGGAGATTTCCTTTGAGGATTCGATGCGCGGCCTGACGGCCGACATCCAGGTGCCGCGCCTGGAGGAGTGCGGCCGGTGCCGGGGCAAGGGCGCCGAGCCCGAGGACGGCCTGGCCACCTGCCCCACCTGCCGCGGGCGCGGCGAGGTGATCTATCAGCAGGCGTTCCTTTCGGTGCGGCGCACCTGCACGCAATGCGGCGGGCGCGGCCAGACGATCCGCCGGCCATGCAAGGAGTGCAAGGGCGAAGGCTATCTCCGCCGCGAACGGAGGCTGAAGGTGAATATTCCGGCGGGGGTGGATAACGGGACGCAGCTCCGGCTCTCGCAGGAGGGGCAGCCGGGAGTGAACGGCGGTCCGCCGGGAGATCTGTTCGTGGTGTTGAAGGTGGCCGAGCACCCGGTTTTTGAGCGGCACGAAAACGATCTGCATTGCACGGTGCCGGTGAACGTGGCGCAGGCGGCCCTGGGCGCCTCGGTGGACCTTCTGACCTTTGACGGGTTGCAGACGGTGAAGATTCCGGAAGGCGCGCAGCCGGGGACGCGGGTGAAGCTGAAGGGGCTCGGCGTGCCGTACGTGCATGGCGGCGGCCGCGGCGATCTGTACGTTCACGTCGACGTTCGCATTCCCACCAAGCTGACGCGGGAGCAGCGCAAGCTGTTCGAGCAGCTCCGGGAAGTGCTCCCGGCGGAAAACGAGCCGAGCGAAAAAGGCATTTTCGATAAGGTCAAGGATTATTTCATGTAAGGGTCGGGGCTGAAGTCCGGCTCTGGTTCGGCCGCGCGGGCAAAAAAATCCCGAGGTGAATTTGCGGCCGGAGGTTTCGCGCACGCGCCCCATGCCGCCGAGCCGGAGACTGGCGCGGCAGGTGGGTGCCGCGCTGCTGGCGGTGACGTTCACGACGTAAAAATTTCCCCTTCCGGTTTCACGGGTTTCGCGCCCCGGGCGGAACGGAGCCGCGCGGGGCCTCCGCAAGCTTGAGGCATGAAGAAATATATCCGGGAAATGCTCGATGAGTTGCGGAAAAAGCGCAAGGATTATATTCCGCCGGTTCCCCCGGCGCCGGCGGACGCTCCGACCATCCATCTGGACACCGCGCCGCCGCCTCCGTTGCCGCGGGATCTGGAGAACCAGATCCTTTCCCGCAATCCGAAAGAGCGGGTCCGGCAGCTTGATTTTCAGGCGCAGCAGAGCGAAGAAGAACAGACGATCGGGTAGGATTGGGTAAGGGGCGCCGGAAGCTGGCGGCCGGCACCCCTAGCGGATTCCCAGATGATCGAAACCATTCAATGGACCGAAGCGGGCGTGGTGATGATCGACCAGCGGCGGCTGCCGCGCGAGCAGGTTTTTGTGACCTGCCGCACGTATCGCGAGGTGGCCGAGGCGATCCGGTCGATGGTGATTCGCGGCGCGCCGGCGATTGGGGTGGCGGCGGCGATGGGGGTCGCGCTGGGGGCGCGCGAGGGAGCCGACTTCGAGGAGGTTTGCGCAACGCTGGCGGCGACGCGCCCGACCGCGGTGAACCTGTTCTGGGCGATTGAACGGATGCGGCGGGCCCGCGCCGAGTCCAACGGCGAGGCCAGAGCGCTGATCGAGGAGGCGCAGCGCATCCGGCGGGAAGACATCGCGATCTGCCAGGCGATCGGGCGCAACGGCGCGGCTCTGGTGCCGGACGGAAAAACGGTCCTGACGCATTGCAACGCCGGCGCGCTGGCGACGGCAGGATACGGGACCGCACTGGGGGTGATCCGCGCGGCGGTTGCGGCGGGAAAGAAAATCGAGGTGCTGGCGGATGAGACCCGGCCGTTTCTGCAAGGAGCGCGGCTGACGGCCTGGGAGCTTCAGCACGACGGCATCCCGGTGAAGTTGATCACCGACAACATGGCGGGATATTTTCTGCACTCCGGGCGGGTGGGATGCGTGGTGGTGGGCGCGGACCGGATCGCGGCCAATGGGGATGTGGCCAACAAGATCGGGACCTATTCGCTGGCGGTGCTGGCCAAGGAAAACGGTGTGGACTTTTACGTCGCCGCGCCGCTTTCGACGCTGGATTTAAGGACGGCCTCCGGCGCGGAGATTCCCATCGAGCAGCGCGCCGCGAGCGAAGTGACGCACGTCTTCGGGGTGCCGGTGGCGCCGGAAAATGTGGGGGCTGAGAATCCCGCCTTTGATGTGACGCCGGCGCGATATATCAGCGCGATCATCACCGAGCGCGGCATCGCGCGGGCGCCTTATGAGTCGTCGCTGCGGGAGCTGGCGGCGGAACCGAAGGCGGCTCAGGCGGATTTGGCCACGGCGCGGGAGATGGCGTAGAGCGCGGCGGCGGCGATGAGGAGACACAGCAGCGCCGCCTGAGGAGCCATATCCGGCAGCGACTCCGGATGAAGAAGGAACAGCGCCAGCAGAAACAGGAAGGCGACGCGCAGCAGGCGCCGCGCGGCCGGCGCCGATGCGTAGAGCGTGATCCATCCGGCCACACAGGCGGCCGCCAGCGACGCGGCCAGCCCCAGCCATACCGCACCGGGCAAAGTTCCCAGATCCGGCGCAAAGGCGTAGCGATGGGCCATGTAGACGGTGGCGAAGGCGGCGAGCAGGACGAGGGCCGAGATCAGCTCGCCGTAGGCCGCGGCCCGGATGGCGCGCGCCAGGGCTTCGGTGGTGGACTGTGGGCGTTCGAGGGCGAAGGCCTGGGCCGCCGCGGGTCCGGCGAACAGGAGTCCGAGGCAGGCGTATGCCGCCGGGACGACGGGATCGAGAAATACGGCCGGGCGCATCCAGGGGAAGACGACGCCGAAGACGGCGAGGATGGCAAGGTGCACCAGGAGCATGCGCGCGCCGCCGCGCGGCCGGAGACTCCCGCCCGCGAGGCGCCGGCGCTCTTTGAATTTCGCCATCCGCCGCTCTATGGTACCAGGGGCCGCGTTAGCATAAGTAGAGACCCTCTAAATCCTTATAGGGCAAATTTATTGGGCTGGATCCGGGTTCCGGACGCTAATTCCGGCGTGGCTGCGGGCCGATTAGGTGGGTAGATATGTTGGACCGGCGTATTGAACCGAGGATGTTGTGCGCGGACCTGGTGGATGTGCAGTGGAGAGATCCAGCGGGGCGGACGCGCCGCGGGGTAGCGAATCTGGAGGACATTTCGCTGTCCGGAGCGTGCCTGCAAGTGGACCGGCCGGTGCCTCTTGGCACGGCGTTCCGCATCAGCTATCCCAACGGCGAGCTGCTCGGCAAGGTGAAGTACTGCGTGTTCCGGGAGATCGGATATTTTTTGGGGATCGAGTTTGAGCCGGGTTCGCGGTGGTCGCAGCGCAGCTTCCGCCCGCAGCATCTGCTCGATCCGCGGCGCCTGGTGAGCCGGGTGACGAATCGCTTGAAGTCCGAGTCGACGTCGGTTCCGAATTAGCGGTTGCTTGCCGGGTGGCGAATCCGGCGCGCGGGAGGATTGGTGGGCCGCCGATCGCCTCGCTAGTGGACAAAGAGCGCCATCTGCTGGGTTTTGGGCATCGTCTGGCGCGCTTTTTTGTCGAAATAAGCCTTGATCACGTCGCGGGCGATGGGCGCCGAGAGGTTGCCGTGCTCAGCGTTTTCCCACAGCACCGCCACCACGATTTCCGGATTCTGGCGGGGGGCGAAGGCGACAAACCAGGAATTATCCTTCATCTCCTTGGTCGCCTTGACGGATTTGGCGAGCTGGTTGGAGATCCGCTGCGCGCTGCCGGTTTTCCCGCAGATGGGAATTCCCGGGATCGCGGCGGAAACGCCGGTTCCCCCGGCTTCGTTGACCACGCCGTACATGCCGTCAAGGACCCGGTCGACGTTGGCCGGATTCAGATTGGCGCGGCGCGGCGGACCGGGATCTTCGCCCTTGACCAGATGGGGGCGGTACCAGACGCCGTGCATGGCGAGGCCGCCGATGGCGTAGGCCAGCTGGAGGGGCGTCACGGTCAATGCGCCTTGTCCGATGGCCACCGAAATGGTTTCGCCGGCATACCACTTTTCGCGGAAATTGCGCAGCTTCCACTTGGTGGAGGGGACGACGCCTTCGGCCTCGCCGGGCAGATCGATTCCGGTTTTATGGCCGTAGCCGGCCATTTCGGCGTACTCGGCGATGGTGTCGATTCCGGTCTTGTTGCCGATGTTATAAAAATAAACGTCGCAGGAGTGGACTAAGCCGGTGTGCACGTTCATCGGCCCGTGCGCGCCCTTCACCCAACATTTGAAAACGCGGCCGTACCAGACCGCCGAGCCGCCGCAGCGGACAGTGTAGTTTTCATCGATGGCGCCCGATTCCAGAGCGGCCAGCGCGACGATCGGCTTGAAGGTCGAGCCGGGGGCCAATTGGGCCTGAATCGCGCGATTGAGCAGCGGATTGCCGGGGTCGCTCGTGAGGTTTTTCCAATCGTCGGCGCGGATTCGCGTGGCGAAGAGATTGGGATCGAAGGCCGGGCGGCTCACCATCGCCAGCACTTCTCCGCTGCGCGGATCGAGCGCGACCACGGCGCCGCGGCGTCCTTCCATGCCCAATTCGGCGACGGCTTGCAGATCGAGATCGAGCGTCAACTGCAAGTTGTGGCCGGGCGTGGGTTCGACGTCATCGAGAACCTGGCGCTCGCGGCCCAGGCTGTCCACCACCACGCGCTTCTGGCCATCGATGCCGATCAGTGTGTCGTTATATTGGCGTTCCAACCCGAATTTGCCGACCATGTCGCCTTGCGAATACTTGGCGAATTCGGGCGAATCGAGCTCCTGCTCGCTGACCTCCCCGACGTAGCCGATGACGTGCGCGGCTAAACCATTTCGGGGATAGAGGCGGCCTTCGTGCTGGATGAGCTCCAGCTCGGGGAAGGTTTGCGCGTCGCGGTGGGCTTCGACGAAGGCGAGCTCGCCGGGCGTGAGCTCCTGCTTGATGGTGATCGGGACATAGGAGGGCCGGGAGGCGAAGCGGCGGAGCTTGGCGCGGATCTCCTCGGGGTCCAGATGCAGGCCCGCGGCGATGGCGTCGATGTGTTCGGGCTTGAGGTTTTCCCGGCCCAGGCGGACCTCCCAGGCCAGGTGATTATCGACGATGACGCGGCCGTCGCGGTCGAGCATCTTTCCGCGGGGCGCCAGCAGCGGAACGGTTTTGACGCGGTTGCGCTCGGCCAGCTCGTCGTTGGCGGCGTGCTCGCGGACTTGCAGGATCCAGAAGCCGGAGATGAGCAGCAGAAAAATCGCCACCGCGAGGTACTGAAAGACGACGATGCGGCCCAGCGCGAAGCGGGTGTCGTCGCGGAGCTGCCGGGGCGTTTCCGGGACTTGGCGTTCGGTCTCGATCGGTGTCAGCATTCCCCGCCGGCTATCCGGTTACCTTCAGCTTATCCAAAATGTGAAACAGGGGGACCGCGACGGCCGCGTTCAACATGGACACAACGATGGTCTGCTGCGGGTCGAAGTCGAGTCCTTCGCCGAGCAGGGCCCGCGCCAGCACCCAATAAAAAAACTGGTGGAAGAAGCAGAAGAAAAACGCGAGGATCAGCCGCACCACGGAGTTTTCCACTTCGAAGCGCTGGCTCATCGAGGCGGCGAAGTAGCCGACCAGGGTTTTGACGATGCCGAACATTCCCAGCGGATGCGAGGAAAGCGAATCCTGGGCGAGGCCGATGCCGGCCCCGAACAAAACTCCGGCGATCGGCGAGCGCCTCATCAGGGAGAAATAGACGGTGACCAGCAGCGGCAGCTCCAAATAGGAAAGATATTTGATGAACTGCGGGACATAGACCTGAAACAGGATGGCGGCCAGCGGGATGGCGATGATGGCCGCGGTGTGGAAGCGCGAGGCGGCGTCCCGTTTCCGGCGGGGTTCGGTGAACGTGTCGGTGAACTCGGTCATGGGCGAACCTATTCCCTGGCGGTCCGGCTCATTGGTTCTGTTTCGGTTTGGGCGCTTCGGCGGGTTTGGCGGCGTCGAGCGGCAGGTTGAAGTCGGGAGCGCCGCGGCCGCGGACGCCCCATTCGTGTTTTTCGGCGATGCCGAGCTGGCGGTAGCGGTCCAGGATGCGGTCGGCGTCGGAAAGGGGAACGGCGGGCGGCGCTGTTGCGGCGGGCGGCCCGGAGGCGCCGCCTGGCTGGGCGGAGCTGGTTTCCGGAGGCGGCGGGGGCTGCACGTGGATCTGTTGATGGGGCGCGGGCAGCTCGGGAATGGGCGCGTGCACGCCTTCGATGATAATGAGCACTTCTTCGAGGCCGTTCTGGAATCCGCTGGGGGAGAGGATAATTTCCTTTTTGGATTTGCCGGGATGAACCGAGGTCACCTCGCCGGCGGGCAGTCCCTTGGGAAAGATGCCGTCGTCGCCGCTGGTGTAAAACCATTCTCCCGGCTCCACGTTTTCCTCGTTCTGGACATAATCGACGATGACCTTTGTCCCGCCTTGTCCTTTAAGGGTGCCGTGGACGCGATTTTTCTGAGAAATCACTCCGGCGGCGAAGCTGGGATCGGTGGCCAACAGGACGAAAGAGGCGGTGGGATAGACGTCGACCACTTTGCCGACGATTCCATCGGGCGTGATCACGGCCATTTCCTTCTGCACGCCGCTGGCCGAGCCGCGGTCGACGATGACGGTCTTGGCGCCGGAGCCGGTGGTGTTGCCGATGATGTGCGCGGCGATGGTTTTCGACGGTGAACGTGACTGAAAGATGGCGAGCGACTTGGCGCGGTCCGCCGTGTCGAGCTCGCTGCGCAGATACTGGTTGTCCATGTTGACGCGGTCGAGCTCTTTTTTGAGGCGCTTGTTTTCCTCGCGCACGTCGAGCAGCACGAAATAATCGGAGAAGAAGCGCGACACCGCGCCGCGCGTGCTTTCAATGGCGCGGGCCAGCGGAGTGACGGCGGTGACGGCCCAGACGCGAATCAGGCGGACCTCGCCGTTGCTTTTGACCTGATAGGCGAGCAGGACCAGTTGCGCGAGAATCGCCAGGAGCAGGACGCTCAGGGTGCGATAGCGGTTGAGCAGGTACTCCATACTGCGCCCCCGCCGTTGCGGGCGGGGCTCTCCACAAACTCCCTATTCGATGGCGATGCGGCGAAGCAGCTTAAATTCGGTCAACATCTTTCCTGTACCTAATACTACCGAGGCCAGCGGGTCTTCGGCGATGGAGACGGGGAGTCCGGTTTCCTGGCGGATCCGTTTGTCGAGGTTTTTGAGCAGCGCGCCGCCGCCGGTGAGGACGATGCCGCGGTCGCTGATATCGGCGGAAAGCTCCGGCGGAGTGCGCTCCAGCGCGACGCGGATCGCGTTCATGATGGTGGCGACGCACTCGGAAAGCGCCTCGCGAATTTCGGTGTCGTCGACGGTGATGGTTTTGGGAACTCCTTCGATGAGATTGCGGCCCTTGATCTCGATGGTCAGGGGCTTATCCAGCGCGTAGGCCGAGCCGATCGACATTTTGACCTTCTCGGCGGTGGTTTCTCCGATCAGCAGATTGTACTTGCGCTTCATGTACTGCATGATGGCGTCGTCCATCTCGTTTCCGGCCACCCGGACCGAGCGCGAGTATACAATGCCGCTCAACGAGATCACGGCCACGTCGGTGGTGCCGCCGCCGATATCGACCACCATGTTTCCGGAAGGTTCGGTGATGGGCAGGCCGGCGCCGATGGCGGCCACCATGGCCTGTTCGACCAGGTACACTTCGCTGGCCTTGGCGTGATAGGCGGAGTCGATGACGGCGCGCTTTTCCACCTGCGTGATTTCGCTGGGAACTCCGATGATGATGCGGGGATGGACCAGCATCTTCCGTCCGTGGGCTTTTTGAATGAAATAATTGAGCATCCGCTCGGTGACCTTGAAGTCGGCGATGACGCCGTCCTTCATGGGGCGGATAGCGACGATGTTGCCCGGCGT
Organism: Terriglobia bacterium; assembly: GCA_021324615.1. Taxonomy (GTDB): domain Bacteria; phylum Acidobacteriota; class Terriglobia; order Bryobacterales; family Bryobacteraceae; genus Palsa-187. The sequence continues at coordinate 12,864 of JAJPIT010000081.1, read as the reverse complement.
GCGGCCCAGCATCTCCTTGGCTTCCTTGCCGACCGCCTCGACTTCGCCGCTGTTCTTGTTGATCGCCACAATTGACGGCTCGTTGACGACGATGCCTTTCCCCTTGGCGTAGACCAGCGTATTGGCAGTACCCAGATCGATCGCAAGATCGGAAGAAAAAATACTGAACAGCGACCGCGTATTCATATGGAAACTAGTATTTAGGACGGCATGGAGGGGGGAACAACCAGCCTCATTTGAAGTTACCACAGCTACGGCGCAAGGCGGAAATTTTTGTTGCTTCCGCCTCCTGCGGCTGCCGCCCGCTACACTGGACCACAGGATGCTTTCGCGTCGGGGTGTGATGGCGCTGGCTTTGAGTGCGGCTTGCGGGCGGCGGCGGCCGGCCGGCTATCCGGGATACGCCTTTGTGGCCAATCAGGACGGGCAGGCGGTTGCGGCGGTCGATCTGGAGGCGATGGCGGTGGTGCGGCACATTCCGCTCGGCGGGTCGCCGGCGCAGGTGATCGCGGCGGCCCGGCGCCCATCGGTTTACGCCCTCACGCCGGATACGGGATCAATTTACGAGATTCAGGTGGACCGGCTGACGGCGGCTCGCAAGGCGACGGTGGCGTCGGAGGCGGTGGCGATGCAGATGGACGCCGCCGAGCGCGAGCTATGGGTGCTGGCGCGCGAGCCGAGAGCGGTGATCCGGGTGGCGCTGGATTCGCTGGCGCCCTCTGGCAGGATCCCGCTGGCCGAAGATCCTGTCGACTTTGCGTTGGCGTCCGATGGAGGCTCGGCGGCGGTCTCCGGCGACGGGGTGGTGCGGTTTCTCGATCTGGGAGCCATGCGTGCGGGTGCGCCGCTGGCCTCGGGGGATTTCGCATCGGTGAGATTCCGCAAGGACGGCAAGATGCTGATCGCGGCCGAGCTGGGGGCGCGGCGGCTATGGATGTGGGACGCGCCGGCCGAGCGGCTGATGACCAAGCTGCCGCTGGCGGTGCGGCCGGATCATCTCTGCTTCAGCCAGGACGGCGGCCAGTTGTTCGTCACCGGCGAGGGACTGGACGGGGTGGTGATCGTGTTCCCGTATCACACGCCGGAGGTGGATCAGACGGTGCTCGCCGGGCACGGTCCGGAAGCCATGGCGGCGTCGCGGGCTCTGCTGTTTATCGCCAGCCCGCAGTCGGGCGATGTTAGCGTGTTAAGCATCGGTGATCGCAAGGTCGTTTCGGTGGTGCGGGTGGGCAGCGATCCGGGATTCGTGGCGGTCACGCCCGATGACCGTTATGCGCTGGTGCTGAACCGCAAGTCGGGCGACATGGCGGTGCTGCGGGTAAACGGAGTGCAAACTCGCGGGTATCCGGCGCCGGTGCTGACGGTGATTCCGGTGGGATCGCGTCCGGTGAGCGCCGCGATTCGAGGGGTGGCCTAGATTAAGGCTCGGGGGCGGATTTCCAGCCTTCATGGACGGCCCGCACCAGTGCTTCGGCCGATTGCGGTATGGCTTCGGCGGCGCGCGCGCCCGCCGGTGAAGCTGCCGCCGGGGCGGCCTCGGTGTTGCTCTTGATGGCGCGCAGCAGTTCCTTCACTTCGCCGACGTCGTTGCTGATCTGAAAGACCTTATAAACGGCGAACAGCACCATCGAATAGACGATCAAGGTGAGGAGGCCGCTGACGACAAGCTGCAAGGGTCCCATGAGCGGAAGATCGGCGCGACGGTTCTAAGGCTTTAGCTCGGCGGAAGCTGGCGGCGGACCCGGGGAAGGAACCGAAAAGCCGCGGGGAGATCGAAAGCCGCTGGCGCGCCCGGAGAGACTCGAACTCCCGACCTACTGGTTCGAAGCCAGTCGCTCTATCCGGCTGAGCTACGGGCGCACTCCATCAAGATCGTATCATTTTTGTTAGGGATGCCTGTGGAGAACGAGGTGAAGGTCCGGTTCCCGGACGGAGCCGGCCAGGCTCGCGCGCGAATCGAGGCGGGTGGATACCGGCTCGTCCAGCCGCGGACGCTCGAATCAGACCGCGTCTTTGACCGCGGCGGCGAGCTACGGCGCTCCGAGCAGCTTTTGCGCCTGCGCCGCCAGGGGAACCGCGCGGTCCTCACTTATAAAGGTCCGCCGCGAGGCGGGCGGCACAAAACCCGCGAGGAGATCGAGCTGGAGGTCTCCGATGAGGATGCGCTCGCATCCGTACTGGAAAGGTTGGGATATGGTGTAGCCTTCCGCTATGAAAAGTACCGGACAAAATTTCGGGCCGATGGCGAGCCGGGGATCATCACCATCGACGAAACGCCGATGGGCGTGTTTCTGGAATTGGAAGGTCCGCCGGAATGGCTGGACGCTACGGCCGCGCGTTTAGGCCTTTCTCCGTCGGAGTACGTAACGGCGAGCTACGCGAAACTATACCAGGAATATCGCCGCGCCCGTCCGGGCTTAGCGGAAGACATGGTCTTTGATGACTCCGCCACGATTAGGACTCCTGAAAAACAACCTTAGTACGCAAAAATCTATTGATCCTCGCAGGGGCGGATGATAAGCTTCCTGTATCCCGAATGGTAAACACGGATCAGAATCGAGCCCACAAATGATGGAGTTCATCGCCACCGCAGTAATTACGGTAAGCAGCTTGTTCTTGTTCCTGTACTGGTTCCGGTATACCTGCGTGCTGATTCTGAGCGCGCGGACCAGCCGCGACTACGCCGCTCCCGTTGCGGTGGCCAACCAGCTTGGATTCCTGCAAGTCCAGTCCGCGCTGCGGCAGGAATCGGATCTGGACCGGCTGAGGGATATGCTGGACCGCGACTACCGCGTGCTGACGTATTTGCTGAAGAACGCGGCCAATCCTTCGCGGGGCGAGAACGCGATTGAAAATCGCATGCTGGAGATCGACTACCGCGTGATGCGGGTCTGGTACTCCCTGAGCCGCCGGATCTCACCCGCCGCCGCCGTCAAAGCGCTGGAGGAGATGTCGCAGGTGATCGAGCACTTCGCCAACGCCATGGGTGAGCGGGCCGCCGCCGCCGCTTGAGCCGGCGCGGATTAGCGGAACTGCTTTTTCCAGAAGAAATCCACGCTGAAGACGCCGTTCTCATCGCGTGCCGCCACTGCGGAAAATTGCGGCGCAAGCTCCCACTCGATCCGAACCAGCTCGGCATTGGCCTGGCTCACATCCTGCGAGTAGGTGAACGTGACGTTCTGCGCCACCTGCTGCTGGAGAGTGATCCGCGCCTGGGGCAAGGCGGTTCCACTCACAAACGTCGGAGCAATGGTGAGCTGGCTGACGCCGAAAACGCGCTGTAGCCGGCTGGCCACCGGATTGGCCACGGCGGCGCCCACCAGAGCCGATTCGCCCATCTGCATCGCCGATTGATCCGGCGCGGCTGGCTGATTGGAAGCAATCGCCGGGTCGGGTGGAGTTTTTCCCGCCGCCAGCAGCGCGACGATATCCTCGAATTTCAGCGGAGGATCGGAGCGATAGCTGAGCTTCAAGTTATCCATCGGGCCAGCTACGGTGAGGTTTACATCGACGCCCTGCGCGACCGTCTCCAGGTCGATATCCAAGACAGGCTGAATCGCCGACGGATCGTAGAAAGAGATAATGCCGTGGTTCACCGCGTACTTGTTTGCGAAGAACATCAGTGTTCCGCTGTTGATGGTAATTCTGCCCACCATGCCCGGATTCGCCAGCGATCCGAGCAAGGTCAGATTGGCCGTGGCGGAAAGCTGCTGCGCCAGTGTGGTCTGAAAGAGCGCGTCAGGCGCGGTCTGGATGCGCAGGTTGGCGCGGATGGAAGACAACACGCCAGTGGGTGGCGAAGGCGGCGCCGGCGGCTTCGTCGCGGCGGCAAGGATTGAGCCGATATCGCTCTGCTGGCCATAGCCGACGCGCGAGATTGTGATCGCGCCGTTCAATAAGCCGCTACGGCCGGTTCCCGACAGGCGTAGATCGGCGTTGGCGGTTATCGATGCGCCGGCGTACCTGGTTCTCACCTGATACGCTGCGGCCTGGAAATTATAGCTCAAGCCCGATCTGCTTATCGAAAAGAATCCGGTGGCGCTCACCTTGCCGCCGCCCGACTCCGCCGTGAACGACTCAATCCGCCCGTCGTTTCCGGCCAGCAGGATCACCATATTCGCCTTGTACAGCCCGTTCGGCCAATCGGCAAGTTGGAGAGATCCGTCGCTCACCTGAATCCGGCCGGCGAGCACCGGGCTGGCGGGCGTTCCACGAACGGCAACTTTCGCGGTCGCCGATCCGGCGGCGGCCGCGGCGGGGAAGAAGCTCCTCATCACGGCCAGGTCGGCGTTCGCGTTCACATCGATGTCCATTGAACCCGGCTTGCGCAGGGCTACGCTGCCGGAGATCCCGACATCCATCGACGGCCCCTGAATGCGGGCGCTTGTGATTTGCAGGGTTTGGTGCGCCAGCTCCATCACGATCGGGCGATCGTTCTGGAACGCCACCCCGCCTGCGGCCTTGCCGGCGAGCTTTGTCACCTCCAGCCGCGCGGCTGCTTCCGCGGGCGCTTTCAATGAACCATCGAAGCGCGCTTTGGCGTCAAGCGAGGCCTCAAGCGGAAGCGGAGGTCCCGGCAGAATAGGCCGAATCGCGGAGTATCTAAGATTGGTAACTCCAAGCTCCGCGTGCGTGACAAAGTTCCCGGATAACTCGACGTCCGCAATTCCTTGAATCGCTCCTGCGGCGGCCTTCGACTGAAAACTCACGCTGAGGATGTGATTTTTCGTGCGGGCCTTGACTTCCACGCTCCCCAGCGGCTGGCGATTCAATGTGGCATCACGAATCGCGCCATCGGCGGTGAGGTCAAGCGGTGTGATCTGAAAATGATTCAGGCCGGCCGAGCCGTCCGCGGTGAGTGACACAGTGCCGCTCAGGCCTGGCCGGATTGTCCGGACATACGACACACGAGCGAGATCCGCTTCGGGAATCGTGACGTGAAAGAAGAGCTCTCCGCTGGCGAAAGAAAGTGGCGGATGAGAAAAGGAGCCGCTCGCCTCAACCTGGCCGGCGGGTGTAGTCACATGAAGGGAAGATAACACCAGTCGTGTGTTGCTATAGTCACCGGCCGCCGTAAGTTGATCGATGCGTTGCCCGAACATCTCCGCGCCAGCCAGTTGTAAGTTGAACCTCGCTTTAGGGTCGCGAGGCGTGCCCTCCAGACGCGCGCTCACCCCCGCGTCTCCCTGAATCGGCCAGTTCAAATGAGCGAGCGCGGCGATTTTGCCGAGCGACAGATGACTCGAAGAAAGATCGGCGGCAAACGGGAAATCTCCGGAAAGACGAACCGATCCCCGAAGACGCGTCGTGGAGCCTGCCAGGGAAGAGGTGAGCGAGATATTCGCGTCCTGGCCGTGAGAGTGAATGGATGCGGCGAGATCGCCTAATTGCTCCTGGTTGTCGCGAAGTCCGCTGGCCGCGACATCTCCATTCACATTTGACACGGACCAGGAAAATTCGCCGCGGCGGCGCGAGATCCCGCCCGCCGCCTCCAGGTGAACCCGGGCATTACCCGTCAAGCCCGGGCGAATCGATTGAAGGATTCCACTTTTGCCTAAATCGATCTCTGAGGCGGACACTTCCGCCAGAACTGCGCCAGAGTTAAGATCGCCGGGACTGTGAGAGAACGAGGCCCGCGCTTTCAACTCACCGGCCGGTGTTGTCACGTCCAGGGATGTCAACTCGGCGAGCCGGTCCGATATGCTTGCACTGAGCCGCGCGGAAGAAATCTGTTCCTGAAGGTAATGAGCGTTGTAAAGCGCCAGATGAACGTTTCCTTCCGGCCTGCTGAGTGTGCCGGAAACGTGAACGGACGCGTCTATGTTACCCGCGGCCTGCACATCTCCCCTCCCGCTGAGCAGCAAGAAGTCATTGAGATGGCCATTGTCTACTGTTACGTCGGCCGCAATCGCGCTTGCAGCTTCCGGCCGCCAGTCGAACAAACCGAGCGACCCCGTGAAGCGAACCCGCGACGCTCCGCTGTCGAGCGCGGCGTTCGTAATCGCGGCCCCGGCCGGAGAAGCCGCAAAGCCGGCGGCTAGCTCGTCGAAGCGCCGGCCGCCAATCGCAAAGTCCACTAACCTGACAGAGCCCGAAAGCTGCGGGCCGCTGAGGGACCCGCGGCATCGAACATCGAGCGCGGCGGCGCCACCGCGTGGAACGGGGCTGCCCGGCCGGCCGAAGAACCGGAACAAGGGAGAGAGATCAGTGAGATCATGCGAGCGAAAACGAAGGCGGCTCTCCGCGCCTGGATCGCCAGACAGGTCGAAAGTGGAGTGCGGAAGGTAAATCGCGGATTTGGACACGGCGATCATTTTCGTTGCGGTGTCGTAAGTTGCGTTGAGCTGGCCGTTCACGGGAATCCCCAGGCCGGATGGAGACATTCTCACGCGCGCCACGATCGCGGGAGCCTTGACCGGACCCCGGATATGGAGCGAGGCGGAGATCGCTCCCGCGTACGCGATCGGCTTTCCAGAGAACATCCGGACCGCCTCTGAAATCGTGGGCCCCTGAAGATCCGCGTCCGCCTCGATCGTCCGGAAGCCGCCAATCAGCGACGATCCTCGGATCGACGTATGCGCCGCGGTAAAGCGCATATCCGTTAACGAAAGCGAGCCCGGCTGAAATCGGAACGATGAGAAAAACCCTGCCGGACCCAGTCCTCGGATCGGAAGAGTCAAACGGATGGCGGAGACGGCCCCCTGAATGGAGTAACTCGGAAATGTCAGTCGGGCATCACCAGCCAGATTCAAGACGCCGGTAAACACATACGAACTCCCCAGTAAGCTACTGATCTCGCCGAGAGACACCGACCCCCGGAAGGTCGTAACATCGGCGGATGTGGCGGCTTCCAGGCGGGATGCCCCCAGGCGCAGATCCGCGTGTTGAATCGTTACTCCGGAGCGCGTCGCATCAAAGGTAGTGTGCAGGTCCACCACGCCCGCGCCGGCTTTTCCCAGGCGAGCCGGAAGCCCGAGCGGTGCGCAAAGCTCGCTCAGGCTGAGGCGCGCGTCAAGCTGGGCGGAGACGTGCGGCGACTGTAAGTCATACAACTTCGCTGTGATCACTATGCTCGAGTGCGGACTCTCGATCCGCGCCTGATTGAAAGCGACTTCGCTGCGCCGCAAGACCAAAGGCACACGGAGCCGGACAGCCAGCGGTGCCTTGTCTTGAATATCTACGAGCGCGGCAATTTCGCCACGGTATTCCGACTCTGGCGTAAAAGTAATGTGCGCGTTAAGGTCTCTGCCGTGAAGCGAAACAGGAAGGACATGGTCCGCAAAGCGCAGCGAGCCGTCGGTTATATCGAAGCGCCCAATCGCCAGTTGAATCGCCTCGGAAGTGACACTGCCGCGGGAAGGGCTCGCCGGCGTTGGAAGGTTCAGCTCGCCGTCCGGCAGAGTCACAAGAGTCATTTCGGGATGGCTGACTACAAGCTGCTCCAGGGCCACTATCTTATGCCGCGTGAACAAGCTCGCTTTCAGCGTCACGGAAGGCGCATAAAATAACGGCGGCGAGCCCTCCGGTTCTTTTCCGCGAATCGTCACTCCGCGAACCGTCGCCGCCAGGCTGCGAAAGTCGAACTGAAATGAATCGATGCTTGCCGCGCCGCCTGTGGCTTGTTCCACGTAAGCCGTCAAACGGCGCTTCGCGTAACTGTCAAGAAGGGAAGTACGGGCGGCAATGATAATGGCAAGCGCCGCGAAAAAGACTGCGAGAACAAATGCAAGCGCCAGCAGCAAAAGTATCTTTAAGCGTTTACTCATGCCAGTGACTTATCCAAATAGACGATGCGAGCCGATTTGCGGGCCTGATCGAGCCAGTTGTTGAGCAACTGATTTACCCGCTCGCCCGTGATCGTTTCGGCGATGGCCGGCTTGACAGCCGCAAGAGGTTTGTCGCCGAACTGGCTGCGGTGTGAGTTGTAGTAATGCTCGATGTCCGCCTCGGAAACCACAACCTGAGGCCGAAACATCGTATCGATGAACCGTAGAACGGTCAACTGCCACGACAACCGTTCGCGCAAGTCGGCCTCGGTAATACCATATTTGCGGAGCGCTTCGGTGAACCCGGCGGGATTCGCATACCGGGACTCGACCGCGCCGAGAAGGCGGTCCGTATCAGCCCGGCTGGCGAGCGGATAGTCTCCGGCGCGGATCTGCTGGCGGATAAGCTGCTGATCGATGAGACGGCTGGCGGCTTCCTTCCGCGCAGCGCTGTTGATGGCGGCCGGCTTCCCGTTCAGAAACGCCGTGACGCGGATCTCGCGGTTAATCTGGCTGTCGAGAATCGGTGTGTGGCCCACCACGATCGCGGTTCGGTCGATGATTACCGCACGGGCGGACGCCAGGAACGCGGAATAGAGGAACAAACGGCGCAGCATCAAAATGTCTGTCCGATCGAAAAGAAATATTGAAAGTGCCCGATGCCCTGTAGCCTCGGCTGGCATTGCGCCGGCAACTGACTCGGCGCAAGATTGGGATTGCACGCCAGCAATTGCTGGATCGTGCCCGAAAATCCGTAAAAGCGCGGCGGATTCAGCCCGTAGGCGAGGTCGACGCGGAGTGGGCCCACCGGCGTCCGGTAGCGGATGCCGAATCCTACGGCATGCACCATATAGTCGAAGTCTTCGGGATCACGCTGCCGGTAGCGAAAGGAGATGCTGCTCAGGCTTTCATAGATATTGCCCATGTCATGAAACAGAACGCCTCCGATATTTTGTCCAATTAAGGGAAACCGGAGCTCCAGATTGTTGATGAGCACCGCATCGCCGCCCAGCGGAAACCCGGTCGGCTCGGTTTGGGTCCCTCCCGGTGCGGCAGGCGAACCGGTGTCGCGCGGGCCGGCCTGATTTTCCGGAAAGGCGCGCAGCGAGATATCGCCCCCGCCGAAGAATCTCTCCGGCAGCGGCACTGCGACTCCCGGCGGAGTGCCTGGGGGAGTATTGAAGGGGACGATGCCGCCGAAAACCGTTTGGCGCGCGAACACCATGTGCTTGCCGATCGGCGTGTAAGTGGCATTTCTCAGGAGAAACTTCGTGAAATTGCGCTGCGAACCCAACGCGGTGGAAGCAACCCCGATATCGGCGGTGTTGTATATGCCGGCATGCGGATCAACGGAGTTGTCTCTATGGTCCTGCACCAGGTTGGCGCTGACGATCCCGATCCGCGCCGGCTGCAAAAACTGGGGGATCAGAAGCGCGGGAATCACCAGATCGCTGATGCTGACCCTTCGGTAGGCGAAGCGGAACAGGCCCACCGTGCGCCGCGTAAAACGCTGTGCGAGCTGAACCGAGCCCTCCTCGCGGTGCGACGAGAAGGTGCGAATGTCGCGTGAAGTATCCCAAAGGAAACTGTATGTCGCCGAGCGTGAAGGATTATCGAACAGCCGGGGTACGATAAAACTCACCCCGATCCGTTGCTCAAGCGTCGACAGCAGCGTTTGCAGCGCCAGCGTATGGCCGGCGCCGCCCACATTCAGGCGATTGATGCTGGCCGAAAGGCGCGGGCTGAAGCCGGTCGCTCCCACCGGCTCGGAGATGGCCGTGGTCGTCGGCCCGAGCTGGGCGATCTCCGCTCCCACTCCCAGATTGAGTGTGTACCGGTGCGCCTCCGTGAAATCGAACAGGACATATTTGTAAGTCTCGTCGCCTTCGCTGTTCTGAACCGCGGTGTTAATTTCCGCGAAGATTCCGAGATTGTACAGGCTGCGCTGAATCTCGCGGTCCGCGGGCAAGGACAGAGGATCTCCCGGGCGAATCGTGATCTGCTTTTGAACCAACTCCGGTTTGGTAGTTCGCAATCCGCTGATGACGACGTCCCGCACAAACTCCTGCGGGCCTGGATCGATCCGGTAAGTCAAGGCGACCTCATGCGGGCCGGAAGGCGACGTCCGGAATTGAAATGTGGCGTGGCGGAAGCCCCGGGACGCCAGGGCTTGCAGAATCACCGAGCGGTCTTCCGCGATGGTGGTCTCACTGTAAGGCTGCCCCGGGCCCGCGCCCAGAAGACGGACCAGTGGTCCTGCGCCGATCCCTTCGAGTCCGGTCGCGGAGAACCGCGAAATCCGCCACTGCACTCCTTCTTCAATCGAGAATACGACGGCGATCCGGGAGTCGCTTCCGCCGTAGCGTGTTTCCACGCGCGAAGTCACTAGGACGTCGCGAAACCCGTTGCTTTTATAAAGATCGGCGATACTTTGCTCGTCCCTTTTGCGGAAGGAGTCGCTGTATCTTCCCCAACGGTCGAATAGCGATGCCGGCTCCAGATACATCCGCTCGCGGATCGTCGCGTCGTCGAAATAGTGATTGCCTCGGATGAAGACGCGAACTAGCTTGCGGCGCGGGCCTCGCGTGATGAAGTACTCGATCGTCTCCTGATCGCCGCTCGCCGGGAGCTGGCGGAAAGTGACGTTCACGTCCGGATAACCTCTCGACTGGAAGTAGTCCCGAAGATTGCGTTCCCCCTCCACCAGAAGATCGGGATCGACGGCGCCCTCCTGATACACCGGCACGAACCGCTTTAAACGGCTCTTGGAAACGCGCGCCTGCGGCAGTCGAATATATACCTTCGGCCCGGCGTGGAGGTCGAGCGAAGGCTTCACGCGAACCGTCTCCGGATCGTAATCGAGAGCCGTGAGAGTCGCCGTCGCGGTCAGGCGGTCCTCTTTTTGATACTTCTTCGAAATCCCTTCGATCCCCTCGCTGGTCAGCGCCTGAGTCACTTTCCGCCAGCGCCCGATGAAGCGGATGCGCCAGCCGGTGGCGCGAACGATCGTTGCATCGGAGAGCTTCGGCTCGCCGCGAATGGTGGGCATGGAATAGCGGGCGCGTGGGCCGGAGTCGACCACGATGCGCACGCTCACTTGCTGATCCGGTTCATCGGCCGTTTCCAGGCGGATCTGGGCGTCATAAAGGCCGTTGGCGGCGAAAAGGCGCTCGATGTTTCTTTTCGCCGCCGCCAGCAGGTCCGGGTCGAAGGGGGCGCCGAGCGGCAGCTCCGCCGTATTGACGATCACCGCCGCGCTCGGCGGATTCGAAATCTGTCCGCTTGCCTGCACGTGGCCGAAAAAGCGCGCCGCCTCGGTGCGGAACACAATCGCCACGCCGCTGGCGCGCGATTCGGCATCCACTTGAATGTCGGCGTAGCGGCCGGTGGCAAACAGACGGGTGATCGCCTCCTCCACGTCGGCGATTCTCAGCGGCGCGCCTGGCGCGAGAACGGCTACACGTTTCAGGTCGGCTTCGGCCAGAGGCTGCCTGGAAGGTTCATAGCGGATCGAGACGATCGTTTTGCCCTCAAAGGACGATTGCGCGCGCAACAACGCGTGCGGCAGCGCGGCGCTCCAGGTGGCGGCGTAAACAATCAGACTCCATCGTGGTGCCGCGCGCCGGTTTGCTGGCATACTTCCGCATTGGCAGCCGCGCCTGGCGGGCCGCGATGAGTTTGACGCGGAGTCTTTCGCCGCGTTTCATTCGCGCCGTCACCGGCGTAACGGACCGGCGCCGCGCGAGTCCCAATCCTGGGATCGTCCTTGCGGGCCACGCTTTCGCGGATCGGCGCCACTTTCGCGCGCTGGAGCGGTAACGACGGGCAGCGGCTGGGAGCGGCGCTGGCCTTCTCCACGCTTCTGTCGGCCGCGCCGCTGGCCGCAAGCCCGCGCGATGTTTTCACCCGGAGCCCACGCCCGCCGATGATATACTTGAGCCTTGTGAAAGGCATTGTTCTCGCAGGCGGCTCCGGCAGCCGGTTATATCCACTCACCAAGATTACTAATAAACATCTGCTGCCTATCTACGACAAGCCGATGGTGTATTATCCCATTCAAACCCTGGTGGACGCCGGAATCCGCGATATCCTGCTGGTCACGGGCGGCCGGAACTCCGGCGATTTTCTTCGGCTGCTCGGCAATGGCAAGGAGTTCGGCCTCAAGCATCTCAACTACACCTATCAGGAGGGCGAAGGCGGCATCGCCGAAGCCCTGGCCCTCGCCGAGCACTTCGCCGACGGCGATCAGGTCTGCGTCATCCTCGGCGACAACCTGATCGAAGGCAACATCCGCGACGCCGTCGACGACTTCCGCCGGCGCGACCGCGGTGCGCGGATCTTCTTAAAGGAAGTTCAGGACGCCCAGCGGTTCGGCGTGGCGGAGCTCGCCGGCGACCGCATCATCGGCATCGAAGAGAAGCCGGCCAAGCCCAAGAGCAACTACGCGGTCACCGGAATTTATCTCTACGACGCCTCCGTCTTCGACAAATGCCGTAATCTGAAGCCGTCGCACCGCGGCGAACTGGAGATCACCGACGTCAACAACGCCTACATCGCCGAGGGCACCATGACCTTCGCCATTCTGGAGGGCTGGTGGACCGACGCAGGCACCTTCGACTCGCTTCTGCGCGCCACCAATCTTGTCGCCCGCAAAATGAAGGTGGCCGAGGCCGCGGCGGATTAGCCCGCTTCCCTCAGTGCGGCAGCGATTTCAGGTACGCCAGCACCGCCTGCGCGTCCTCCCGCGTCATGTGAAACTGAAGCATCGGCGGACGCGGCGGACGCCCGGTGCGGGCAATACCCGTCGTCAGTAAACGGATGATCTCTTCATCCGTTCCCGGCGGCGTGCCGGCGATCCGCGGGCAGATCACCGCCCAATCGGGAGAAGAATAGGTCGGCCGGAGCTGCGTCGGGCCGCCCATCAGCCAGTGCTCGCGGTCGGGCGTGCCGTCGGGATTTCGAGGCGTATGGCACTGCTCGCACATCACCTGATCCTCGACGATGTAGCGCCCGCGGTCGATCAGATCCTTATTGCTCTTCACCGCCTTGACTTGAGCGTGAGAGCTCGCAGCCCAGTTCATCATCAGCGCAACCACCG
>JAJPIT010000097.1 GCA_021324615.1 Terriglobia bacterium | reverse complement strand
GCCTGCCCGCCGATCAGCGTCTCCTCGCCGCTTTCCAGCACGGGAAGCATCTGCAAATGAGCCGAAAACCGAAGAAAGCGTGCGATAGACAAATGTGTAACGTCCCCATACATTATTATAACGTAAGCGTTCCCAAAAATTGGAGGAATCGATGAACACAACTGTTTCGCGAACGGTTTGGCCCATCGCCGCGCTGCTTCTCACCTCGCTGGTCCATGCGGATGTGACCGCCACGGTCACCATGGCGGATGGCTCTTTTTTGAATCTGACCACCGGCTCCACCAGCATCAACGGAGCCGATATCGGCTACAAGGCCTCGACCGGCATCTTTTACCAGGGCAGCGCGAAAGGGCTGAACTTGGGACCGATCGGATCGAGCGCATACTCCGCCCTCACCCAGGCGGCCTTGTCCCAGTTCGCCGCCGCCGGCAATGTGACGCCGATCTCCCCCAGCACTCTCACCGTCGGTGACGTTTTCGCCGTTCAAGGCAACACAGGAAACTTCACCAAAGCGATGGTCACCTCCAGCGCCGGCAGTTCGATCACTTTTCAATACACAACCTTCGGCGCGAGCGGCGGGAGCGGAGGCGGACCGACCGCCCCCACCGTCACCGATATCGTCAACAACTCGAGTCTCGTTCCCATGTCCGGTTTCACCAACTCCGGCATCTCGCCGAGTACGCTGTTCGTGATCCATGGCAGCGGAATGGCCTCGGCCACCACCGTCACCTCGCTTCAGGATTCCACCAAGGGCCTGCCGACCACGCTGAACGGCGCTACTGTAACCATCAGCGCCGGCGGCAAAACCTGGAATCCGGGCCTTTACTACGCCGAAGCGACGCAGATCGCCGGAGTGCTGCCAGCCGCCGTCCCGATCGGGCAGGCCACGGTGACCGTCTCCTATAACAACGCGACCAGCAGCCCGGTTACGTTTCAGGTGGTGCCCAGCGCGTACGGAATCGACAGCTACAACGGCAACCTCGCGGTCGCGCAGGACGCCATTACCTACCAACTGCTGAACTACACCAACTCCGGCAAGCCCGGCGAGATTGTCATTCTGTGGGGCAGTGGCCTCGGCGCCGATTCCGCCGATAGCGACACGACCTATACATCCTCGCCGCACTCGATCAACACGCAAACGCAGGTTTATGTCGGCGGCGTGCAGGCCACCAATGTAGCTTATGTCGGAGCGTCGGTCTATCCGGGCGTGCACATCATCCAGTTCACGCTGCCTTCCGGAGTTCCCAACGGCTGCTATGTCCCGGTCGCGGTGGTCACCGGCGGCAGCACAGTCAGCAATACGCCGACCATCCCGTTTATGGACAATGGCGGGGTCTGCAACGACGCCTACACCGGCCTGAACGGCAACCAGATCAATAATCTTACCGGCCAGAGCACCGTGCGGGTCGGCGACGTTGTCGTGGGCCAGAGCACCGGTCCCGGCTTCAACGGAGGCCCCAGCACGAATGCTTCCGCCTTCGCCTTCTTTTATAAAGTCAACGGGACTTCCTCGATTGAGGGCAACAGCACGGTCTCGCTCGGCTCCTGTTCATTGAGCCAGATCGTTGCCTCCAGCGGCTCGACCCCCACCAGCACCGGCCTCAACGCCGGCACGATCACCGTAACCGGACCCTCCGGTGGCCCCGTAACGCTGCAAAGCATCCCGCAGCTCACCGGCGGCTACGAAGCCCAGCTCTCCGCCGGCGCGATCCCGTCCTCCGGCGGCGCGTTCACCTTCAAGGGGTCCGGGGGCGCCGACGTCGGACCGTTCAGCGCCACCATCAATTTCCCCAACCCGATCCTGAACTGGACCAACCAGAGCGCCGCGGCGACCGTCACCCGCAGCGCCGGGCTTACCTATCAGTGGACCGGAGGCGCTCCCGGAACCTTCGTGATCGTCAGCGGCAACTCGTCTTCGGGAACCGCCAGCGGCAGCTACACGTGTATCTTCCCGCAGTCCGCCGGACAGGGCACCGTGCCGGCCTATATCCTCGCCGGACTGCCTGCCGGAAACGGAAGCTCCAGCATTGAAAACTCGACGCCGTTAACCACCTTCACGGCCAGCGGACTCGATTACGGCTACGCCATCGGCTACGTATCGGTCAGCGTCAACACGCTTTATAAGTAACTTCGCCGCTTGAAAAACACGGAGTCCGGCACGTCCGGACTCCATTTTTGTTTTTAAGACGGCTTCGCCCCCATCTGCTGTTTGGCCTGCGCGATCATCGCCAGTTGCTCCTTGCCCGGTTTCGGCATCTTCAAATCGAGCGACTCGATCGTTTCCGACAGAATCTCGGAAGCCAGCCACCGCGCCACCCATTTATGATCGGCCGGGAGGATATGCCACGGCGCCGAATCCGTGCTGGTGGCGGTGAGCGCCTCTTCATACGCGCGGGCGTAATCCTTCCAGTAGCCGCGCTCCTTAAGGTCCGCCTCGGAAAATTTCCACTGCTTGCTCGGGTCGTCCAGGCGCGCAAGAAGCCGCCGTTTTTGCTCTTTTTTGGAAATATTCAGGAAAAATTTGACGATAATTGTGTTGTTTCGCGTCAGGTGCTTTTCGAAATGATTGATGTCCTGGTAGCGCTCCTCCCACAGGTCCTTACCATGGACGGGACGGGCCAGGTGCTGGCGCTCCAGCCACTCCGGATGCACGCGCACCACCAGGACTTCTTCATAGTAGGACCGGTTGAAAATCCCGATCGATCCGCGCGCCGGCAGGTAGCGCTGGTAGCGCCACAAAAAATCGTGATCGAGTTCCTCGCTGCTCGGCTGCTTGAACGGAAAGGCGTGGCAGGCCTGCGGATTCAGGCCGCGCATCACGTGGCTGATCAGGCCGTCCTTGCCCGCCGTATCCATTCCTTGCAGCACGACGAGCAGCGCGTACTTCTTGGTGGACCACAGCAGCTCCTGCGCGGCGCTGAGCCGCTCCAGGTTGCGAGCCAACAATTTTTCGTCCTGCTGTTTTGCGTCTTTGCCTCCGGTCCAGGCCGGATCATGATCATCCAGCCGCACTCTGGTGCCCGGCTCGACCCGGAACTTCTTTCCGATCTTGTTTTGCGCCATGAACTTAGTCTATCGGTATAACGCCGGGCCCAAGTTCACGTCATACTAGGAAAATGCCGGGCTATGAGCACGAGCTGGCGCGGATCGTCGCGGACCTGAACCGCGCCGCACAGGCTTCGCGGGAGGCCGCGCCGGCCGCCGCCGGCTCGCTCGACGAGCTGCTGGCGCAGGCCGCGCGGCGCAATGCCTCCGATCTGATTCTGATCGCCGGCGCGCCGCCGGTGTTGCGGATCAACGGCGCCCTTGTTCCCTCGCCAGGCGTTCCCTTGAGCGGCGACGATACGCGAGCCCTTCTGCTTTCGCTGCTTGCGCCGGCGCAGAGCCAGGAGCTGAGCCGGCACAAATCCGTGGATCTGTGTTTCACCCGGCCGGGCGTGGGACGTTTTCGCGCCAACATTCATTACCAGCGCGGAACGCTCGCCGCGAGCATCCGCCTGCTGCCCGAAAAGATTCCGACGCTTGAATCGCTGCATCTGCCCGCCACGCTGCGCCGCTTCGCCGAAGCCCGCCAGGGCCTGATTCTGGTCACCGGCCCCACCGGATGCGGAAAGAGCTCGACGCTGGCCGCGCTGCTTGACCTGATCAACGCCACCCGGCATGATCACATCGTCACCATCGAAGATCCGGTCGAGTACGTTCACGCCAACCGCGCCTCCATCGTCGAGCAGATCGAGGTCGGCCATGATACGCCGGATTTCGCCAGCTCCGTCCGCAGCATTCTCCGCCAGACGCCCGACGTGATTCTGGTGGGAGAAATGCGCGATCAGGAAACCATCGCCGCCGTGTTGACCATCGCCGAAACGGGCCACCTGGTCTTATCGGCGCTGCACACCAACGACACCTCCCAGGCCGTCTCGCGCATTCTGGACTCTTTTCCGGCGGGCAACCAGCCGCAGATCCGGCAGCAGCTTTCGCTCGCGCTGCTGGCGGTGATCGCGCAACAACTGGTGCCGGGCGAGGGCGGCCGGCGGTATCCGGCAGTGGAAGTGATGGCGGCCACCAGCGGAGTCCGCAGCCTGATCCGCAAGGGAGAGGATCATCAGCTCTATAGCGCGATCGCCACCGGCCGCTCCGCGGGCATGATGACCATGGAACAATCGCTGGTCGAAATGGTTCGGAAGGGTACGATCACGGCGGACACCGCGCTGGCGCACTGTTTCCGCCCGGAAGATCTGAAGCGCTATTTGCAGCAGTAGAGAGGGATGAATGAAAAGATCGCTCCGGCGGGTGACCGGATGAGGGCCCGCCGCATCAGGAAAACTTCGGGATGGGATTCCTTGAGGAGCCGTCCCCGGCGCCGCGGCGCGCGCCTGATCCTCGCCGCCCTTTTCGCGGCCTCGCTGTGCCTGGCCCAGGATTCGCCCGCCGAACACAACGTGGCGGGGCCCGGTAACCGGTATGCGGATTTGCCGGTGGGCTTCTGTGGCGGCCAGCAATCCAATCCGGAGGCGCAGCCGCAGCCCGCCCAGGAGCCGGTTCCCGCCGCTACCCCGGGCAAGCCGCCCGAAGAGGAGCCGCCGGGCGGCAAGCGCGTCTTCGGCGTGCTGCCCAACTACCGGACCGCCAGCTCCTGCGAAGAAGGGACGCCCATCGGCGCCGGCCGCAAGCTGAACATCGCCCTCAAGGATTCTTTCGATTATCCGCTGGTGCTTCTCTCGGCGGCCTACGCCGGATTGAATCAGCTCACCGACGATGAACCTTCCTTCGGCCAGGGAGTCAAAGGCTACGCGCACCGGCTGGCCACCAACTACGCCGATCAGGCCGTCGGAAACATGTTGACCGAAGGATTTCTCCCGGCGCTGTTTCATCAGGACCCGCGCTATTTCCGCCGCGGTCCGGCGTATTCGCCGTGGCGGCGCGTATTTTACGCCGCCACTCGCGTGATTGTGACGGATTCCGACACCGGCCACAAGCAGTTCAACTACTCCGAGTGGATCGGCAACGCTTCGGCCGCAGCGCTGTCGAATTTATGGGAGCCGGACGACCGCAACGCCTCGGCCAACGCGCTGAAGCTGTTCGAATATGTCGGAACCGACGCGGTATCGCAGATTCTCAAGGAATTTTGGCCCGACATTAAGCACAAACTCTTCCACCGCGGCGATGCCACGGAAAACTGCTCGCGCTAGCGTTCGGGCCCGCCTCTGCCATGGCGCCGGCCTGCCTTCCCGCCGCAATCGCCGGGCGGACGGCTTCCGCCGGCATTCGCACTTGCCCCCCGGACCGGCGGTGATATACTAAACAACCATAATTTTTCGTGCGAGGCTCCGATGGTTGCGACCTCAATTCTTCTTGTCTTTTGCGCGTTCCAGTCCGCCGGGCCGATTGAGCCGCGAACTCCGCTGACTGCGACCGCCAAAGCCGAAGCGCTGCCGCGCGCGGATTTGAGCGTCGATGTCCCGCTGGTCCTGATTCCGGTGCACGTCACCACCTTGCTCGGCGCTTCAGTCGCCGGTCTTCCCCAATCGAGCTTTCATCTTTTCGAGAACGGCGTGGAACAGAGGATTACCCACTTCTCCTCGGAAGATGCGCCGCTTTCGGTCGGCTTTCTGTTTGACGCCAGCGGCAGCATGCGCAACAAGCTCCGCAAATCCGCCCAAGCGGCCGCAGCGTTTTTCCGCACCGCCAGCACCGGCGACGAATTTTTTCTGGTCGACTTCAACGAGCGCCCCCACCTGGCAGTTCCCTTCACCCAGGATGCCGGCGCCATTACGCGGCGCATCGCGCGCACCCGCGCCGAGGGCCGCACGTCGCTGCTGGATGCGATCCACCTCGCTTTGGAGCAGATGCGGTCCGCCAGGAATCTCCGCAAAGCGATCGTGATCGTCTCCGACGGCGGCGACAACCGGAGCCGCTACACCGAAACCGAAATCAAGAGCGCCATGCGCGAAGCCGACGTTCAGGTTTACGCCATGGGCATCTTCGATCCGGACGATTGGCCGAAGCGGACGCCGGAGGAGCGCAACGGCCCCAAGCTTCTCGACGAGCTCGCGCAGGAAACCGGCGGCCGGCATTATCCGGTAAAAAGCCTGGACGAGCTTCCTTCCGTCTGCGAGCGCATCGGCAGGGAGCTGCGCGAGGAGTATCTGATCGGCTATGCGCCGTCCAACGACGCGCAGGACGGCACCTACCGCAAGGTGAAGGTCACGGTCACCCCGCCCAGCGGCATGCCCGAGCTGCGCGCGTACTACCGCCAGGGCTACTACGCGCCCGCGCTGTTCGGCCGTTAAAATTACTCCTGGTGCAGCGCGGAGACCGGATCGACGCGCATCGCCCTTCGCGCCGGAAACCAACTGGCGGCCAGCGCGGCCATCAGAAGCACCCCGCTCGCCGCCGCCAGCATCGCCGGATCGGTCGCGCCAATGCCGAAAAGAAGAGCCGCCAGCAGTTGCCGGACGGCGAAGCATCCGGCCAGCCCCAGCGCCGCGCCCGCCGCGGCCAGCCGCAGCGCGCGCGCGGTGATCATCCGGAAAATCGCGCCGGGCCGCGCGCCCAGCGCCATGCGGATCGCGATCTGAGCGCGGTTGCTGGTGACCATGTAGGAAAGCACGCCGTACAGGCCGATCGCGGCCAGAAGCAGCGCCAGGGCCGCGAATCCGCCCAGCATCTGCATCTGAAATTTTTGACGCGCGACCGAGCGCTCGAATACCTCATCCATCGTTTCAAACTTGACCGCAGCCTCGCGATCGGCGGCGCGGACCCGATCGCGAACCGCCGAGACGACGCCCGCCGGATCGCCCGGCACGCGCAACACGAAATTTTCGTCCAGCAGCGTCTGCGGGAACAGGACCTGGGTGTGAGTAACGTACGCGGTCGGCGCCACCGGCCGGTTGAGCGCGGCGTCGTGGACGTCCCCCACAATCCCCACGATGGTCAGCCACTGTTCCCTGGGAGCGAAGCTGTCGAACCAGATGCGGTGTCCGATGGGGTCTTCCTTCGGCCAATAAACGCGCGCCATTTCGGCGCTGATCAGCGCCACTGGAGACGAGCTCGCCGTATCCTGATCGCTGAGGTCGCGCCCGCGAAGCAGCGGGATGCGCATTGCCGCCAGATATCCGGGGCTGATGACGCGATATTCCGCGTCGGCGCTGGCCGAGTCCCGCGGGCGGTTTTCGAGATTGAAATGCCCGTCGGCGCCGGCGTCGTCGAGCGGCAGACCATGGCTCAGCGCGGCGGACTCCACGCCGGGAATGGCGCGGAGTTGCGCGAGTAATTCGCTGAACATCGGACTGAGCCGGTCAAAGCCGGTATCGCGCGATTCGGTGGTGAAGGAAACGTTGGCCACAAGCACGTGATCGGGGCGGAAGCCGGGATCGACGGATTTGAGTTTCCAGAAACTGGTGGCGAGCAGTCCCGCGCCAGCGACCAGCACCAGCGACAGACACACTTCCGAGATCACCAGCGCGGATTGCGCCCGCTGCGCGCGCCGTCCCGTGGTGGCCGAGCGCGACGCCGACTTGAGCGCTTCATTGACGTTCAGCCGCGAAGCCCGCCAGGCGGGCAGCACGCCGAACAGAAGCCCGGTCAATAGGGAAATGCCGATGGCGAACGCGACGACGCCGGCATCGATGCGGATGTCTTCGGCGCGCGGAAGCCCGGAAGGAAGCAGAAGGCGCAGCAAATCCATCGACCAGAAGGCGCCCAGCAGCCCCAAGGCTCCTCCGGCGGCGGCGAGCGCGAGACTCTCGGTGATCAATAGCCGAAACAGATGCATGCGACCGGCGCCAAGCGCCATGCGCACGGAAATTTCGCGGCCGCGCGTGGTGACGCGCACCATCAGAAGATTGGCGACGTTCACGCAAACGATCAGCAGCAGGAATCCGACCGCGCCGAACAGCATCAGCAGAGCCGGGCGCGCTTCTCCGGCGATCTGCCGGCTGAGCGGGATCACCATCGCGTCCTTGCCCATGAAAGGCGACGGGTATTGCTGCTTGAGACGCCGCGCAATCGCGCTGATATCGGCCTGCGCCCGCTCCAGGCTCACCCCGGGACGAAGCCGGCCCACCACCCGGAAATTGTGCGCCGTGCGGCTGGGAAAATTGTAGAACGCCTCGGCCGCGGTCCACACTTCGGAGTGGTCGGGATAGTCGAAGCCCGGCGGCATGACCCCGATCACCGTGAACGGCTGGCCCATCAGCTTGATCCGGCGGCCGAGGACATTCGGATCGCCGCCGTAGGCGCGATGCCAGAGAGCATTGCCCAGAATCGCCGTTCCGGGAGCTTTGAACTTCTGCTCGGCGGCGTCGAAGGTGCGCCCGAGCATCGGCTGCACGCCCATCACGGAAAAGAAGTCGCCGGTAACTTCCGCGCCGAACGTCCGCACGGGAGTATCGCCGCCGCCGGCATTTACCGGACCTTCGCCAAACGCCGCCATCCAGGAAAAGCTCCGATTCTCGCGCTGCCAATCCTTGAAATTGGCCTGCGCCGCCGCCATAGGCCGGTTCGATTCATTTACTTCGCTCAACCAGGCGAGGCGGCCGGCATCGGGATAGGGCAGAGGATTCAGCAGAACGGCTTTGACCACGCTGAACAGCGCGGTCCCGGCGCCGACGCCCAACGCCACGGTCAGAATGGAAATGATTGTCAGCGCCGGGGCGGCGCGCAGCGAGCGGGTTGCACGGGCAAGCATGGCGAGTAGCATTGGCCGCTACAGTGCAGGCGGCTCGCCAGACCGCGCCGCGTATTATCAATCGAATCGAGCACCCGGATGTCCGCTTTCGGGACGGGCCGTTCTCGGAACGGACAGGCTATCTGGCCGAGTTGAAAATATCGGCAAGCGCCTTCATTCGCGCCGCGTCGGCCGGATCCTTCGCGCTGCCCGCGCTTTTTGCGAGGCTTGCCGCAAGCGGCTTCACCGCAGAGGCGGAGTGCGACGACTCCGCGTTTTCGATCGCGCCGCGAATCGCGGCGATCTGCGCCGCCGGCAGCGCGTTATCGCGAGCCAGCTGGTCCACATAAGCCCGCGCCACCACAAAGTTCTTCGGCCAGGTGAATTTCGGCTGATTCTGCACATTCAGTTCGTCGAAATGCACCTGATTGGCCGCGTCGATTTCGTTTTGCGTCAAAAATTTGCTCGGCGTGAGCCGGAAGACGTCCACCCCGCGCGCGATTTCGGAGCCGTAAATGTAGCCGTTGTACCAATAAACGGACCAATATCCGCCCAAAATGCGCTTTTCCGCGTCAAGCGGGCCGCGGTCGAAATAAGCGATTTCGTAGGGATGCGCCGGATCGGTGAAATCGAACACCGAGAGGCCGCCCTGGTACCAGGCCTGCACTTCGATATCGCGTCCGGGCACCGGAATCAGCGAGCCGTTGTGCGCCACGCAGTTTTCCGTGTCGGCCTGCGGCGCCGGCATCTTGTAATACGACGCCAGCGTGAGCTTGCCGTTCTTCAGCGTGAAGATCGCGTCCGCGCCCCAGTTCATCGGATCGGTGGCGCGGCAGCGCGGCTGCGTTCCGCCGCCCCATTCATCGGTGAAGACGACTTTGGTGCCGTCGTTGTTAAACGTCGCCGAGTGCCAGAAGGCGTAGTTCGGATCGCTGACCGCGTCGATGCGCCGGGGATGAACCGGATCGGAGATGTCCAGCAAAATTCCGTTTCCCGAACAGGCGCCGGCGGCGAGGCCGATCGCCGAATACACCGTAATATCGTGGCATTTGTCGGTTCCCGACGTGGTCTGCGTTCCCTCGCCGTGATTGCCGCCCTTCCACAGGCCATTGATCGCCCCGGTGGCGGGATCGGTGAAGATCCGCGGGCTGTTAACGATCCTGGCCTGCTCGGGGTGGGCCAGCGGGACCTGGATAATATCGATGCGGAAAAGAGCGGTGTTCGGATTTTCCGAAGGATCGCCGCCGGAGCAGCCTTCGAGTTCCTCGGACTGGCGAACCAGGCTGGTTCCTGAAATATAAACGTAGATATTGTCGTGATCCTTGGGATCGATCACCAGCGTGTGGGTGTGCGATCCGCGGCAGCTTTGCACTTCGGCGACCTGCTTCGGGTTGGACAGGTCGCTGATGTCAAAAATGCGAACGCCGCGAAAACGATCAGGACTTGGCGGCGGCGGCGTGCGCGGCATCCGCGGCTCGCCGTTTTTGGCCGGCGGCGGAGGCGGAGGCGGCTTGTAGCCTTCCGGCAGCGGGATGCCCTGCGTTCCGCAATCCAGCCGCCCGTTCATCGCTTCGACCGACATAAACAGAAGATTTTTGTAGACGGAAACGTCGCCCTGACCGCCCGGGCATACCAGCGAGGTCTTCAGGACGGTCTTGGCCGGGTTATCGATGTCGTAGAAGTTGATGCCGTTGTAGTTTCCGACAAACAGGTGATTGCCGCTGAAGGCCAGATCGGAGTTGGCCGAGCCGTATTGCACGGTGCGCGGCGCGCCGTTGCTCTTGGCGTTGGGATCCTGCGGCGGCGGAAATGGCTCCGTGGCGCCGCCGGAGCCGGGCGCGAATCCCGGAGGTTTGGGCAGCGAGGCGAGCTTTTCCAGCCCGAAAATGGCCTCGCCCGCATCGAAAATTCCGGGCTTGAGCCCGACGCGCGGATCGTTGGTCTGGCGCGGATTCACCGGCGCGGGGTTTCCCCCGGCCTGCCCGAAGCAATAGGCGAACGTCAAAAGCGCGAGAACGAGCCTCATTTTTTCTCCTTCAGCATGCTTTTCATAATATTGATTTCCGCGGTCTGCGTGTTTTCGATGTCGGTGGCGAAGTCAAAGATCTGGTTGTCCTGCTCGGCGCCGCCGGCGGCGAACAGCTCCTGCACCATGGTCAGCGCGCCGGTGTGATGCTGGATCATGCCGGTGAGGAAAAGATAATCGAACTTCGCGCCGCGCGCGGCGGCCAAGGCCTTCATCTGTTCCGGCGTGAGCATTCCCGTCATCGGCGGCATGGAGTCCATGTCCATCATCCCGCTCATGTGATCCATGTGACCCATACTGGACATGTCGTGCTTCATGGGAACCGCCTTGCCGCGGTCGGACAGCCACTGCTGCATGAATTTGATCTCGTCGGTTTGCGAGATGCGGATCCGTTCGCCGAGCTTGGCCAGCGCCTTGCTGTGCACGCGTCCCGGCATCAGCGCCACCATCTCCACTGCTTGGGAATGATGATGAATCATTCCCTGCATGAACTTGACGTCGGCCTCGGAAGGCTCGCGGGGGGTGAGGCGGACGCTGGCCGGCGAGAGAATTTTCGAATCCTTGCCCGGAGCGCCGGGCTGCACGATCACCTGCGCGCAGGCCAGAGCTCCCAAATACCAGATCATGCTCAAACGAAAGGCCATGCGCCAATATAACATCCCGGACAACATGCCGGCGCCCGGCCCGCGCCGCCGGAAACGAAAAGGCCGGGAGCCTTCCATGAACCGCAATTAACGATCGGCGGAGCAACTTTCGGAGGCGGACGGCATTTGAGCAGTTGTGAGGAGCATGGAGGATCCCAAATGATGAAAAAGACCATCGCGACATTCTTTGCGCTTTCTGTTTTGGCGTTTCCGCAGTCGAGCGAAGTGGGCAAACGCGCCGAAAATCAGCAGGACCGCATCGCCCAGGGCGTCGCATCCGGCCAACTGACGGCGGGGGAGACCGCCAATCTGGAGAAAAAAGAATCGGCCATCCATCAGGAAGTCCGCACCGACCGCGCGCTGAACGGCGGGCATCTGACGGCCCAGGAAAAACAGATGGTCAACCGCCAGCAGAACCAGATGAGCAGGCAGATCTACGCGGACAAGCACAACTCGGCCGCCCAGCGCTACGGCAACAATGAAGTGGACGCGCGGCGCGAGAATCAGCAGGACCGGATCGCCAGCGGCATCCAATCGGGCAGGCTGAACGCGGCCCAGACGGCCCGGCTGGAGTCGCAGGAAGCGGGGATCAATCGCGAAGTGCGCGCGGACCGGGCGCAAAACGGCGGTCACCTCACCGCGGCGCAGCGGCAGCAGGTCAACCGGCAGCAGAACGCGATGAGCCGCAAAATCTACCGCGCCAAACACTAGCCTTCCGATGCGCGCGCGGCGGCGCCTCCCCGCGCGATGGATGATGCCGGGAGCGCCTGTAAGAAGGACCTCTTCGCCAGCCCGCCGGAGTATCTGGCGGGCTAGCGCCCGGCGCGGGCGGAACTCCGCACGCCGAAGGCGGCCAAGTCGTGGTCGATCATTTCGCGGATGATGTCTTCGAAGTTCCGGAGGTGGCGCCAGCCGAGTTTTTCGCGCGCCTTGGCCGCGTTTCCGGTCAGCAGTTCGACTTCGGCGGGACGGTAAAGCTCCTTGTCGATCACTACGTAATCGCGGTAATCGAGGCCGGCGTAGGAAAAGGCCAGTTCGGCGAATTCGCGGACCGAGTGGGTGACTCCGGTGGCGATGACGTAATCGCCGGGCTCGTCCTGTTGCAGCATGCGCCACATGGCGTCGACATAATCGGCCGCGTGGCCCCAATCGCGCCGGGCTTCGAGATTGCCGAGCCGCAGTTCCTTGCTTTGCCCGGCGGCGATTCTCGCCACGCCCGAACTGATTTTTCGCGTGACGAATTCGTAGCCGCGGCGCGGCGATTCGTGGTTGAAGAGAATTCCGCCGCAAGCGAAGATGCCGTAGGCTTCGCGATAGTTGCGGGTGAGATCGAAGCCGGCGACTTTACTGATCCCGTACGCCGAGCGGGGATGAAAGCGGGTCTCTTCGTTCTGCGGCACCTCGGTCACCTTACCGAACATCTCGCTGGAGCCGGCGAAATAGAAGCGGCACCGGGGAGCCAGATCCTTCAACGCCGCCAGGACGTAGTGGGTCCCATTAATATTGGCGTTTAACGTGCTGAATTCATCGTCAAAGGAATAGGAAACGAAGCTCTGGGCGGCGAGATGATAACATTCATCCGGCCGGACTTTACTGAAGACTTGATACACGCTGGGGAAGCTTTCAAGCGAGCCGGCGTGGAGATGCAAGCGGTCGCGAATATGAGCGATCCGCGCCAGCCGGTGGGCGGGATCCTGAAGGGCGACGCGGCGGACCAGCCCGTGGACTTCGTAGCCCTTGGAGAGCAACAGATCCGCCAGGTAGGAGCCGTCCTGCCCGGTGATTCCGGTGATCAGTGCTTTTTTGATCATCTTTCGTGAGTTTACTCCTGAGGCCGCGGTGTCGTATGACTCAGGCGTGAAAGAAAAAAAACAAAAAATGGACAAAAACATCTTGTCCTTAAATTGATCTGACGTTATACTTTTAAAAAGTTGCGCCCGCGCGTGAACAAAAGGCTGCCGGGGGAAGCGTGGGGCGAATCGGCCGGGTCAGCTCGGCCCGCCGATTCCTGCCTCAATTCGATACGGCGCACTGTGGTCTAACAGTTTTCAAGATAGCCGCTGAAAACGACCGAGGAGTGGCTGGCCCGACAACCAATTTCCTTCTGCGAAGCCGTCGCAATCACCGGCTGCCCGGCGATCCAGCGTTAGAGCGCTGGGGCCGGAAAGGGGCTTGCTGACGCTTCTGGGGGCGGGACTGTCGGCCTTGTAGGCTTTCGCCCGGTCCAGGCGGTAAGACGGCGGCTATGTCTTCAAGCCGCGAAAGACAGGCGCGCCGCGGTCGGTTATTCTTCAGGTATGCCCTCCCGCCGCGAACTGTTGAAGCTCGGCGCAGCCCTCCTGGCGCTGGAACAGTCCGGACCCGCGCAGACGCTGCCGGAAGAGCCCACCCTGGTGGATCTTCAGGGCGCTTTGGCGGCCGGCCAGGTCAGCTCGGAACGGCTCGTCGAAATTTACACCGACCGCATCCGCAAAATCGACAAAGACGGCCCGAAGATCAACGCCGTGATCGAAATGAACCCGGAGGCGCCCGCCATCGCCGCGGCGCTCGACCGCGAGCGCAAGGAAAAAGGCCCGCGCGGGCCGCTGCACGGCATCCCGATTCTGATCAAAGACAACATCGACACCGGCGACCAAATGATGACGTCGGCGGGATCGCTGGCGCTGGCGAGCCGCGCGCCAAAGGACGCCGCGCTGGTGGAGCGGTTGCGCGCGGCGGGCGCGGTCCTTTTAGGCAAGACGAATTTGAGCGAATGGGCGAATTTCCGCTCGGCTCATTCGACCAGCGGATGGAGCGGGCGCGGCGGGCAGACGCGCAATCCGTACGCGCTGGACCGCAATCCTTCGGGATCGAGCTCGGGGACGGGCGCAGCGGTCGCCGCCAATCTCTGCGCCGCCGGCGTCGGCACGGAAACCGACGGGTCGATCGTTTCTCCCTCGTCGATCAACGGCATTGTGGGCATCAAACCGACGGTCGGATTGATTCCCGGGGCGGGCATCGTGCCGGTTTCGCGCCGCCAGGATACGGCGGGACCGATGGCGCGAACCGTGGCCGACGCGGCGTTGCTTCTGGGGGTGTTGGCCGGGGCAAGTTACGGCCAGGCGCTCGATCCCAACGGGCTGCGCGGCGCGCGCCTGGGGGTCGCGCGGCAAATTTTCGGCTTTAACGATCGCGTGGATGAGCTGATGCGCTCGGCCATCGACACCATGAAGCAGTTGGGCGCCGAAATTGTCGATCCGGCGATGATCCCCACCTATTCGCGAATCGGCGAGCTTGAAAATGAAGCGATGCTGTACGAGTTCAAGGCGGATTTAAACGCGTACCTGGAATCGCGGGGCGGGCCCGTCAGGAGTCTGCAACAGGTGATCGCGTTCAACGAGAAAAACCGCGATCGCGAGATGCCCTGGTTCGGCCAGGATCAGATGCTGAAGGCGCAGGAAAAAGGTCCGGTGACCAGCAAAGCGTATCGCGATCTGGTTTCCCGGCTGAACCGGCTGGCGCGGCAAGAGGGGATCGACGCGGTAATGGGCAAGCTCGCCCTGGATGCCCTGGTGGCGCCGACCGACGGTCCGGCCTGGCTTACGGATTACGTGCTGGGCGACCACTTCACCGGGAGCTCGTCGATGCCGGCCGCGGTCGCCGGATACCCGCACGTGACGGTTCCGGCGGGATACGTGTTCGGGCTGCCGGTGGGAATTTCCTTCTTCGGCTCGCCGCGGACGGAGGCGAAACTGATCAAGTACGCCTTCGCGTTCGAGCAGGCGACGAAAGCCCGCAAACCGCCGGGATTCGCGCCGGAGGCGAAGTTGTAGCGCGGCCTTGTTGTGGCGGAAACCGGGTCCGTTTAAGGAGGCCGGTGCGATAATGAACTTTGGATGAACATGCGATTTTCGATTGCCGCTCTGCTTCTCTCCGCCCCGGTGATGTTCGCCCAATTCCCCGGCCGGGGGGCCGCGTCGGAGGGCGTTCAGCTCGATCTGGAAGGAAAGGGGGCGCAAGCGCGCGCTGTGTTTCAAAAGGCGATCGACGCCGCGGCCTCGCCTGCGGCAAAGGCCAACGCGCAACGCGCTATGGCGATGTCCTGGGCCTTCGAAGGCAACTGCCGGAAGACCGGCGAGTACGAACAGATGGTGATCGATTATTGGGCCACCCGCGAAAAGGATCAGCCGCAGACCGCCTTCTACCAGGAAGGCGAGATGGCCGATGAAGCCGGCCGCGTCTGCATCGACTCGGGCGAGCTGGACGCGGCGGCGGAATGGTACCGCAAGGGCCACGACTTCGGCCTCAAGGAGCCGAATATCTCGCCGGACCGCCGCGCATTGTGGGATTTCCGCTGGGAGCATGCGCAGGCGCGGATCGCGGCGCGGCGCGGCAACCGGGCGGAGGCGGAAAAACACGTCGCGGCGGCGCGCGCCGCTCTCGACCGGATGTCGGAGCTGCGGCCGGAGCAGGAGCCGTTCTTTCGATATCTCACCGGGTACGTCGCCTTCTACCTGGGCGATTACAAATCCGCGCTCGACGATTTTCAGAAAGCCCCGCAGGATCCCTTCATCACCTGCATGATCGCGCAGACCTACGAAAAGCTCGGCGACAAGGACAAGGCGATGGAGTACTATCGCAAAGCCGCTTCGGCGCGCGGCCACAACCCCCCGGCGGCGTACGCCATTCCCTTCGCACGCAAGAAGCTGGGCGGGCAGTAAACTCCATTTATGCGGCTCAGTCTGTTGTTGCTGGCCTGCGGGTGCGCATCCGGGCAGACCTATGATGTGATCATCACCGGCGGGCGCGTCGTCGACGGCACCGGCAACGCGTGGTTCTACGGCGATGTGGCCATCCGCGGGGATCGCATCGCGCGGATCGCGCCGCGCGGGATGCTGGCGGGCGCTCCGGCGCGGGAGAGAATCGACGCGCGGGGGCTGGTTGTTTCGCCCGGTTTTATCGATATTCAAGGACAGTCGCGCGGCCAGTTGCTTAACGGCGACGGCCGCCTGATCAGCCATCTGACGCAGGGAATCACTACCGAAATCATGGGCGAAGGAGTCACCGACGCGCCGGCCAACGACAAGACGCTCGCCAACGAGTCCGAAGAAGCGCGCAGGCTCGATTCGCGGTTCACCGGCCCGCACGGCTTTCGCGACTGGCTCGAAGCCATGCAGCAGCACGGATCGTCGCTCAATTTCGGATCGTTCGCCGGGGCGACCACCCTGCGCATGTACGGGAAAGGCATGGCCCAGGGCGCGCCGACCGAGGCCGAGCTGGAAGAGATGCGCGGTGCGCTCAAGCGAGCGATGGAAGACGGCGCCTTCGGCATGGCGTCGGCGCTGATCTATCCGCCCGGCGAATACACCACCACGCGCGAACTCGTCGAACTCGCAAAGGTGATGGCGCCCTACGGCGGGGTATACATCACGCACATGCGCTCGGAGTCGGATCACCTGCTGGAGGCGATCGATGAAGCGATCGAGATCGGGCGCGAGGGCGGCGTGCCGGTGGAGATCTATCATTTGAAGGCGTCGGGCGAGGCCAACTGGCCGAAGATGAAGCAGGCCATCGCCAAGATCGATGAAGCGCGCCGCGCCGGCATCGATATCAGCGCGGACATGTATCCTTACGTCGCCGGAGGAACGGGACTGACGGCGTGCCTGCCTCCCTGGTCCGCCGCGGACGGAAAGCTGTTCGAAAACTTAAACGATCCTGCGACGCGTAAAAAAATCCACGATGAAGCCATGGCCGCGCCGCGCGATTGGGAAAATATCTGCCGCGAAGCGACGCCGTCGGGTGTGATGATTCTGCGGCTGGCCTCGCCCCAGTATCGCCAATATCAGGGCGAGCGCCTCTCCGAAATCGCCGCGGCGCTGCATAAAGACTGGGCCGACACCGCGATCGATTTAATTTCCGCCGAGCATTCCCGCATCGAAACGATGTTTTTCATCGGCAGCGAGGAAAACGTGAAGCTCCAGCTCCAGCAGCCGTGGATCAAGATCGGCAGCGATTCGGCGGGCATCGATCCGGCGGACACGCGCAGCCTGGCGCATCCGCGCGCCTACGGAAATTTTCCGCGCATTCTCGGAAAATATGTCCGCCAGGAGCACGTGCTGACGCTGGAGGACGCCGTGCGCAAGATGACCTCGGCGACCGCGAATCGCCTGTCCATTCAGGATCGCGGGCTGCTGAAGGAAGGTTTTTACGCCGACGTCGTCGTATTCGATCCCGCGGCCATCGCCGATCGCGCGACGTATGAAAATCCGCATCAGATCTCGGCCGGGATCAAGGAAGTGTTCGTCAACGGCGTCGCCGTACTCCACAACGGCGCGGTCACGGGAGCCAAGCCCGGCAGAATCGTGTGGGGCCCCGGACATCAGAAGTGATCGATCTTCACACGCACGTTCTTTACGGCGTTGACGACGGCGCCCGAACGCTCGACGAATCTCTCGCGATGATTCGCATGGCCGCCGCCAGCGGCACCACGGATCTGGTCGCCACGCCGCACGCCAATCTCAAATACAAATTCGATCCGCAGAAAATTCGCGCGAGGCTGGAGGAAATTTCCGGCCAGGGCGTGCGGGTTTATTCCGGCTGCGATTTTCATCTGAGCTATGAAAACATTCAGGACGCCATCGCGAATCCGGCCAGGTACACGATCAACCAGAAATGTTATCTGCTGGTGGAGTTTTCCGATCTGATCATCTTTAAGAACACGCCGGAAATTTTCGCGCGGCTCCAGGATGCGGGCATGATCCCGGTGGTTACGCATCCGGAGCGCAACGGCCTGCTGCGCCAGCGCGTCGAGGAGATCGCGAAGTGGGTGGAGTCGGGCGCGCGGGTGCAGCTTACGGCGCAGAGCCTGCTCGGCCGCTTCGGCCGGCGGGCGGAGGAATTTTCGGAAACGCTCATTGATCGGGGCTTGGCGCACTTCATCGCCAGCGACGCGCACGATTGCGAACATCGCCCGCCGAAGCTCGACGCGGCGTTCGCCTGGATTGAAAGGCGCTATGGCCGCGGATTGGCCGAGCTGCTGTGCGTGAAGAATCCGCGCGCCGCCATTGACGGCGCGCCGGTGGACTCCGCGGGAGTTTCCGGGCGCGGCGAGTCCAGGAAGTGGTATCAGATCTGGCGATAAACGCTCGAATTTCCCGGCCCGTCAGCCGCGCGAAGGAGCCCGGGCGGAAAGAGCTCAGGGCGATGTTTTGCGCGCCTGCCCGGGTCCAACGAAGCGGCACTGGGCGACCGCGCGTTGCCAGCCCGCCCATAACTCCTCGCGCCGGTCCGCGGGCATTTGCGGCTGGAAAACGCGCTCGGATCGCCAGAAACGCGAAAGCTCTTCCATGCTTTTGAAATAACCCGTGGCCAGGCCCGCCAGATAGGCGGCGCCCAACGCGGTGGTTTCGGTGTCCGCGGGCCGGATGATGGGACATCCCAAAATGTCGGCCTGAAACTGCATCAAAAAATTGTTCGCCGTCGCGCCGCCGTCGACGCGCAGCTCCTTAATTTTCTGGCCGGCGTCAGCTTCCATGGCATCCACCAGGTCGCGCGTTTGATAGGCGATGCTTTCGAGCGTGGCGCGGACCAGGCGGGCGCGATCGGTAGCGGCGGTGATGCCGGTGAACAGGCCCCGCGCCGAGGGATCCCAGTACGGCGCCCCTAATCCCACAAACGCCGGAACCAGGTAGGCTCCGCCGGTGTCCGGCACGGAGGCCGCCAGCGCTTCGCTTTCCGCGGCGGTGGAGATGAGTTGCAGCTTGTCGCGCAGCCATTGCACCGCGGCGCCCGCAATAAAGATGCTGCCCTCGACGGCGTATTGCGCCGTCCGGCCGGGCGAGGCGGCTCGCGTGGCCAGCAGCTTGTGCCGGGAGACGGGCGCCTGCACGCCGGCGTGCATCAGCGCGAAACATCCCGTGCCATAAGTGTTTTTGGAGAATCCGGGCGAGAAACAGGCTTGTCCGAACAGCGCGGCCTGCTGGTCTCCGGCGATTCCAGCGATCGGGATTTCGGCGCCCAGATGTTCGGGCGAAGCCGCGCCGCAGACGCCGGAGGAGGCGACGATGCGCGGCATCATCTCGCGCGGGATGCCGAACAGATCCAGAAGCTCGTCATCCCAATCGCCCGATTCGAGATTCATCAGCATGGTGCGGGAGGCGTTGGTCGGATCGGTGACGTGGAGCCCGCCGGTGAGCTTCCAGATCAGCCAGGTATCGACGTTGCCGAACAGAAGGTCGCGCGGGCGCGCGCCGGCGTAATCGAGCAGCCAGCGAATCTTGCTCGCCGAAAAATAGGCGTCGATCACCAGGCCCGTTTTGCGGCGCACCATTTCGCGCGCGGGCAGCGTGTCGCAATAGGCGGCGGTGCGGCGGCATTGCCATACGATCGCGGGCGCGACCGGCCGCCCGGTGTTCTTATCCCACACGATGGTGGTTTCACGCTGATTGGCGATGCCGATGGCGGCAATCTCTCGCGCGCTTACGTTAGCCGCGGCAAGCGTCCTCCGGGCGGCGTCGAGCTGCGCCCGCCAGATCGCTTCCGCATCCTGCTCCACCCAGCCCGGCTGCGGATACACGCATTCGACCGGCTCCGATTGCATCGCCACGCGGCGGCCCTCTTCGTTGTAGAGCGCGGCGCGCGCGCTGGTGGTTCCTTCATCCAAAGCAAGAACGAATGGCACTCCCGCATTATAATGAGTGTTATGTTCTTTCGCCGGGCGACCCCAAAGAATCCGACGTTCGACGAGCGGCTTTCCAATCTCAAGGACTTCAAATTCGAGGTGAAGCGCGAATCCCCCGCGCGCGCCCTGGTGACGCGAGGCGGCTGCGGCGCGATCGTCGAGGATGCGGGCAAAGGCACGGTGAAGGTCGGCAAGGCGGGGGTGATGATCGGCGGCGAGATCGCCATGCTGGTCAGCCGCGGCTATCAGATGTTTCTGCGGACGCCCTCGGGCCGCGAGATTCCCGCGCTCGCCGCGCATCTGCACAAGCTGCACGATTTCGACGAGGATCT
>JAJPIT010000107.1 GCA_021324615.1 Terriglobia bacterium | reverse complement strand
GTAGCGATGCATGCCGGAATCGGTGCGCGAAACGATCGCGCGTTTCGGGAACAGGCGCGCGGCGCGCTCCAGCAGCGGCGTGAGCGTCAGCGGGGTGTTCATCATCAGGCCGTTCATGTCATCTTCCTTCTGGGAAGGCGCGCTGGGGCGCGTTGGGGCGCGGCGGCGCGCTTTCCTCCTTCATCAGGACAGCATATCCGCATCCGAGGATGGCGAGAAACAGCTCCAGCACTTCGCTGTCGCCGATATTTTTCTCGAAAAATCCGCTGACCATAATCGCGATGAGGACGGCCACGGCCGCGCGCAGCACCCATGCGCTTTCGCCCATACCCCGGCGCAGCCCGCGCAAAAAATCGTACAGCGGCCGCAGGAGCATCCAGAGCATCGCGAGCATCGCCGGGATTCCCAGCTCCGCCGCGTAGTGAACGTAGATGTTGTGCAGATGGCCGTAAAATCCGGTCGGCAGCGGGAGCCTGGTTCCCGGCGGCAGATAATCGAGGTACTGATACTGCACCTGCTCCGGTCCGATGCCGAGCAAGGGATGCGCTTTGATCATCTGGTAGCCGATGGCGCGGCACATGGCGCGATGCGCGTTGGAATCGAGATCGCCGGGGTGCGGCTGAACGGTGGAGCGCAGCCGGTCGCCCAGCTCGAACGGGTTCACCAGCAGAACAATGGCGGCCAGCACCGGAATCGCCAGCAAAACCCAGCGTTTCCAGTACCAGATGAGATAAATTCCGCCGGCCGCGGCGCCCAGCCACATACTTCGCGTTTCAGCCAGGATGAGCGCGGCGCCGGTCAGCGCGGCGGGCGCCAGCAGCCACCTCGGCGCTTTGGAGAAGAACAGCAGCGCCGCGATCAGCAGCAGCACCATCATCATCTGGCCGCTGAAGGTCATCCAGTGGCTCATGAATCCGGTGATGCGGTCGGCGATGTAGGCGCGGTAGAAATCACGATGCGCGTCCCTGGCGTCCTCGTACCGGTTATAGAACTGATTCAGCGCCCATGCCGAGGACAGCGCGGCGGCCAAAATCCACAGCATGGCGATCGCGCGGATCTGGCGAAGCGTCCGAACATTGCTGGCCACGAGGAACAGCAGCGCGTAGACATAAAATTTCTTGATCTGCGGCATCCCCTGCTTCGCGTGTCCCGATGCGGCGAGCGAAACCAGCGTCAGCGCGAAAAAAACGGCGATCGGCAGCCACACCGGCGGGATGCGCCATTCGCAGCGCGCCGCGATCATCGCCGCAATCGCCAATCCGATCAGCACCTGGCAGGCGGCGATCGAGACCGGAGCGCACACCGCGGCCGCGGCGGTGAAATAGAACGGAGCTTGTTTTATCGCATGCGGCAAGCGGAAGGAAACGCCTTCGCACTCATGATACTGTATTAGATCCATGCAACCGCAAACCGCCTCCGCCGTCGATTCCGAGTTTACGCGCGGCCTCGGCTTGTACGATTCGACGATGGTCGTGGCCGGGTCGATGATCGGCTCCGGAATCTTCATCGTTTCGGCGGAAATGGGGCGGTATCTGGGAAGCGGCGGATGGCTGCTGGTCGCCTGGCTGGTCACCGGGCTGATGACCGTGACCGGCGCGTTGTCCTACGGCGAGCTGGCGTCGATGATGCCGCGCGCCGGCGGGCAATATGTCTACCTGCGGGAAGCGTTCTCGCCGCTGTGGGGCTTTCTTTACGGATGGACGCTGCTGCTGGTGATTCAGACCGGGACCATCGCCGCCGTCGGCGTGGGATTCGCGCGGTTTCTCGGCGTCTTCGTGCCGGCGGTGAGCGAGAGCAATTACATCATCGCGCCCGTCCGGATCGGCGGATACGCGTTGTCGCTTTCCACCGCGCAGCTTGTCGCGATTCTGCTGATCGTGCTGCTCACCTGGACCAATACGCGCGGCCTGGAGTACGGAAAAATCATCCAGAATATTTTCACCACAACCAAGATGGCGGCGCTGTTCGGCCTGATCGTGGTCGGGCTGCTGCTCGGATGGAACGCCCAGGCGGTGCGCGCGAATTTCGGCGCGGGCTTCTGGACGCCGGCCGATCTGACGCCGATCTCGCCGGGCCTCACCGCCGCTACAGCGTTCGGCTTGTTCGCCGCCATCTGCGTTTCTCAGACCGGATCGCTTTTTTCGGCCGACGCCTGGAACAACATTACCTTCACCGCCGGAGAAGTGAAAAATCCCAAACGCAATATCCCGCTGTCGCTGGCCCTGGGCACCGGACTCGTCATTTTGCTGTACCTGCTGGCGAACGTCGCGTATCTGGTGACGCTTCCGTTCCCCCAGATTCAGCATGCTCCCGCGGATCGCGTGGCGACAGCGGCGCTTCAGGCGATCTTCCCCGGACGCGGCGCCGCGATCATGGCGGTGCTGATCATGATCTCCACTTTCGGGTGCATGAACGGCTTGATTTTAGCCGGCGCGCGCGCCTGTTACGCCATGGCTCGCGACAAGCTTTTTTTCCGCCGCGCCTATTCGCTGAATCAAGCGAAGGTCCCGGCCTGGGCGCTGATCATCGAGGGCGCCTGGGCCGCCTTTCTGGTCCTGCCGCGGACTTACGACGCGGGCACGCAAACCTATGGCAATGTTTATAGCAATCTGCTGGATTACATCATTTCCGCCGCGCTGCTGTTTTACATCCTCACCGTCGCCGGGATTTTCCGGCTGCGCTACAAGCGTCCGGAGGCCGAGCGGCCGTATCGCGTCTTCGGTTATCCGGTGATTCCGGCGCTCTATATTCTCGGCGCCGCGGTAATCCTGACGATTCTGCTGATCTACAAACCGTCCAGCACCTGGCCGGGATTCGTCATCGTCCTCATCGGCCTGCCGGTGTATTGGCTGTTTCGCCGCTCGATCGGGCGTGCATAAAACGAATGCCTCTTCTTCTCACCGAATCCGATGTAAGAGACCTGCTGCCGATGCCCGATCTGATCGCGGCGATGGAAACGGCGCTCGCCGCGTTTTCCGCCGGATGCGCGG